>JBEKTX010000055.1:0-20027 GCA_049515615.1 Spirochaetia bacterium
AGAGACGGAGGGGCGATTCGTGCGGGCAAAGCTCGCCATCGCGCGGAGGTTCCGAGCCGGGGTGTCGCGCGGCACCTCGCATCCGGCCGCCACCGCGTAAGCCGTCCCGCCGGCGGCGTGGAAGCAGGAATCCAGACACCTGCCGATCGAATCCGGCGTTCCATTGAGCAGGTCCGCCACGGGATTGATGTTCCCCGCAAGGCAGCGACCGGGCCCCAGCTTCTCCCGTGCCTCTTGGACGGAGACCATGGAATCGAGGTCGACAAGGTCCGCCTCCACAGATGCGATCATCTCCAGCAGCGGGGTGATATTGCCGCAGATGTGAAGGCGCACGGGGACGCCCATGCGGTGCAGCTCACGGACGCACATCTTCTCCGCCTGCCATACGAACTCCCGATAATGGTCGGGTCCTATGAGCGATGCGGCGGCGTCCCCCATGCCGACATAGTCCGCACCTGCCTCAACCTGCGCGCGGGCGAAGGCGAGCTCCACCTCCACGACGAAGGCGACCAGGTCCCGGACGAATGACGGGGAATCGTAGAAGTCCATCATGATCCGGCTTACGCCGCGCAGATCACAGGACTCCGCCATGGGTCCCTCGATCCAACCCTCCACCGCCTTCTCCCCGCCGCAGCCCTTCTTCAGGCGGGCCACCACGTCGATACGCTTTCTCATTCGGGGAGAAGCCCATGGGTCGGGGATCTTCAGGTCCAGGAGCCGGCGAGTGTCCCTGAGAAGAGGTTCGTTGTCATCGATGGCGGGAGGCGCATCCTCCCGGTAGATGACCGCTGCGCCCAGGTCGGATGCCTCGACGGCGGGATCCGAGATGCCGGAAACGTGGTCGATGCCATACGAGCGGCTGACCGCCATCTGGCCCCGCGCGTGGGCATCGGCGTCCACGGCGTAGGTTCTGTACGGGACCCCGATCTCGTCCGCCGCCTTCATCATCGTGATCGGCATGTTCGGCAGCGCGTCCACCGGCCGGCCGCGCATCAGGCAAAGCACCCGCTCTCTCCCCGTCATCCGGCCAGCATGCGGTGCACCGAGCCTCATGGCAAGCGCTCGTCGGGCAGATCGGAAAGCAGCATTCCCGGCGGAGCCTCCTGGTTATGGCCTGTCCAATATCTCTCGCACCTTGGTAAGGAGCTCTCGAGAGCCAAAGGGCTTCTCCATGTAGTCCAAACCGGGGTCAAGAACCCCGTGATGCGAGATGACGTTTGCCGTGTACCCCGAGACATAGAGGACTCGCACACCAGGGCACATCTCTCCCAGCTTTTGTGCCAGCTCCTTGCCGCTCATCCGAGGCATCACGACGTCAGTAACCAGCAGCTCGATGGTGAGATTGTGCGCCCGTACATCCCGCAGAGCCTCCTCACCCCCCGAGGCCTCGATGACGACATACCCCGCCTCCTCCATCGCGATCCTTGCAACACTCCGAACCGCTGAATCATCGTCGACGAGAAGTATTGTTTCCGTCCCCCTCGGTGCAGTTGTGCCCTGCCCTGCGACCAGGGGGTTGTCGGCTTCCTCGAGGGTCAGGGGGAGATGGATGGTGAACGTTGTTCCTCTGCCCTTCTCGCTATAGCAGTTGATGTAGCCCTCGCTCTGCTTGACGATCCCGTACACCGTCGACAATCCAAGACCGGTCCCTTTTCCCATCTCCTTGGTGGTGAAAAACGGTTCGAAAATGTGCGAAAGGGTTTCCTGGTCCATTCCGACTCCCGTGTCGCTCACGGCGATGCGAACGTACTGCCCTGCCTTCACCCCAGGGTGATCGCGAACGTATTCTGCATCGAAGGCGCGATTTGAAGTCTCGAGCGTGAGCTTCCCGCCCGACGGCATGGCATCCCGCGCATTGATCGCCAGGTTCAGAAGGACTTGTTCCATCCGCCCGGGGTCCGCCAGAAAGTTGCCCGTGTCGGGATCGATGAGAGTCCTCAGCTCGATGTCCTCCCCTATGACCCTCTCGAGCATCTTCTGCATTGAGCGAATGAGGTCTTTCGTCTCGACGACTCGCGGTCTCAGAATCTGCCTGCGGCTGAATGCCAGGAGCTGCGCGGTGAGCGTCGTTGCCCGCTCCGCCGCCTTCGTGATTTCCTCCACATACTGCTGGTTCTCATCCGACACTCCCGCTTTGAGCAGGTCACAGTAGCCGGTGATAGCTTGGAGAATGTTGTTGAAGTCGTGCGCGACCCCTCCTGTGAGGCGCCCGACGGATTCCATTTTCTGAACCTGGCGAAGCTGGTCTTCGAGTTGCCGCTCGCGGGTGACATCGTGCTTCACCGCGACGTACTTCACGATCGCGCCGGCGGAGTCGAATACGGGAGAGATCGTCGCATTTTCAATGAAACGTGTGCCATCCTTCTTCCTGTTCACCAGGCGCCCCGTCCATGTTCTGCCATTGGAGATGGCGTCCCAGAGGGACGCATAGAAAGCGGCGTCCTGCTCGCCACTCTTGAGGATGCGCGGGTTGCGGCCGACAACCTCCTCCCGCGCATAACCGGTGACGGCTTCAAATGCCGGATTTACGTACTCGATCGTCGCTGCCGCGTCAGTGATGACGATCGTCTCGGCGGCCTGCTCGATGGCGGATGCCAGAAGTTGCCGAGCGGCCTCCGCCTGCCTGCGCTTGGTGATGTCCCTGGTGACCGTCAACAGTCCGGTTGGTTTGAGATTGTTGTCCCTGAGAGATGATACCACTAGCTCAACCCATAGTGTGGAACCGGCTTTACAGTACACCTCGAGCTCGAGCAAGACGGTTCTTGACGGGTCTTGTTGTCCGGTTTTCTCCAATTCGATTTGCTCGGCAAACGCGGTGTATGCTTTTTGCAGCGATTCGGGAGTCAAAATCTGATCCAACGACCTTTCCAGCGTCTCTTGAACCGTGAATCCAATGAGCTTTTGCACCGAGGGACTGACGTATGTCGTTCTGAGATCGAGATCAAATATGGCTATCGTGTCCGCGGTGTTTTCAGCGATGAGACGGTAGCGTTTTTCGCTTTCGCGCAACGCCTCTTCTGCCTGGTCCCGCTTGGCCCGCGTGCGCAGCGCGGTTATGCCAAAAGCCAGATCGCCCGCCAGCTCTTTCAGGATATCAACTTCCTTCGCATCGAATGCATCTATTTCGGCTGAGTAGATGCCCAGCGTTCCAAGAGTCTCGCCTTCACTGATGAGCGGCAGGGCAATGACAGACTTATAGCCGCGCTGGATGGCTGTCTCCCGCCAGGGAGCGAAGGCTGGATCCAGTTCAATGTTGCGCGCAATGCAGGGTTGGCCCGTACGGATCGCGGTGCCGCCGGGGCCGCGACCGCGCTCAGTATCCGCCCAGGTCCAGGTGGCGTTTGCAGATTCGATGTACCCTGATTCGAATCCTGCATGGGCTACCGGCCGCAATGTCTTTGCTTCATCGTGTTCAGCGAACTCGACCCGCGCCATGCGATAACCGCCCACATCGACAGCGATCCGGCAGGTCTCGTTCAAGAGCGAAGTTTCATCCGTGGTGTGAATCAGTGCCTGATTGGAGTCGCTGAGCATGCGCAATGCACGGTTCATGCGGGCATTTTCTGTTTCTGCCCGTTTATGCTCCGTGATGTCCCTTCCCGCGCACACGACTCCCGTGACATTCCCCTGGGCATCCCTGAGCGGCACCTTGGTTGTCAGTGTCCAGCGATTGTGGCCCTCCCGATCAGAGGATTCTTCCTCCTTGTTGATCAAGGCGGTCCCGGTCTGAATGATTGTCCGCTCATCGGCCATGTACCGCGCGGCCTCCGAGGGGGGATAGAAATCGAGGTCAGTCTTCCCGACTGCCTCCTGCGCCCTCTCCAGGCCGTTTTTCACCGAGACGTAGTCCGGCAGATTGTCTATCAGGGTCAACAGCAGCGCCTTTTCCTTCGCGAGGTTCTCTTCGAGCTGCGTGCGGGCGCTGATGTCCCTGACGGTGGCGATGATTGTGGGCTCGCCCGCTATGTCAAAAAGGTGAGCGCTGATTTCCACGGGAATCCTCAGCCCCGCCTTGCTTACATTGACGCCTTCCCAGACTGCATGCTTCTCCGCTTTCAATCGAACCGCCATCTCTGGCGCGATGGCCGCGCTTTCAAAGGTGTCGAAGTCGAGAGGTCTCATCTGAAGCAACTCCTCACGTGAATAGCCCAGTCGTTCGCACGCGACATCATTTACTTCAGTGATTTTGCCCGGCAGCCCGTCCGCGGTAAGCCCGTGGACAAAAACCGCATCGTTGATGCTGTTGAAAAGCAGCCGGTAGCGCTCTTCGCTTTTCCCCAACGCTTCTTCCACGCGCTTGCGCTCGGTGATGTCTCGGGAAATGCCGAACGTCCCGACGATGTTTCCCTGCGCGTCGCGCAAGGGCATCTTGGTCGTCAGGACCCACGTGGCGGGGCGATCGAGCCACGTCTCCTTCTCTTCCCTGTCGATGATCGGTTCACCGGTATGGATGATTCTCTGCTCGTCCTCGAACGCGGCCCGCGCGTGTTCGTCCGTGAAGAAATCGAAGTCCGTCATGCCGACCACTTCTCTGGTGCTTATCAGATTGAATGCCCTTACATGGGCCTTGCTGAGATGGAGGAAACGGCCCTGTGCATCCTTGAAATAGATCGTGTCGGGTATGTTCTCCTTCAGTGCATTCAGCAGGAGAATGTGCTCCCGCGAGGGCTCGTCTTCCGCCTTTGTATCGCTGGCGACCTGCAGCCTCATCATGGCATCCTGAGCGCTTTGGAGGGCCGTCACTCCTTCGCGCGATCGCCGCAGAAGGTCTTCTATCGCGTCGACCAGCAGATCGAGCTCGTCATGCCTGCTCGATCGGGGAATTCCTATCGAGGCATCCGTCGGCGAGGTTTTCCCAACTGCGTCAATGATCGTCGCGACACGGTTCTCGAACGACCATTTTTTCATATCTGCCTCCGTCCGTAGAAGCCGCGTCTAGATCATGTCGCTGGGAAATCATTCACGCCGTGGATTGTACCAACATTTTCACTACTCTGTCAGAGTGACACGGCCAGGAAGATCACGAAAGCGATGATCAGTACGAGCACGGCTCCCAGGGCGCCGGTCACCACGATTGCGCTTTTCTTCACAGTGCCTTCTCCTTTCCTGACGCGTCCCGATGCGCGTCGTAGATTCCCTGCAGGTCGTCGATGCGGATCGACAGGAGGTCCATGATCCTGAACATCCGCGGCAGGTCCCGCCTCTCGAAGCTCTCCCTCTTCAGCCTCCGCGTGATCTCGACCGCGTCATCCGAGAGGAAAAATCCCACCCCCCGCTGGTTGCGGATGATTCCCTTCTCTTCCAGGAACCCGTACGTGCGGATGACCGTGTTGGGATTCACCTGGCTCGTCTCGGCCGTTTCGCGGATGCTCGGGATGCGCTCACCAGGCCTCCACGCACCGGAGAGGATCCTTTCGCACATCAAGTCCGCGATCTGCATGTAGATTGCCTGGTTGTCCCGGAACTCCACGCCTACACCTCGGCCTCGCCCAGCCTGAAATACGCGGCCAC
This sequence comes from Spirochaetia bacterium, assembly GCA_049515615.1. Lineage (GTDB taxonomy): Bacteria > Spirochaetota > Spirochaetia > SZUA-6 > Fen-1364 > Fen-1364. The sequence goes on from JBEKTX010000055.1 coordinate 5,512, forward strand.
CCAGCTTGCGGGGGCCAGGGCGATGAAGAGGGCCTCCGCCGCGACCTTGAACGCCATGGCGCCCGAGTACCCCCGCCCGCCGGGCCTGAACAGGTTCTGCAGCCCCGCCCCGTTCAGGTCGAACGCCCACCCGCCGAGCCTCATGCCATGGCCCGGGCCCAGGGCGAAGTGGGATGCGAGCCCGATCCGCAGAGCGGCCGTGGAAACGATCGACAGGGCGATGCCGAAGACCACGATGGAGAGCGCGGTCTTGACGAACGCGAGCTTTCGAAACCAGATGGAGCCCAGCAGGAAGAAGGACTGGAGCACAAGGTAACGGACGACGGCCTGGAGCACCGCGGGGGCAACGGGGTTGAAGAAGCCGCGCCCCACGCCGAAGAGCAGCCGGTCCAGACCATCGCTTGCCAACGCTGTCGCGCTCATAAAAATCAGTGCGCCCGCGGCGAACCCGACAGACGTCATGAGAAGCTTGACGACGAACTTCTCGAAGAGGGAGCCGGGAAGCATGAGGTAGGCAATCCCGCTCCCGGTCTGCCAGACCTCGCGGAAAGCGAGGCTGGTGATGATGAATCCGCCCAGGAAAAGGAGGGTCTGGAAAAAGCCGAAGTAGCCGTCCCCGCTCACCGTGCCGGCGGGGGCGCCGCCGGCGCTCGCGGCCAGCGCGCCGATGGCCGTGAACACGATGACGCCCCCGGCCACCGCTGCCATCGCAATGAGAAGGCCGCGGTACCCGTGCGCGAGCTCCCTCAGGAGGAGCCGGCCGAACCGCCGGAATCTGAGCTGCGCAAACGCCGTGTGAATGTTCATCTCATTCTCCCTTTCCCGCGGATACCTGCTCGAAAAGCCCCCGAACCTTCCCGCCCTCCGCGGTCACCGCATTGAAGAGCGTCTCCAGGTCCATGCTCGACTCCTCCTGCCCGGAGCTCTCCCGCAGCACGGCCCAGCCGCCCAGGGTCTTCTCCGCGTACAGGGCGCCGGGGTCCGCCGGCTCGGTGCTCTCAATGGACGCCCGCAGCCGGGTTCCGACCTCGCGCAAGGGCTGCTGAAAGATGATCCTGCCCTCATCGAGAATGATGATGGGATCGATCAGGTTCTCCATATCGCGCACCTGGTGCGTGGAGACGAGAATCACCTGGTCGGCGCCGCCCGCCCGGGCCAGGAGCCTGCGGAACTGGCTCTTCGAGGGGATGTCCAGCCCGTTGGTCGGCTCGTCCATGAGGAGCAGCCGGCAACGGGAGGCCAGCCCGAAGGCAATCAGGAACTTCTTTTTCTGGCCATAGGAGAGATCCGTGAGCTTCTTGTCCGTCGTAAGCTCGAACTCGGACAGTGAGGCGTGGAATGCCTGGTGATCGAAGAGCGGGTACAGGGGTGCGTGGAGCGCAACGAACAGATCCGGCGCGAGGGCAGGCACGTACAGCTCCTCCGCGATGAAGCAGATCTGCTCCAGCATGGCGGCGTGCCTCCGGGCCGGGTCGTAACCGAGCACGCTGCACGTGCCTTCCTGCGCCTGGCGGAGGCCGCTGATGATCTTCAGGAGGGTGGTCTTCCCCGCCCCGTTCTTCCCAAGAAGCCCATAGATGTTGCCGGGCTGAAGAGTGAGGTCGAGGCCGGAGAAAAGCCTCTTCTTCCTATACCCGAAAGACATATTCCTGATTTCGACCACTGAAATCTCCTCTCTTAGTGATCTATATTACTAATACACTAAGAATGTATCGCGCTGCTCCAGATTCGTCAAGCGTTCCCCATTCGTTTTATTTGGACAGGTTGGAGTTTTCGCGTTAGGATGGCCTTTCATGAGTGACAAGATGCGTCCGATCCCTTTCCGGGTTCTCCTCCTGAGATGCCTGGCGGAGGTCAGGGCCAAAGGATCGATCTTCGACATCCCTTCCGAGCACTTCTGGAAGCCGCGCTCCGCAGCGCAGACCGCACGGATCTTCTCTTCCGCTGCCGCCAACCCGATCGGCCCTGCGGCGGGCCCGCACACCCAACTCGCCCAGAACATCATCGCCGCCTGGCTGGCAGGGGGGCGGTACTTCGAGCTGAAGACGGTCCAGATGCTCGACGCTCTGGTCATCGACAAACCGTGCATCGACGCCGCGGACGAGGGCTACAACGTCGAATGGTCCACGGAGCTGAGCCTCGATGCGGCATACGAGGAATACCTCAAGGCCTGGTTTGCCCTGCATTTCCTGGAAGCCGTCATGGGCCAGGCGCGCGGCTCCTTCCTTTTCAACATGAGCGTGGGCTACGACCTTGCCGGCATCAAGACGGAGAAGATGGACCGCCTCATCAGCAGGCTGATGGACTCATCACGGGACCCCTTTTTTGCCCGATGCCGGGATGAGCTTGCAGGACTTACCGCGGATAGCGGCTTCCTGAAGGGAACCCCGTGGGAGTCGATGAGGGATGCAGTCAACGGGCTTTCGGAGCGCATTCCTCCGCGGATGTGCACTTCTGTCACGCTTTCCACCATGCACGGGTGCCCGCCGGGTGAGATCGAGTCGATCTGTTCGTACTTGCTGAAAGAAAAGAAGCTGGACACCCTTGTCAAGCTCAACCCGACTCTGCTGGGACACGAGCGCGCACGCGAGATACTGTCCGGGCTCGGCTACGGATACATCGGGCTGAAGCCCGAGGGATTCCTCAAGGACCTGCAATATCCGGATGCGATCCCGATGCTCAAGCGCCTTTTGGCCCTGGGCCGGGCCGAGGGACTGCATTTCGGCGCGAAGCTTTCGAATACGCTCGCGGCGGCCAATGATCGAGGCGTGCTTCCGGGCGCGGAGATGTACATGTCGGGCCGGGCCCTGTACCCGCTCACAATGACCCTGGCGGAATCGCTTGCCTCGGAGCTCGACGGACGGCTGCCGCTCTCGTTCTCCGGCGGGGCCGCATCGTGGAACCTCGCGGGGATACTTGACGCGGGCATCCGTCCCGTGACCGTCGCCACCGAGCTCCTGAAGCCCGGCGGATACGGGAGGATGAAAGAGCTGGCGGAGATATCGGAAGCACACGCCGATTCGTGGCGGCTGCAGGCTGTGGACGTTCGGAAAACGCACCATGCGGCCAAGGCGGCGAGGGAGGCAGCGCCCGCCCGTAAAGAGTACCGCGGAACGGGCAAGGTAAGCGTCGCGGGACCGCTCCCGCTGTTCGATTGCTTCGTGGCCCCCTGCGTGGAGGCATGTCCCATCCACCAGGACGTTCCCGAGTACATTCACCTTGCAGGTTCCGGCAGGACGGCGGATGCCTTCGAAGCCGTGTACCTGCGCAATCCCCTTCCTTTCATGACCGGGTATCTCTGCGACCACCAGTGCATGGAGAACTGCACCCGGATGGACTGGGAAGGCCCGGTGCAGATCAGGGAGATGAAGAGGATCGCCGCGGAGGAGGGATTCAAGGATTTCCGGACGGGCCGTGCGCACGTGTCGCGGATGGCGCCGTCCCGGGGCACGAAGGCCGCGGTGCTCGGGGCGGGTCCCGCAGGACTTGCGGCAGCCTCCTTCCTCCGCAGGGAAGGGTTCGAGGTCCACCTCTTCGAGCGGGAAAATGAACCTGGCGGCATCGTGCGCTACCTGCTCCCGGGCTTCCGGATTCCCGCCGGCGCGGTTGAGAAGGACGTCGCGCTTCTGCAGGAGATGGGAGTGATCTTCCATTTCGGCCAGAGAGCCCGCACCGTCAACGAGCTCAGGGCCGAGGGATTTTCCTACGTGCTCGTCGGTGTCGGCGCCGAGGCGCACAGGGATGCCGGCATCCAGGGCGCGCGCGACGCGCTCTCCTTCCTCAGGGAGTTCCGGCGGGACGCCTCACGCCTCCGACTGGGGAGGACGGTGGCGGTCATCGGCGCCGGGGACACCGCGATGGACGCGGCGCGCGCGGCGCAGAAATGCCCGCGCGTGAAAGAAGTGAGGATCGTCTATCGGCGCGGTGAGCGCGAGATGCCGGCGTCCCGCGAGGAGTATCTCTCTGCCCGGGAGGAGGGGATCATGTTCGACTTCCTCCGGGCACCGGAGAGCTGGACGGCTGGTTCGGGCCTGCTCTGTCGAGTGATGGAGCTGGGCGAGGCGGATTCTTCGGGCCGGTCCCGGCCCGTTGCGACCTCCGCAACGGAGATGCTGCCGGCCGACGCGGTCATCGCCGCCCTGGGCGCCGAAGTGGACGAGGCGGCGCTCGCGGCGCTCGGTCTCCCCCCCGGTAAGGCGGGCGCGGACCCGAAGACGCAGGAGACGGGCGTGCCCGGCGTGTTCCTCCTGGGCGATGCGGCGGAAGGCGCGGCAACGATCGTCCGCGCGATCGCCTCGGCGCGTCGGGCGGCGGACACTATCGCCGCGCGCGAAGGAGGCGCCCGGTTCGGGGGATGGCCCCTGCCGTCGGAAAACGTGGCGGCGCTGCGCTCCGCGCGCGACACAATGACGCCGACGGCCGGACGTGTCTCCGACGCGGTGACCCGTGCAACCGAATCCCGGCGATGCCTGGGCTGCAGGGCCCTCTGCATGAAGTGCGTCGAGGTGTGCCCCAACAGGGCAAACACCATCGTGCGCGTGCCGGAGGGATTGCGGGACGAGTTCCAGATCGTGCACATCGATGCCTTCTGCAACGAATGCGGCAACTGCGCCACGTTCTGTCCCTGGGAGGGAAAGCCCTACAAGGACAAGCTGACCGTGTTCTCGTCCGACGAAGACTTCAAGGACAGCACGAATCCGGGGTTCTTCGTCAACGGCGGCGAAGGTGAGATCAGGGTGGGCGGCAGGATCGGCGGGCTTCGTGTGGACGGAGCGCTGAGCGTGACGGCCGATCTCGGCGACGGCAGCGCCCTTGCCGTCGTGCAGGCGATCGTCCAGGACTATCGCTACCTCCTCGGGGGCACGCCATGATTCTCTTGAAGAATGCCACACTCGTGCACCTTCACCCCGCCGAGGTGGTTCCCGGCATGGACATTGTCATCGACGGCACGGAGATCCAGTCCGTCGGCCGGGCCGCGGGAGAAGCGCTGAAGCCGGCGCGGAGCATCGACCTCGCGGGCCGCGTTGTCATGCCGGGCCTTGTGTGCGGCCACGACCATTTCTACTCGGGACTCTCGCGCGGGATCATGGCGACGATCGCGCCGTGCCCCGATTTTGTCTCCACTCTCCAAAACCTCTGGTGGCGCCTGGACCGTGCGCTCGACGCGGACAGCGTGAGGCTGAGCGGCCTTGTGTGCGCTCTGGAGGCGGTGAAGGCCGGGTGCACTGCCGTCATCGACCACCACGCCTCGCCGTCATTCATCGACGGCTCGCTGTCGATGCTGAAGGAAGGCTTCGAGAAAGCGGGCCTCCGTGGAATCCTCTGCTACGAGACCACCGACAGAAACGGCCGGGACGGCGCGCTGCAGGGTGTGGAGGAAAACAGGCGCTTTGCCCGTCTTATCGATGAGGAAAAGAAGAGCAGGGGGAAGCAGAGGCTCGTGGAGGCGATGATCGGAGGCCACGCGCCATTCACGCTTTCCGACCAGGATCTCACGGCTCTTGCCGAGGTCGTGGCGAGCTCGGCAAGGGGCTTTCACGTCCACGTCGCCGAGGACAGCTTCGACGGATCCTGGTCGCACCGGATACACGGCAAGGACGCGTTGAAGAGGCTGGACGAGTTCGGGCTGCTTTCGAACGCATCGATCATCGCTCACGGCCTGTACCTCACCGAGGAGGACCGGAACATCCTGAACGCACGCGGGGCGCACCTGGCGCATAACAGCCGATCAAACATGAACAACTGCGTCGGCTACAACTCGGCGCTCCCCCACGTGAAGAACGTCGTCCTCGGAACCGACGGCATCGGGTCCGACATGCTCCTGGAAGCGAAGTTCGCCTACTTCCGTCACCGGGACGCCGGCGGTCCACTGGGGCCGGGGGCCTTCATGCGCTTCCTCCAGTCCGGCAACGAGATCCTTCGTCGGTGCTTCGGGGAGAGCTTCGGAAAGATCGAGAAGGGGTACAAGGCCGATCTCGTGATTCTGGACTATGACTCGCCGACACCGCTGGCCCGTGAGAACGTGGCCGGGCACGCCATTTTCGGAATGGGGAGCAGAGATGTGAACACGGTCATCGTTAACGGGAAAATCGTCATGGAGAACAGGACCTTCCCGTGGGACGTTGCCCCCGTCTACGCCGAAGCCCAGGCCGCCGCGCGGTCACTCTGGAAGAGGATGGACGGTTTGTAGGAGCCGCGGGGCTGACTCAGTCGCTGGGTCACTCGCATCGGCGCTCGTGAGAAGATCGGGATGGCGACATCAGCCTGCCCCGAGGAAACGGCAGGCTGATGTGTCCCGGTGCTCCCCGATCACGAGCTTCCCTGGTCCTTCGCTGCTTTCATACGGTTCTCAAGATCTTTGTAGCGCTCTTTCCAGGCGGAAGGGGTCTCGGTGTTCGCCTGCAGAAGATCCAGGTACCCGATGCCCGCTGTCTTGCCTTTTGTATAGTAGATCACTATTGCGCGCAGGAAGTGCGCATCCCAGTTGGCATCCGACCGCGAACCGATATCCTCGACGATCTTGACATAGTCAAGGGTGCGGTCGTATTGGTTCTGGTCGAGGAAATTGCGCGCGATCGCCAGGGCTGTGGTCTCCTGGAACGACGCGGGGAGGGACTCACTTGATCGCAGGCGATCGAAGACAGGGATGGCCTCGTCGACCCGGCCCGTCTCGACGAGCATTGAGAGAAGCTCTCGAGCGTTGGTGTTCGTTCCCGCCTTGAACTCTGCGAGATACGTCTTTATTTTCGGCCCATACTCAGTCGTTCTCGCGATCGCCGATGCGAATGAGGGCGCATCCACGTATCCCACGACCCTGTTGACGAGGGTACCGTCCCCTTCAACGAAGAGAATCGTGGGGTAGCCGGTGACTCCATACTTCTGGGCGAACCGGGCCTCAGGCGAGCTCTTCTCAGGGTTGAGCTTGAGCGCGACGAACTGCTGCGCCCCTGCGATCACCTTTGCATCCGTGTACGTTTTGGAGTCCAGCACCTTGCACCATTCGCACCAGTCGGTATACACATCGACCATCATCACTTTGCCCGTTTGCCTGGCTTCCGCGGTGGCCGAGTCCAGATCGGTTCGCCATGCGATGCTCTGTGCTTCTGCATAGGAACCCGCGGCCACGGACATCATAACGGCCACTGCCGCCGCGCCAAGGAACTTCGTGAAACGCTGGATCCTCATATCAGGACTCCTTTCGTTAAGAAAACCCCAACATGGAGGCGAAGATAGTCAAAGGTCACAACGCTCACACGGAAAGTCAATAGCTGAGTGAATTACTCATATATGGGAGATGGACCTTCCTTCGATACTGATCAGGGCCTCGCACCCCTCAATCCCAGGAGGGGCGCGACATCCAATCTGGACGATCATGAGAAGAAACTCAGAGGCGGTGCTGCACTAAGTGGCGCTTATTCGTGTCATTCGGCCGTGTTCACGGTTCAAAAAGTCTGGAGTGAAAAAGGCTTATATCGATGTGAGATACGGATTCGATCTTACATAAGTCTGAGATGATTGTTTTAGACTTCCGCCGCAAGGCATGGCACGGCAACGCCGCCCTCCACAACGCCTTGCGGCGGAACAACACAGAAGTCCCTATGGCAGGTTTGGACGAATCTTGTCAGGGCACCTGCCATTCTCCTCGGTTGTTTGACAGATCAAGTCTCAGTCTTTACATCAGCCTTTACAACCGGGACTATTGGATCCTCCCCAAAAGCATTCGTTCCCACACTTCCCTTGGTGCAGACCAGAACCAAGAGCCAAATGCTGCCCACGATGGGGATGAGAGCAACGAAAATGTATCCACCGCTCTTCTCGATGTCATGTAGTCGCCTTACTGTTACTGCAAGGCTCGGCAACAGGGTTGCGAGAGCGTATATGATGTATATGGGACCGTACGATAGACCCGCAATTGCGATTCCGAGAACATTATCCAAAACCGCTGCAACGATACCAAAAATGACGGTAAAGAGAACGAACATCCAATACTCTTTTCTACTTGCCCGCCCTCTAAACACAACGTACTTCTTCAAAACCGCGACATACCAATTCATCTTTCGCCTCCGTTTTTTGTTGTCTATTCCCTCTCAATAACGTTTTACGACATTTTGTCCTGCGCTAAGCTCTCCTTTGGATTCACCATAAGTCCCGCAATTCTTGCGGATTGCGGGATATCCTTTCGTTTCCCGCCCGCATCTTAGTATGTTCGTGCAACAAAAGCAATGCTTTTTTATTCACTGCCTCAGGGAAACGCCGACCGGCTGCACCCTTCCGATGGAGAGAGTCCCTTCGGTCGCCGCCGGTGACCACAAGGCTCCCGCAGGATCGCGTGACGGACATCGTGGGCGTTGCTGCTGGCTGAACTGACGGGGCAGCTGCTACGAGGGCGTACGAGCCAAAGAACTGCGTATAAACTGCGGGAATCTGGCTTCCCGCGGTGTCGGCACTTACCCCGGCTCCGGTCTGTTTGAATACTTCAGAAATATCCGTCCCGGGAGAGCGCATATGCTTCAACAGCTCACCGGTCGTATAATACAAATGCCTGTCCTCACGGGGAAGGCAGTGGCCCGCTACAAGGATGACGGAACGGGTATACGAGTCTGGGGGATGGGGGGTGAGAGTGCGAGGGCCCTCCGCCTACAGGCTGGGCAGGAATCCCGCGGCCCCGAACACCATGAGAAGCGTGACCCCCGCCACCGCGGTTTCCGCGGCCACGCCCACCACGAGCGGCTTCACGCCCGTGCGCACCATGTCGCGGAAGCTCGTGCGCAATCCCACCCCGACGAAGGTAAGCTGAAAGGCCCACTCGGAGAGGTTGCGCATCGCACCGACCCGCCCCACGAGGTACGCATGGGCGTCCTTTCCGGGGAACAGCGCGAAAAGGACGCTGAAGATCACCGAGAGCCCCAGGAACCCCAGGACGAACTTTGGGAACTTCTGCCAGAGGAATCTGCCCTTGTGCGTGACCTGCCCGGCCATCCCGCGCCGCGCATAGTACACGGCGAACCCGAGGATCACGAACCCCATCAGGGCGTTGCGGCAGAGCTTTGCAAGGGTGGTGTAGGCGAGAGCGGCCTTGGAATAGATGGCGCCCGTGGCCACGGCTTCCGCGGTGTTGTCCACCGCGAGGCCCGCCCAGATACCGAAGAGCTTGTCGGACATCGACAAGAGCCGTCCGATAAGAGGGTAGACGACAAGGGCTGCAGCGCCGAACACAAGGATGACGCCGATGGCGTAGCCGGTGTCTTCCTTCTCCGCCTGGATGCTCGGCGAGGCGCCGATTATGGCGGAGACCCCGCAGATCCCTACGCCTATCGAAAGCAGGCTGCCGAGCTTCTCCGGGAGTCGGAACCATCGGGCGAAGAGGCTCACGAAAGCTATGGAGAAAAGGATCTCCACCACGACCATTCCCAGACCGATGCCGCCCAGCCGCGCGATATCGGTCACCAGGAAGCGCGCTCCCATGAGCACGATGCCGACCTTCAGGAAGAACTCGTAGGTGGCAATGCCGGGGGAGAACACCTTCGGGAGCGGCACGAGGTTGCCGATGATCATGCCGCCGACGATGGCAATGATGACGTTGGAAGCGAGGGACCGCACCCAGTTGATCACGATGACCGACTGCAACCAGTCGGAGAGGAGCTTGCCGCCGATGGCCAGGGCGAAGACCACCACGACACCAGGGAGGAGCCGAACGGTTGCGTCCACGAACCTCTTCATCGCGTCCTCTTACCAGGGAATGGCGGGGAGGCCCGCAAGCACGACGGCTGCCAGGGCGAGGCCCACGATCACGGTCCACCAGTCAAGTGAGAGCGCCGGCTTCTTGTCGTCCATCGGGTCCTCCATTCGGCGGCATTCTTTGCCGTACGGGGTCTCGCGTCAACAGGCGACCATTGATTTGCATGATTTTCGAGGAGGCAGACACGGGAACGGGACGCTGACACCGCGCAGGGCCGAACAATTGAACGGAATGTTCGGTTCGGTTTTTCAGCGCCTGCGGCGCGCGCGCACGTCGAGGCGCTCAGCGCGTCGGAATCGGAGCCATCTCTTCAGTCCTCGTTCGATGAGCACCATCATGTCCTCGGCAAGCTCCATGGAGGCGGCGGCCCCGCCATTCAGCGGCACGGCGAAGAAAATGGCGATCAGCATCTGCCGCGGGTCCTGGAACAGGCTCGTGCGGAAGACACCCCTGCGAGTCCCTTCGTCAAGGATTTCACCCAGCAGCGCTTCGATGCGTGCGAAGAGGGTGTTGCCTTTCTGCGTCCGCTCCTCCGCCCCCGGGTACATGAATCTCTTCTCACGGGTGTAGATGCCGCGGAGGATCTCGTTGCTGCGCAGGCTGAGGATCGTATAACGGAACAGCGCTTTCAGCCTGAACAGGGGGGAGCGCAGGCTGTTCACGTGCTTCTCCACGTCCCGAACGCCCCGTTGTTCGATCCGGTCCAGGATGTCCGTGTACAGGGCTTCCTTGCTGGAGAAATACGTGTAGAAGCTCCCCATTCCGAGCCCCGCGGAGCTCGTGATGTCCTTGATGCTCACGTCCCGGTAGCCGTGCTCGGCGAAAAGCCTCTCACCGATCTTCAGCAGGGTTTCCTTCCGATTGCGTCCCATGTAACTCCCCGGGAGGGGAACCGGATTCGCGCGTCAAATATCCGGTCTTCCCTGCCCTTCCGTGCCTGCACGCGCGGTCCGGAAGGAGCCAACCCCCATGAATTCCCGCCTTTTGCGCATGCGCGATCCCGGGACGGTTGACCCGGGCACCCGAAAGCATTCTCTTCATTTCTGAGAGTATGGAAGCAACCGTGAAAAGGCAAGAGATCGCGGCCGACTATCTCCTGGAGTGTCCACTCTGCGGCGGCAGGTACGAGGACAATCCCGCGGAGTTCCTCCTCTCCTGCCCGGAGCCGCACCCGCCTGCGCTCCTTCGCGCCATCTACAAGGTCAAGAAGTTCGTCGCGCATCCCGAGCATACCGGGGTGTTCCGTTTCTTCGACTGGCTCCCCATCAGGCGGAAGCTCCCCGGGGCGGCGGGGCCGGTGGCCTTCCACAGCACGGCACTCGGCCCCTCCCTTGGTCTGGAGAACCTGTTCATCATTTTCAATGGCTGGTGGCCCGAGAAGAGCGCGCTGATGGAGACCTGCACCTTCAAGGAGCTCGAAGCGCAGGCGGTGTGCGGGAGGATCGTGGACGGCTGGCGCTCGTCACTGGTTGTCTCCTCGGCGGGCAACACGGCCCGCGCCTTTCACAACGCCTGTTCACGTTACAAGGTGCCCGCGCTTCTTGTGGTGCCCGGCGCCAGCATGCCGCTCCTGTGGAGCACGGGAGAATCCGACCGCGACGTGCGGCTTGCCGTCCTGGACGGAGGCGCCGATTACGCGGATGCAATCGAGCTGGGGAACGGGATTGCCGCGACCGAGGGTTTTTACCCCGAAGGCGGCGCGCGCAACGCGGCCCGCCGGGACGGCATGGGGACCGCCCTGCTCGCGGCCGTCGAAGTCTGCGGCAGGATACCTGACCATTACTTCCAGGCAGTAGGCAGCGGGACGGGCGCGATTGCGGCATGGGAGATGAATCTCCGGCTCCAGGGAGACGGCCGGTTCGGACAGGGAAAAACGAGGCTGCATCTTTCGCAGAATTCGCCGTTCACGCCGATGACCGATGCGTGGGAAGCGGGTTCTCGAGCTTTGCCCTCGACGGCCGACGGGCGAAAGCTTTCGCGCCTGATTCGCGCGGGGGTGCTGGGGAACAGGAACCCTCCGTACTCGATTGCCGGAGGGCTGTTCGACGCTCTCACCGATACCCGCGGCTTCATGTACCGCGTGACCAACAGGGAAGCCCGGGAAGCAGGCCGCCTGTTTGAGAAGCTGGAAGGATGCGATATCGATCCCGCCGCAGAAGTGGGATGCGCTTCTCTGATACAGGCAGTGCACATGGGAAGGATCGGCCGCTCGGACCTGGTGGCGCTGAATATCACCGGCGGCGGTCATCGGCGCCTGCGGCGGGACCGCCGCATCGCCTTCCTCAGGCCTCATGCCACGTTCACTTTGAAAGCCCTTCGAAAGGAAGGCGCCGCGCGCGGGCTGGCGCTGCTTCGGGCAGCCCTCGCGTGAGCGACCTCTTTGACAAGTGCCGGACCGACGCCGGGTATTTCGGCGCGTTCCGTGCCAGAAAGGACATGTACTTCTCCCAGCCCGTTCTCGAAGGGCGAGTCGGCCCGCGGATGAAGTTCCAGGGCAGGGACGTAATCGTGTGGGCAATCAATAACTACCTCGGAATCGCGGGACGCAGCGAGCTCACCGCCGCGGCCTCGGAGGCGCTCACCGCGCACGGCCCCAGCGCGCCGATGGGATCGAGGCTGCTGACGGGCAACACGGGGGAGCACATCGAGCTGGAGAGGCGCTTCGCCGCCTTCTGCCAGAAGCCCGGATCCATCGTGTTCAACTACGGCTACCTCGGCGTGCTGGGAACAGTCTCCGCCCTGGTGGGCCGGGACGACGTCGTGGTGATCGATTCCCTCTCCCATGCATCGATGATCGATGCGACGGTGCTCGCGTCCGCCGGGCGGCGGTTCCGACCATACAAGCACAACGACATGGAAGACCTGGAGTCGCACCTCCGCGCGGCGCAGAAGGATCGCAAGGGCGGCATCCTCATCATCACCGAGGGCGTCTTCGGGATGAAGGGAAATCTCGCAAAGCTCCCCGAGATCTGCCGATTGAAAGAAAAGTACGGGGCGCGGCTGTTCGTGGACGATGCGCACGGATTCGGGGTCATGGGCGCAGGCGGCCGGGGAACGGGCGAGCACCTCGGCGCGCAGGCAGGCATCGACCTGTACTTCGGCACGTTCGCCAAGGCCTTTGCGGCCATCGGCGGGGTGACGGCGGGTGAGAGCGACGTGGTGGAGTGGATCCGCTACAACGCGCGGACGAACGTGTTTGCCAAGGCGCTCCCGCTGGTCTACGTCCGGACCGTGGAGAAGGCCCTTTCAATAGTAGAATCGGAGCCGGAATTGCGGGAGCGGATGTGGAACATCGCGCATCGGCTCCAATCGGGGCTGGTGAACCAGGGCTTCGACATCGGGGACACCGAGTCCCCCATCACCCCTGTTTACGTGATTGCGGGCGACGAGAAAATGGCCATGTCGATGATCGTGATGCTCCGCGAGCAGTTCGGGGTGTTCGTCTCCGCCGTCACCTATCCCGTCGTGCCGCGCGGCGTGGTTCTCTTCCGCATGATCCCCACCGCCGCTCACTCCGAGGAGGACGTGGACCTCACGGTCGAAGCATTTGGGAAGATGCGCGATGCGCTGAAGCTCGACCTGTCCACCAGACCCTCGCAGCAGAACCGGTAGGCCACCGCGCGGCCCTGGAATGCGCGTTGGCGAGCATCTCGTCACTGCTCGATGTATGTTGCGCTCATCATCCATCGCCCGACCCGGGCATACGCCCAGGGGATGTAGATCCCAAGCGTGATGAGGGAGAGAAGGCCTTGACCCCACAGCAGCCCGAAGCCCCTGCCCAGCGGTCCGTCGAATCCGAGCCGTCCCAACTCGACATCGCCGCGTGAGAAAATCGTACGCTCCGCAAAATACCGGTAGATCCGCAGCGCCGCGGCAGGTCCATAGATCCCCATCGTGATGAGCGTAAGGAGCGCCTGTCCGAGAATGAAGCCGCACGACGGCCAGAACGAGGTGCGCCACCGGACCGTCGCCTCGTTCCACTTCACGTTGACGCACCACTTGTACACCAGGTAGATGAATGGGATGAGAATGAACAAAACGACGAAAACCATCAGGGTGGTCACAATCTGTACGCCTGCCCTCCCTGACCCGCCGCCTCTCCCGTACAATGTGATTCCGATCACGACGCTCACAAGCACGCTCAAGACAATGACCGGCAGGTACAGCGCCAGCACGAAGTACTTGAAGAGCCTGCCCCCCGTGCCGAGGAACTCCAGGCGCGCGCCCTTGAAGCTGGTGTTCGATGCGAGATAGCCGATGATGTTCCGAATGTACCAGGGGGCGTAGATCGAAAGTGTGATGATTGACAGGAGGATTCCCCCGATGTTCAGGCCCAGGTACTTCCCGATCGTGCCATCGAAGTTGAAAGAGCCCCCGTCGAAGGAGAGCTTCGGAACGATGATCTTCAGCAGCACGATCGTGAAGATGGATTGAATGATCACCATGACGATCATGAACACGAGATTCACCAGCAGCAACAATCCAGCGCGCCCCCCCGAGAATGCGACGGACTTGTTTATGAGCTGTTGGGTCAGATACATGAGCCAGTAGAGCACCCAGAAACCGAGGAACGGCCCCCACCAATCACGCCCCGAGAGTGTGAGCTCGAAATACCGCTTCATATTGCCACCTTTCATCAAAGGACCGCAAAGCTGCGGACCGCCGCGAGCTCGGTCGGCGGATAGACCTGGCCGGGCACGGGCGGCATGGAATTGTAGAGCCAATCGATCTCCGCAACCCCGCACCGAAGTCCGCATATCCGGCGCATGCCGGCGTA
>JBEKTX010000056.1:0-16144 GCA_049515615.1 Spirochaetia bacterium
CGCCGGAAGCTTGACCCGGGCGAAGCGCTCCGTGCCGGAGGCGTCCCGAATGACAAGAGCCAGGTTGAGGCTCATGTTCGAGATGTGCGGAAAAGGCCGTCCGGGGTCCACGGCGAGCGGTGTCAGGACGGGGAAAACGATCTGCTGGAAGAAACGGTCCGCCTCTGCCCGCTGTTCAGGGCCCAGGGATGAATAATCGAAAATTCTGATTCCCGCGGTCTCCAGAAGCGGCATGAGCTCGCGCAGGCAGACGCGCGTCTCGTGCATCAGCTCCTGCGCGCGCCCGCGGACAGCCTCCAGCTGCTGGGCGGGAGTGAGCCCCGTGAGGGAATACTCGGCAACCCCGGCCTCGATCTGCTGCTTGAGGCCGGCAACGCGAACCATGAAGAACTCCCCGAGGTTGGAGCTCACGATCGAGAGAAACAGGACGCGCTCCAGGAGCGGGTTGGCAGGGTCCTGCGCCTCCTCCAGGACCCTGCGGAAAAAGTCGAGAAGGCTCAGCTCCCGGTCGATGAACAGCCGGGGATCGTTGAGATCAGGCGCCTGGTCAGCCATCCGTGCCGGCTCCGTCCCGTGAGAGGGTGACCTCGAGACTGAAGACTTCGCGGAACAGGTCGTCCTTCTTTCGCAGCGCCCACTGCTCCAGCAGAACATCGTCGGCGCCGCTTGCCTGTATCCGCACCTCCGTCCCCTTGCGGACGACCACGATGCCCTGGATCTTCTGCCGGTGCTCCTTGTCCAGGGCGTCGGCGATGCGCAGCAGGCCGGCGAGCAGCCGCACGCGCTGCCGGTCCGCGAGTGAGAGCTGGGTGAACTCGTGGTGCAGCGCCGACGGCGGAGCCTTGCGGTGGTAGCGGGCGATGGTTCCGATGATGAGCATTTCCCGGGCGGAGAAGCCCGGAAGGTCGGAGCGCGCAATCAGGTACAGGGCGTGCTTATGGTGGCTCTTCAGGCTCACGACGCTCCCCACGTCGTGCAGGAGCGCCGCGGCAACCAGGAGACGCCTGTCCCGATCCCCCATCCCGTGCACGTGGCCAAGCTGATCGTACAGGGATCCGGCCAGCCGGGCCACGTGCAGGGCGTGCTTCTCATCGAAGAGGAACTTTCGGCCCAGGAGGAGGGCATCATCGATGACGCTCGCGTCCGCCTCGCGCCGGGCGGCGCGTCTCTGCATGAGGTCAAACACGATGCCCTCCCGCACTCCCCCGCCAGGGATGACTATCTCAGGCGCATTGAAGCGCTCGGCGAGGTGCGCATAGACGATCGCGGCCGGCACGATCACGTCGGCCCGGTCCGCCCGAAGGTCGTACTCTTTCTGCCTGTCGCTGACGGACATTTGCGACAGTTTGCCGATAAGCTCCCGCACCTCTCCGACCGGGATGGAGAGGGGTCCTCCGGTCGGGATGCGGCTCCCCTGGCAGATTCTCGCTATGGACTCGATGTTGCCGCCGGTGGCGAGGAAACCCTTCACCCCTCGGTCGGCGATTCTTGCGGGCAGCCGGATGGTTGCCGCGTATTCCTGCACGAGCCGGGAGAACTCCTTCGGCTCGGAGCTCCCGCGGACGAACATCTCCATGAGCCGCACGGCCCCCATGGCGTGGGTCTCGCTCCAGCTCACGCGCAGGTCGTCGACAAGCGCGATCTCCACGCTCCCGCCCCCCAGCTCGACGAGCACCCAGGTGTCCCTGCCCAGCGGCATGCGCCTTTTCACCGCCGCGTGCACGAGCCTGATTTCCTCCGACCCTGAGATGACCTCCAGGCGCAGGCCGGAGACCTCGCGCACCTGCCGCACGAACGCCCGGCGATTCTGGCTCTCCCGAACCGCGCTCGTCGCCACGGCCCGGTATCGTTCGATCGAAAGCTCGGACATCTGCCGCGCCGCCTGGGCAAGCCCCGCGGCCGCCTCGGCCGCGGCCCCCGCATCGATCTGCCCGGAAGAAAAGACTCCATGGCCGAGACGCACCGCGGTCCGCGTCTCTCCGACGACGTGAAATCCCCCCCGCTCGTCCGATTCGGCGGCGAAAAAGCGTATTGCGTTCGTGCCCACGTCGATTGCGGCGACTCTTTCGGGCATCGATGCTACTTCGCGTCCTCCTCCTGGTGGTGCTTGATCACGCGGCCTTCGGTCATGTATATCACGTCCTCGCCGATGTTCGTCGAGAGGTCGGCAATCCGCTCGAGGTTCCCCGCGATCTTCAGCAGGGCGAGCTTCTCGGGCACGGTGGAAGGCGTGCTGGTCATGGATGCGCTCAGCTCCTCCAGGATGCGCGTGGCAAGCTCGTCAACGGTATTGTCCGATTCGCACACCCTCTGGCCCAGAACGGCGTCCTCGGTAATGAAAGCGCGGATCGCCTGGTCCACCATGCGGATGGTTTCTTCGAACATGCCGAGCACCTCATCGTCCGGACGGAGGGAAGTGCCGTTGATGTGATCGACAACAGCCTCGGCGATGTTCACCGAGTGATCAGCGATGCGCTCGAGATCGTTCGTGATCCCCATCACCATCAGGATGGTGCGGAGGTCCTTCGCCATGGGCTGATGGCGCGCGATGAGCGAGGTGCATTCCGCTTCGAGCTCGATCTCGGTCTTGTTCGCCCGGGGCTCGTCATTGTCGATGATCTCGCGGGGGAGCTCAGGTTGGCGCGTGACAAGCGCTCGCCGGCTCTTCTCGATCATGTCCTGGACGAACTGACCGTAGGCAACGAGCCGCGCCTTCAGCTCATCCATCTGGGGTATGGGCATGGCCACTCCTATCCGAATTTCCCGGAGAGGTACTCCTCCGTCCTTTTATCTTTGGGAACCGTGAAGACCGACTTCGTCGGACCGAACTCGACCAGCTCCCCGAGGTGGATGAACGCGGTGTAGTCGGAAATCCTCGCGGCCTGGGGGATGTTGTGGGTGACCTGGACAATGGTGACCACACCCTTGAGGGAGACGATCAGCTCCTCGATGGCCGCCGTCGACTTGGGGTCCAGCGCGGAGGTCGGCTCATCCAGGAGAACGATCTCGGGCTTCATGGCAAGCGCGCGGGCAATGCAGAGCCTCTGCTGCTGACCGCCGGAGAGGAAGGTGCCGCGCCGGTACAGGGAGTCCTTCACTTCGTCCCAGAGGGTGACGCGGCGCAGTGTCTCCTCCACGATCCGGTCCCGGTCCACCCGCGCCACGTGCGCGCCGTTCAGATTGTAACCGGCCACGACATTGTCGTAGATGCTCATGGTCGGAAAAGGGTTCGGCCTCTGGAACACCATGCCGATCCGCCGGCGCAGGAGAATGGCGTTGAGCTTGTAGACGTCCTCTCCGTCCAGGAGAACCTGCCCCGTCACCTGCGCATTGGCTGCCAGCTCGTGCATCCGGTTGATGCACCGCATGAATGTCGTCTTGCCGCAGCCTGACGGCCCCATGATGGCCGTGATCTTGCCGTTGGGAATGGCGATGGAGATATCCTTCACCACGTCTTTGCCGTCGAATCCGGCAACGAGGTGACGCGTTTCCAGAATGGTGGCCTCGGGGCTCAGAACTGTATCTTCCATCTTGATGTTACCAGCTTTGTTACGACGTTCAGCGCGAGAATGATGACCAGCAGCACGAAGGAAGCGCCCCACGCAAGGGCCTGCCATTCCGGATAGGGGCTCGTCGCATAGTAGAAAATCGTGTGCGGCAGGGCCGCCATGGGCTTGAATATGTTCACGGTCATGAAGGGGCTGCCGAATGACGTGAACAACAGGGGCGCCGTCTCCCCCGCGGCACGCGCGACAGCGAGGAGCACGCCGGTGATGATGCCGCTCAATCCGGCCGGGAGGACCACCCTCATGATCGTCCGGGTGTACGAGACGCCCAGGGCCAGAGCAGCCTCGCGGAGGCTCAGCGGAATCATGAGCAGCGTTTCCTCGGTTGAAAGCGTGATGACCGGCAGCATGATCATGGCCAGGGAGAGCCCGCCGGACAGGGCGGAGAAGTGTCCCATCGGCCGCACGATCCAGACGTAGGCGACAATGCCCAGGACGATGGAGGGCACTCCCATGAGGGTTTCCACCGAGATGCGGGCAACGGTGCCGAGCTGGCTCTTCCCCCTCTCCGACAGGAAAATCCCCGCGAAGATCCCGAGGGGAACGGACACCACCGTCGCAATCACAACAAGGATGAGCGTGCCGACAATCGCGTTGGAGATTCCGCCGCCTTTCTCCCCCATCGGCTTGGGAAGCTCCGTGATGAACTGCCAGTTGATGGAGGAGGCTCCGCGGATGATGATGAAGACGAGAATCAGCACGAGGGGAATCGTGGCAAGGAGGGACAGGGCCAGCACGAGCGCCCGGAATGCGGTGTCTCCGCGCACCCGCGACGCAACGCGCGCGTCCAGACTCTTTTGTGAGAGATGATTCGCCTTCATTCTTCAGCCTGCCGCCATCCTGTTCACGACGATCTTTCCCGCGATGTTGATCAATGTGCTGATTATGAACAGGAGCAGGGCGATTTCAATGAGGCTTGCCAGATACACGTTGCTGGACGCTTCCGAGAATTCGTTGGCGATGACGCTCGCCATCGTATTCCCGGGAGAGAGGACGTTCAAGGTGAGCGAATTCGAATTGCCGATGACCATGGTCACGGCCATCGTCTCCCCGAGCGCGCGTCCAAGAGAAAGGAGGACTCCGCCGAGGATTCCTGAGCGCGCGTACGGCAGCGTGACTTTCCAGATCGTCTCCGAAGGGGTCGCTCCCAGGGAAAGCGCGGCTTCCTTGAGGTCTCCGGGGACGAGGCTGATCATCTCCCGTCCGATCGACGCCGAGTAGGGAAGGATCATGAACGCGAGGAGAAGAGCGGAAGTGAAAATGCCCACGCCGTAGGGAGGCGCACCCACGGCTTCCTGAAGAACCCGCACGGCGGGGACAAAGAAGAAAAGTCCGATGAACCCATAGACGACTGAGGGGATCCCCGCGAGGAGCTCAACCGACGTGCGCATGACGGAAGCGAACGGACCCGAACGGAAGTACTCCCCCATGAGGACCGCCAGGGCAAGGGAGAACACCGTGGCGATAACCAGCGCGATCAGCGACGTCAGGAGCGTTCCGACGACAAAGGGCAGGGATTGGAACGTGCTCGTCACCGGGTCCCACGTCGAGCCGGTGAGGAACCGAAAACCATTGGCAACGAGAGCGGGCCGGGAGGACAGGAAGAGGGAGAAGAAAATCGCGATGAGCAGGACACTCACCGCGATTCCTCCAATGACGAGCAGGGTGCGAAAGGCTGAGTCGGAAGTCCGCTCGCTCTTCACATCGTCCTTCCCCGCGGCTCCTACTTCAGAACGGGCGCGCCGTCGTAGGTCACGGAGCGGAGGATGACTTCCGCCTTGTCCACCACGGCCTTGGGAAGCTTCGCATAGGACAGGGACTCCGCATACTGCTGTCCGTCGTGAGTCACCCACCAGAGCAGCTTCATCATCGCTTCGACCTTCGCCTTCGGCCGGTTGTCATAATTCTGCTCCCGGTAGACGAGGATCCAGGTGAACGTGGAGATCGGGTATCCGTTCGCCGCCTCGGAGTCGGTAAGATTCACCTTCGTCACGTCATCGGGGATGGTAACATTTGCGGCCTCGCTGGTCGAGGCGAGGGATGCCTTTATGAAGTTACCGCTCTTGTTCTTCAACTGGGCGAAGGGCATGTTGTTCTGCAGGGCGTAGATCAGCTCGACGTAGCCGACGCTGCCCGGAAGCTGCTTCACGAGACCGGCAACACCGGGGTTGCCCTTTCCGCCCACGCCGGCGGGCCAGTTCAGCGACTGTCCCACGCCGACCTTGGTCTTCCACTCGTCGGAGACCTTTGCGAGGTAGTCGCTGAACACCGCGGTCGTCCCGCTGCCGTCTGAGCGGTGCACGACGGTGATCGCGGTGTTCGGAAGCGTCACGGACGCGTTGAGGGCCGCGATCCTGCCGTCATTCCACTTCTTGATCTTGCCGAGGAAGATATCGGCAACGATGTCGGAGGTGAGCTTCAACTCGGGGCTCCCCGGCAGGTTGTACGTGACGACCGTGGCGCCCGCGACCATGGGGATGGACACGAAAGCCAGGGGGAAGGACTTGACGGCGTCCTCCGTGACCACCACGTCGCTCGCGCCGAAGTCCACGGTCTTGTTCTTGAGCTGGGTCTGACCCCCGCCGGACCCGATGGCCTGGTAGTTGACCTTGACGTTGAACTGCTTGTTGTACTCGTCAAAGACTTTCGAATAGAACGGGGCAGGGAAAGTAGCCCCCGCGCCGACGAGCTCGATGGATTGGCTGAAGCCCAACCCGACGGCCGCGCAGAGAATCAGCGCCGCCACTGCGATACGTGAGAACCTCATTTCGTTCCTCCTTGTCGAAATTTCGCAAACTTTTGCGCGTGCATGACATGCACGGCGAATGTCGCGGGCCGCCGTTAGACCGATGTGAAGGTTGAGTTAATTTTGTGTTAATTGCCCGTGGATCGAAAGTCGATCGGAAGGCGGACAATGAAACGCGTCCCTTTCCCTACGGTGCTTTCCACGTCGATCGTTCCCACGTGGCTCTGGACGATGTGCTTCACGATCGCAAGCCCCAGCCCGGTCCCGCCGAGCTTTCTCGAACGGGATTTGTCCACGACGTAGAACCGTTCGAAGACCCGTGACAGGCTCTCTTCGGGTATGCCGACCCCGGTGTCAGCGACCTCGATGCGGACCTTGTCAGGGCCCTCCCGCGCGCAGGTCACCCGCACCTCTCCCTCCTCGGTGTACTTCAAGGCGTTGTCGATCAGGTTCACAAGGACCTGCTCCAGCAGGTATGCGTCAGCCGTGATTGGGGGGAGCGGTGACGGAATGTCTACCGCGAGACCGATCCCCTGCGTCTCGGCGCGATGCGCGAACATTCCCGTCACGTCCCGGATCAGGCGTTCGAGGTCGAGCGAGTCCGCGGAAGGCTCGGCGCCGCGCGCCTCCAGCCCCGAGAGCAGGAGAAGATCCTGCACGATCGCGGTCATGCGCTCGGCATTGCGTCGGATGGTCTCCACCCAGCGGGCCGATTCTCCCTTGAGCGCTCCTTCCAGCATCTCCAGCGAGCCCATGATGGAGGTGAGTGGCGTGCGCAGCTCGTGGGACGCATTGACCACGAAGTCGCGCTTGAGCGCCTCCAGCCGTCGCAGGTCGCTCGTGTCGTTGAGCACGACAATGAGCTCCTCCCTCTTCCCCATCCGCTCCACGGTGCAATGAACGGACTTGTCTCCGATCTCCACTTCCTCAGACTGGCGATGAGCGGTCACGCGCGCCTGCTGGACGATCTCGGTGAGCCGCGGCGCCCGAACGACCTCCCAGAGGGTCCTCCCTTCCACGGGCAGGGAGACCGCCAGCTTCTCGAATCCCTTGTTGCTCCGCACGATCCGCCCGTCCTTGTCCAGCACGAGTATCCCCTGCTGGACGGAGGAGAAGATGCCGTCCAGCTCCAGCATCCGCCGGGCCCTCTCCTCGAACAGCGATTGAACGCGCTCGCCCATTGCATTGAAGCTGTCGGCGAGGATTTTCACCTCGTCCTGCCGGCGCAGGTGAAGCCGCGCCCCGAAATCGCCCGCCGCGAACCGGCCGACTACCTGGGCAAGGTCCTGCAGCGGCGAGGAAATCGTGCGGGAGAGGACGAGCGCGGAAAGGAGACATGCGGCGAGCAGGACGGACGCGAAGAGCGCGAGGCTCCCCCGCCCCTGGCGCGACAACGCCTCCAGCTCCTCTGCATACGCCGAGGCGCGGACGACCCCGCTCACGCGGCCTTCCTGGTCTTTCACCGGGACCGCGACATAGACCATCCATCGCCGCACGGTCCCGCTGAAGCGGGACGATGTGCCCACCTCCCCTTTCAGCGCCACGGCAACCTCGGGCCTGTCAGAATGATTTTCCATTACCGCGGGATCCTGCTCCGTATCCGCGAGCACGACTCCACCGGCAGTTATGAGGGTGAGCCGAACGCGGCCCTCCCTGCCGACCGCCGCCGCCAGCGCGTCCAGCGCGGCGCTTCGCCCCTGAGCCATGAGAGGCGCAACGGATGCCAGGGCCGTGCGTGCGGCGATCTCCAGCCCCCGGGTGAGCGAATCGTGCGAGATCCCCCGCGCGACCTGAAGGGTGTAGAATGCAAACACGAGCACGGCGAGTATGCTCAGCGCGATATACCCGGCAAACACCCGAAGGAAGATGCGATGCTTCATTTCCGATCCGAGGGCCGATTCTCCGATTCCGGTGCGACGATCTTGTACCCCACGCCGCGGACGTTCGCGATCATTTTCCCGGCGGGGCCGAGCTTGTCCCGAAGGTGCTTCACGTGCACGTCCACGGACCTGTCCGTGACGTTCTTCTCGTCCCCCCAGAGATGGTCGAGGATCTTCTCCCGGGAAAATACCCAGCCGATGCGGGTGGCAAGGAGATGAAAAATACGGAACTCCGCCTGGGTGAGCTCCAGCCTTTTTCCGTGCAGGGTGGCTTCCAGGGTGTCCGTGTCGATGATCAGGCCGTCAGCCACCTCGAGGCGGGACCTCCCTGCCTCGGGGGAGGCGCGGCGGAGCACCGCTTTGACGCGCGCCGCCAGCTCCTTGGGAGAGAAGGGCTTCACCACGTAGTCATCGGCGCCGAGCTCCAGGCCGAGCACCCGGTCCGCTTCCTCCGCCCGGGCAGTGAGCATGATGACGGGTATTGTCGCCAGCGCCCGGTCGGCGCGCATGCCTCGGCAGATCGCGAACCCGTCCGTGTCCGGCAGCATCACGTCCAAGAGAACGAGGTCCGGCTTTTCCGATCGGAGTGACGAGAGGAATGCCTTGCCGTCCGCGTACTCCCGCACGCGGAAGCGCTCCTTCTTCAGCCCGGCGCAGACCAGGGAGCGGATATCGTCCTCATCCTCCACAATAGTGATCAGCTCATTCATCCACCCGGAGTGTAACTCAAGAAGAACCACGGAGCAATGAGGCTCTGTCGGAATTCACGCAATCCTAACACTGCCTGACGAGCTTCCACGCATGAGTGCAATACGAAAGGCGCCGCCAGCGGCCCTTGCCATTGTCGTCTCCGTCCTGCTTGCGGCGAGCGCGGGGCTGGGTTTTGGACAGAGCTCGCTCGACCAGCTTCGGGCGAAGGTGAACCACATCGTCGTGATCTACCAGGAGAACTGGAGCTTCGATTCCCTGTACGGCAGGTTCCCGGGAGCCAACGGAATCGCCAATGCGTCCCCCGAGTCCCTGGCGCAGAAGGACAGGAGTGGAGCGCCGCTTGCCGCGGCACCGGCTCCGGTGAACGGAAAGAATCCGGATCCGCACTTTGCTTCGCTCTCTCCTGCCGACGCGCTCACCCCGTTCGACCTGAGCCGTTACATCGGGCCTGACGTGCAGACCGGCGACATCGTGCACCGTTTCTACACGCAGCAGCTCCAGATCGACGGCGGCAAGATGGACAGGTTCATTGCATGGAGCGACAATGGCGGGCTGGTGATGAGTTACATCGACGCGACCAACCTTCCCGAAGGGAGACTGGCGCAGCAGTACACGCTGTGCGACAATTTCTTCCACGCCGCTTTCGGCGGTTCGTTTCTGAACCATTTCTTTCTCATCGCGGCGGCGGCTCCCGTGTTCCCGAATGCGCCCGCAGGAATGATCGCCACACCTCCGGATGCCGCAGGCCAGGGCGTGGCCGACAAGGTCGTGACGCCCGACGGCTACGCCGTGAACACGGCGTTCTCGGTGAACCATCCCATCCCGTCGTTCGTGACCGATCCAGCGACCCTCGTGCCGAACCAGACCTTCCCCACGATCGGTGATCGGCTTTCGGAAAAGCGGCTGGCCTGGGCCTGGTATGCGGGAGGCTGGGATGATGCACGGGCGGGAAAGGCGGACCCGCTTTTCCAGTACCACCACCAGCCCTTCATCTTTTTCAAGAACTTTGCGGACGGAACGGAAGCGAAGCGCGTTCATCTGAAGGATGAGGAGGATTTCCTTGCCGCCGTGGACGCCGGCACGCTTCCTGCTGTGTCCTTCGTGAAGCCCCTGGGGCCCGACAACGAACACCCCGGGTACGCGGCTCTCCTCCGCGGACAACAGCACGTCGCGGGCCTGGTGAGCCGCATCCGCGCGAGCGCCGCATGGAAGGATACGGTGATCATCATCACCTACGATGAGAACGGCGGCCGCTGGGACCACGTCGCCCCGCCCGTCGTGGACAGATGGGGACCGGGCGCGCGCGTGCCGACGATCGTCGTCTCCCCATTCGCCCGAAGGGGTTTCATCGACCACACGCAGTACGACACGACATCGATTCTCAAGCTGATCGAAGAGCGATATGGGCTGGCGCCCCTGAACGCCCGTGACGCGGGCGCCGGGGACCTGGTGAACGCGCTGGATTTCTAAGACGGGCGGCGCTTCTGGACCTCTTTCCATCGGAAGCAGCTCACCAGGTGATCGTTCACGACCCCCACGGCCTGCAGATGGGAGTAGATGATCGTGGATCCGACGAAGGAGAAGCCGCGCGCCTTCAAGTCTCTTGAGATCGCGTCCGACACGTCGGTGCGCGCCGGGATCTGTTTCTGATCGGTCCACTGGTTGACCAGCGGCTTTCCGCCGGTCCAGCGCCAGAGCCAGGCATCGAAGCTGCCGAACTCCTTCTGCACTTCCAGGAAGCGGCGCGCGTTGTTGACCGACGAGCCGATCTTCAAGCGATTGCGGATGATGCCAGGGTCTCCCTGCAGGCGCTCGAGGTCCCGTGTGGTGAACCGGGCCACGCGCGCCGGGTCGAAGCCTCGGTACGCCCTCTTATAGCCTTCCCGTCTCTTCAGTATGGTGAGCCAGCTCAGGCCGGCCTGGGCGGCCTCGAGGACCAGGAACTCGAAGTGTCGGACATCGTCGTGCACCGGCAGGCCCCACTCGGCGTCATGGTAGGGTATGCACCACTCGTTGGCCTGGCCCCACGCGCAGCGGACCAGGTCGGCTTTCCTGGCGCGCTCCCTCATTGGCTCCTCCCCGGTCCCGCGCCTGAGGCAAACCAGTCGATGAGCTTCCTTGCCACGGTGATCGGGTCCGGGAGCTGGGGAAGGGAGTCTGCGCTGTACCAGCCTGCATCAACGATCTCGACAGGATCGACGCTGATTTCTCCCGAGGCGTGCTCGGCGGTGAACGCGACCATCAGCGAATGGGGAAACGGCCAGGGCTGGCTGGCGAAATAGCGCAGGCTCCTCACCTCGATGCCGGTCTCCTCGCGAACCTCGCGCGCCACGCACTCTTCGAGCGTCTCGCCCGGCTCGACGAAGCCGGCGAGCACGCTGTACATGCCAGGCGGGAAACGCCGGGCCCGTGCAAGCAGGATGCGCGCGCCCCGGATGACCGCCACGATCACCGCGGGTGAAATCCGGGGATAGCTGAGGTGGCCGCAGGCGGTGCACTGCAGGGCGCGCTCTCCCGGTTTCAGGGCGGTGGGGCTGCCGCAGGATCCGCAGAAGCGATGCGTGCGGTCCCACTCGGAGATCTCCAGGGCGCGCGCCGCGACGGCGAAAAAGCGCTCCGAGATCGTTCCGAAAAGGCTCCTGACTCCCGCGAACACCCAGCCGGCAGGTGCATTCGCCTCGGCAGGGACTCCCAGTGCACGGCAGGGAGTTGTCCCGATTGATCCCACGAGATGCGCTCGCTCGGAAGAGAATCCGAGGCACGCCGTGTCCGGTGTGAAGGGAAGATCGATCGCGGTACCGTCACGCGCGATGAGGAGATCACTGCCCCGCAGAATGAACCAGTATGAGGGAGCAGAATCCTGGATCCCGGCCTCGCCGCCAGGAACAAAGGTTTCAAACGAAGGAACTGCCACGAAGAGGAACGTAGCAGGATGGGGCTCCTTTTTGAAGTGATCTAAAATGATCCAGATTGTATCGTAAGAGTAGCCAGTGATTCAAAATGATCCACTTCTTGATAGAGTGAGGCGAGGAAAACAAAGGCCAGTTTCTATCATAATTACTTGTAGCACATATAGTTATCTCTTAGTCCACACCTTGGCACGTTTTATGCATCATAGTTAGCGTGGATAAGAAAACCAATAGGAGGTGCAATATGAACCTTATTCGCTACAACCCCAATTCCCTGGACCTGCTGGACAACGCGTCCCGCTGGTTCGACGACTTCTTCGCGATGCCGACCCTCGGACGGACCGCGGTTCCCGCTGTCGACGTCAGGGAGACAGACGCGGAATACCTCATGGAAATGGAGCTGCCGGGTCTGACGGAGAAGGACGTGGAGGTGAAGCTGGACAACACACTGCTCACCATCTCCTCCAACAGCGACGAGAAGAAGGAAGAGAAGAAGAACGGCTATGTCCTGCGCGAGCGCAAGTCGACGCACTTCAGCCGCAGCTTCGTTCTTCCCGAGGGCGTGGACCGCGAGAAGATCGCGGCCGAGTTCAAGAACGGCGTTCTGCAGCTGACATTCCCCAAGGTGCCCGCTGCCAAGCCGAAGACCATCGAAGTGAAAGCAAGCTGAAAGTTGTTCCCTCCTCCTCAGTGAAGGGCCCGCGAAGCGGGCCCGCTTTATTTCACGACGGTCCGATAACGCGCGTACGCCTTGTCCCAGGTTTCCCGCTCGATCGGCGCAAACTGTTTGATGGGGAAAGCGGCCTGGATCATTGCCTTCGCATCGGCCAACCGCTTGATGACTCCCAGGCCGATGGCCTGGACCATCGCGTTGCCGACCGCCGTCGCCTCCTCGGGCCCCGCCACCACCTTCACGCCGCACGCGTTTGCCGTGAGCTGGTTGAGAAAGACATTTCGCGAGCCCCCGCCCACCACGTGGATCACCGAAATCGGCGAGCCACTCACCTGGGAGATCTGCTCCGAGACAAGCCGGTACTTCAGGGCAAGGCTTTCATAGACCGTTCTGAGCATTGTCCCCCGGTCCGCCGGCGGCTCCTGCCCGGTGCGCCGGCAGAAGTCCACGATCGCCGACTCCATGTTCTGCGGGTTGTAGAAGCCCTTGTCATCGGGATCGAGGGAAGCGGCGAACGGCTTCCCCTGCCCGGTAAGCCTGTTCAGCTCTTCCCAGTCCATCTCGCGGCCGTCGCGCGCACGCCAGGCGCGGCGCAGCTCCTGCGCCAGCCACGTGCCCATGCAGTTCTTCAGGAATCTCACATTGCCGATGCCGCCCTCGTTGCTCAAGTTGGCGGCCATGGCCTCAGGGCTGGTGAGGGGACGGGGGAGGAGCTTCCCGATGAGCGACCACGTGCCCGAGCTGATGATGAGCGCCGACGCCGTCTTCGATACGGGTGCCGCGGCAAACGCGCTTGCCGTGTCATGCGAGCCCACGGCGACGATGCGCGCCTGGTTGAGGCCGACGGACTCGGCGAGCCCGGCGCGCAGCTCCCCGACCACTGTCCCCGGCGCCACGATCCGCGGCATGATCCGGCCCGGGATGCCCAGTGCACGGAGGACCTCCCTGCTCCATTTCTTTCGGCGCGCGTCCATGAGCTGGGTGACGCTCGCCCAGGAGGAGTCCACCACGGTGACCCCGCCGAGGTAGTAGACGAACAGGGTGGGCGCCGGAAGGAATCGAACGCCTCGGCGGACGAGATCCCTCCTGTTCTCCATGAACCAGAGAAGCTGGTTGGACACATTGAAGGGCTGGAAATGGACACCCGTGATCTCGTACAACCGGGCAGGGTCTATTTTCGATTTGACGCGCTCGATCATCCCGTCCAACCGGTGATCGCGATAGCAGTACATGGGGCCGAGGAGCACACCGTCCACCGTCAGGAACACGCCGTCCGCTCCCCAGGTGTCGATGCCGATGGAGTCCGCAACGCCGCCGATCTCCCGCCGATAGGCGCGCAGCCCTTCCACCATGTTGCGGGAGATGAGCAGGTCGTCCCAGTACGTGCGTTCCTCCACCCGGCCGGTCCGGTCGGCAATGTGCAGGGTGGTCGGCTCGTGGCTGAAACGATGGATCTCTCTGAGGGCAAACCCTGTGCCGTCGAACACCCCGGCGAAGCACTTGCCCCCCGATGCGCCGAGGTCCATGGCGATCACCTTCGCGCTGGTCTGCATGCAGTCCGTCCCTCCGACGCTCACGGTACCACCGGCCCGCAAGGGAGGCAAGCGCGCCGGCATTTCCACACCCCCGCCTTGACCGCTCGGGATCGGGCAGCTACCTTCTTGTGCGCCCCATGAGCACGTTCTTCAACAGGCTCGCAGAATCCGCAAGCTCCACGTGGCGGCTCCTGTCAGACACGACGAACTTCCTGAGCAGGGTCAAGCGCCTTGACGACTACGAGAGCGAGCTGCGCAATTGGCGCGGGCAGCTCTCGCACAAGCGCACGGACCCGCAGGTCCTGAAGGATGTGCGGGAGGACATCGTCGCCCTGCGACGCCTGCTGCGCGAGCAGGGCTACGATCTGCGGCTGGGCTCGAAGGACATCGCCCTGGAGGGCTATCGCAACGACGATGCGATGGGGGAAGGATTTCAGAGGCTGGTCCTCGGCCTGGCCGATGAGGACGTGTACTACCTCTCAGGGTCAGCGAATCACATCGAGCTGGCCGAAATGCTGGACAGCCAATGCCGTCAGAAGCGAGCGTGCAAGCCCTATCGGCTGCACTGCCTGTGGTACCGGTGGAGAAACGACGTGCTGGTGCTCTCCGGCGCGGCGTCAGAAACCGCGGAAATGTTCGCGGAGCTGAAGACCTGGTTCGGCCCGAATCGTGACCTGCTCCTGAAAAAGCTGTCACGGCTCTGACGGGCTTACGGGGCTCGCTGCCGTACATCCCTTCCGCGCTTGCGCGGAGTTGTACTCGCTCGCCCTCGCCATCCATGGCTACGGCGTGGTCTTCAGCTCCCGTTCGGCCGCGTGCCGCTCGATGGCGAGGGTGATCAGCCGGTCGACGAGCTGGGAGTAGGAGATCCCGCTCGCCTCCCAGAGCTTGGGATACATGCTGATCCGTGTGAACCCGGGGATCGTGTTGATCTCATTCACGAGGACCTCGCCGCCTTCCTTGACGAACATGTCCACACGGGCCATGCCCTCGCAGCAGAGGACGGTGAACGCCCGGCGCGCAAGGCTCTGCACCTTCTCCGTGATGCGGCTGTCCAGCGGCGCGGGGATGCGCAGCTCGGCGCCCTTCTCATCGATGTACTTCGCCTCGTAGTCGTAGAAGGTGTGGCCGCCCCCGGCCACAATTTCTCCCGGAATGGAAGCCTGGGGATCCTCGTTCCCCAGCACCGCGCATTCGATTTCCCGGCCGACGATGCATTCCTCGACGACGACCTTGGTGTCATATTCGAACGCAGATGCCAGGGCCGCGCGGTATTCTTCGTCGCTTTCGACACGGCTGATGCCGACGGATGACCCGAGGTTGGCAGGTTTCACGAACAGGGGGGTTCCCAGCTCCTCCTTCAGCGCGGGGAAATCCGGCGCCCGCATCCCTCGAGGCAGGGTCACAAACCGTGCAATGGGGATTCCCGCGTCCCGCAGGAGGCGCTTCATCACGTCCTTGTCCATGCCCACAGCGGAACCGAGCACACCCGCCCCCACGCATGGCATGTTTGCCAGCCGGCAGAGTCCCTGCACGGATCCGTCCTCGCCGTAGGGGCCGTGAAGAACCGGGAAGACCACGTCCAGTTGTCCGAGATCCCGGTCGTCTGAGAGATTCAGCAGCCTGCTCTGCTCGCCCCGGGCCACGAGCGCGACCTCTCGCGGGGAATCGGCCGTGAGGTTGGGAAGCGGACGCGAGGATTCGAAGAGAATCCTGGTCTGCTCGTCCAGCCTCCACCGGCCTTCACGGTCTATGCCGATCAGGACCGGATCGTATTTCTGGCGGTCCAGGGCTTCCAGCACATTTTTCGCTGACTGAAGCGATACCTCGTGCTCGGCGGACCTGCCGCCGAACACGATCCCCACACGGATCTTCTTCATTGTGAGGCAGTATGCCCGGGCCCCTGTCCAGTGTCCAGAACTGAACGTGAGCGGGGTGGCTTTGTTTCCGGGAGGCCCTCGCCGCATTGCAGAAAACGTCAAAACCGCAACTTGGTTGCGAATTTTGCGTTTTTCCGATCCGGACGTATTTCCGCCTGGTAGGTTTCAAAGGTGAAAAAAGCGGGTTCCTGACCCATGATTGGACCCAAACGGTTTACCCAACACGTTCGGCCAGTCAAAGGAG
>JBEKTX010000057.1:0-16092 GCA_049515615.1 Spirochaetia bacterium
CCTGGGGTGGGGTCTCCGGCCAGGCGGTGGACATCAGCATCCAGGCACGGGAGCTGGTGCGCATCAAGAAGCTGATCGTCTCCTACTTCGCTGAGCACACGGGCAAGACCGCGGAAACCGTGGAGAGGGACCTCGAGCGGGACTACTACATGTCCGCCGAGGAGGCCCTGGAATACGGGCTCATCGACAAGATCCTGAAACGGGGAAAGAATGGCGAAAACCCCCAAAAGTGACGGGTTCAAGGTATGCTCCTTCTGCGGGAAGAGCGCTGATGTCGCCCGGCGGCTGATTGCCGGCCCGGGCGTTTTCATCTGCGACGAGTGCGTCAACGTCTGCAAGAAGATCCTCGACGAGGAAGAGGAAAACCTTTCGATCGAGTTCACGGAGGACATCCCCAAGCCGCGGGAGATCAAGGATTACCTGGACCAGTACGTCATCGCCCAGGAGCAGGCGAAGAAAGTGCTCTCCGTCGCGGTCTACAATCACTACAAGAGGATCGCCCTCGGCCACAAGGTACAGAACGAGGTGGAGCTGGAGAAGTCCAACGTCCTGCTCATCGGTCCCACGGGGACCGGGAAGACGCTCCTCGCCAGGACCCTGGCGCGCAAGCTGAAGGTGCCTTTCGCCATTGCGGATGCGACCACGCTCACGGAGGCCGGCTACGTCGGCGAAGACGTGGAGAACATCCTCCTGAAGCTGATCCAGAATGCCGGCAACAACATCTCCGCCGCCGAACGCGGCATCGTCTATATCGACGAGATCGACAAGATTGCCCGCAAGAGCGGCGACAACCCTTCCATCACCCGCGACGTGTCGGGTGAAGGCGTGCAGCAGGCGCTGCTGAAGATCGTGGAAGGCACGGTGGCCTCCGTGCCGCCGCAGGGAGGCCGCAAGCACCCCAACCAGGAAATGCTGCGCATCGACACGACGAACATTCTTTTCATCTGCGGAGGCGCTTTCGTGGGCCTGGACGGCATCGTGGAGCAGCGGACTATCGCGCACCCGATGGGTTTCGGCGCAAACCCGAAGGGCGCGGGGGAGAAGGACCTCCTCGCCTTGTACTCCCAGCTGCAGCCGGACGATCTGATCCGCTACGGCCTCATTCCCGAGTTCGTGGGGCGGCTGCCCATTGTCGTCCCGCTTGAAGAGCTGGATTACATGGCGCTGCGCCGCATCATCACCGAGCCGCATAACGCCGTGCTCAAGCAGTACCAGGCCTCCTTCAAGCTCGACGACGTGGAGCTGGAGTTCGAGGAGCGCGCCATTGATGCAATCGCGCGGAAGGCGATCGAGCGCAAGACGGGCGCGCGGGGCCTGCGCGCCATCGTGGAAGCGCTCATGGTGGACATCATGTTCGACATCCCCTCCATCAAGGGAGCGAAAAAGGTAATCATCACGGAAAGCGTGGTCACGAACGCCGAGAGGCCCGAGATCATCCTGTCCGGCCAGAAAAAAACGGCGTAGACAGGATGTCGAGGCCGAGCGAGGCCATGGATGGCCGGCATCGAGGCCATAAGGGCGGCGCGCGCAAGAAATGTGCACTGTTGTGGCACGACTGTTACTGAGGGACACGGGCTTACATGCCGCCCTTCGGGCGGCGCGGGTCTGATATGAAGCTGCTGCAGAAGAAGCACGAGCTTTTCATGGTTCCTCTCAAGGATCTCGTGGTGTTCCCCCGGATGGTCGTCCCATTCTTCGTGGGGCGGCGGCGCTCGGTGAGGAGCGTGGAGGAGGCCGCCCGGCTCGGACGGCCCTTGTTCCTCGCGGCCCAGAAGAAGACCGCCGTGGAAGAGCCGGGCGAGCACGACGTTCACGCGGTCGGCACCATCGCGCGCGTGCTGCAGATGACGAAGATGCCGGACGGCAAGATCAAGCTCCTCGTGGAAGGGATGGAGCGGGCCGCCGTGGTGAAGTACACCGAGACCCGCGATTGCCTCCAGGCGGTCGTGAGGACGCTTCCCCCGGCAGGCGAAGTGACGCCGCAGATCTCGGCGCTCATGCGGACCGTGCTCACCCAGTTCCGTCAGTACAACGAGGTGGCGAAAAAAGTATCCGCGGAGGCGGTGACTGCCATCGAGGCAGCGGAAACACCGGATGTCCTGGTCGACCTCGTGGCCGGAAACCTTCCGCTCAAGTTCGAGCTGAAGCTGGAGCTTCTCGCCGCGGAAGACGTGACGGAGCGACTGGAGCGTTGTGCCGCAATCGTGGGATCCGAGATCGAGCTTGCCAGCCTCGAGCAGGAAATCACCGGGAAGGTCCGGCGCAAGCTCGAGAAAACGCAGAAGGATTATTTCCTCAATGAACAGCTGAAGGAGATCCAGAAGGAGCTGGGCTCCGAAGGGGACGATCCCACGGGGGCAAAAGAGCTGGAGGAGAAGGTCAACGCGAAGGGCCTGCCGACCGAGGTCGCTGAGAAGTGCCAGAAAGAGCTGAAAAGGCTGGGACGGATGCAGCCCTTGTCACCGGAATCCGCGCTGCTGCGCACCTACCTGGAATGGGTGGTGGATCTGCCCTGGAAGGAAACCACCGCGGACAACCGCGACATCGAGCGAGCGCGGCAGATCCTGGACGAGGACCACTATGATCTGAAAAAAGTGAAGGAGAGGATCCTCGACTTCATTGCCGTGCGGCAGCTGAAGAGCCGGGTAAAGGGTCCCATCCTCTGCTTCATCGGGCCTCCCGGCACGGGCAAGACGTCCCTCGGAAGGTCCGTCGCGCGTTCGCTGGACCGCAGCTTCGTGCGTGTTTCCCTTGGGGGCGTGCGGGACGAGGCGGAGATCCGCGGTCACCGCAAGACGTACGTGGGCGCCCTGCCGGGCAAGGTCATCCAGTTCATGCGCAAGGCGGGCTCCCGCAATCCGGTCTTCCTCCTCGACGAGATCGACAAGATGAGCTCCGACTGGCGCGGAGATCCCGCCTCGGCCCTCCTGGAGGTCCTCGACCCTGAGCAGAACCACACGTTCATGGACCACTATCTCGAGGTACCCTACGACCTGTCCGATGTCATGTTCATCACCACCGCGAACTCCGCCCACAACATCCCCTATCCGCTTCGCGACAGAATGGAAGTGATCGAGATCTCGGGATACACCGAGTTTGAGAAGGAAAAAATCGCGGAGAAGTTCCTCGTCCCCAAGCAGATCCAGGAAAACGGCCTGGAGTGGGCAGACGTCGTGTTCCAGCGTTCCGCGATCATGAGGCTCATCCGCGCGTATACCCTGGAGGCGGGGGTCCGCAACCTCGAACGAGAGATTGCCAACATACTTCGAAAGATCGCCCGTGAAGCGGTGAAGAGCGGCGCGACCGCGCCGGTTCCTGCTGCCGAGCCGGTGATACCCGCACCTGCCGCTGAGACCGTCACGCCGGACCCTGCAGAACCCGCAGCCGCCGGTACTCCGGGACTCGAGGCACCCGTGCCCGCCCGACCGACCGATGCCGCCGATGAGCCCCCGCTTCCCACCACGCATTTCAAGGTCGTGGTGACCGGCAGGTCCGTGGAGAAGTACCTGGGCAAGGAGAAGTTCCAGGAAAACTCCTTCTCCCAGGATGTGACGCCGGGGTTGGCATACGGCCTCGCGTGGACAGAGCTGGGGGGCCAGCTCCTCCCCGTCGAGGTGGCGATCGTAGCGGGCAAGGGAGAGCTCACCCTGACGGGAAGCCTCGGGGACGTGATGAAGGAAAGCGCGCAGGCAGCGCTCACGTTTCTCCGCGCGCACCACGCTGCCCTCGGGATCACGCCGGACTTTACGAAGGACCGTGACATTCACATCCACGTACCCGAGGGCGCAATACCCAAGGACGGACCGTCCGCCGGCATCACGCTTGCCGCCGCGCTCCTTTCCGCCGTGGCGGGAGCAGCCGTTGCGCCCGGCTTTGCCATGACGGGAGAGATCACGCTCACCGGCCGCATCCTTCCCATCGGGGGCGTGAAGGAAAAGGTGCTTGCCGCCCATCGGTACAAGATGACACACGTGCTGCTGCCGGGGCGGAACGAAAAGGACCTGGAGGAGATTCCCCCGGAAGTGATGCACCAGCTCCGCTTCCATTTTGCGGACTCCGTGCTTCATGCGCTGGCGATTCTTTTTCCCCACAGGAGCTTCGACGCCGCGGAGGAGACGCTGCGCCCGGAGGGTGTCGTGGACGCGCTCGGTCGTGACATTCCCCTGACTCCCGCGGTCGAACCGTCCATGGACCAGCCGGCGCTGTAGAGAGGCGATTCGTGGAGTTCGCCCGAAGGATGTCGTCGGTTCACCGCTCGTTCATCCGCGAAATCCTGAAGGCCGCCGTCGATCCCGAGATCATTTCCTTTGCCGGGGGTCTTCCCAACCCGCGGTTTTTTCCCGTGCGCGAGCTGGAGGAGGCGACGAGGAAGGTGCTGGCCTCCGACGGGGCCGCGGCCCTCCAGTACGCGACCACCGAGGGGTTTCCGCCGCTTCGGGAGATGATCGCCGAGCGCTATGCGGCGCGCGGAACCAGGGTCCGGCCCGAAGAGGTGCTGATTCTCAACGGCTCTCAGCAGGGGCTTGACCTCATGGCCAAGGTGTTCCTGGACCCTGGCGATGATCTTCTGGTGGAAAGCCCAACCTATCTGGCCGCGCTGCAATGCTTCGGGTTCTTCGAGCCCCGTTTCCGGCCGCTGGCCCTGGACGGCGAGGGAGTCTGCACGCGGGAGCTCGGGAACGCGCTTCGGGATGCAGCGCCGAAGCTCTTCTATGCGATTCCGAATTTCCAGAACCCTTCCGGCATCAGCTATTCCGGTGAGCGGCGCCGCGAGACGGCCCGGCTCATCGCGGGCTCCTCGACGGTGATCGTTGAAGACGACCCCTACGGAGAGATCCGGTTCATGGGAGAAGACCTTCCCTCGATCCGCGCCTGCATCGCGGAGGCCGGCTCCCCCGATTCCTCCGTTCTCCTGGGCACGTTCTCCAAGATCGTCTCACCGGGCGTGCGTCTCGGGTGGATCGTTGCCGGGGCGCAGATCATGGAAGGACTCGTCGTGGCGAAGCAGGCCGCCGACCTTCACTCCAATGAGCTCACCCAGCGCATCGTGCACCGCTATTTCCGCGACAACGACGTGGGCGCGCACATCCAGCGCATCCGGGACGCCTATCGGCGCCAGCGCGACCTGATGGTGAGCGCGGTGAAATCCCTCTTCCCCCCTGAGGTGAGCTGCACGGAACCCGAGGGCGGAATGTTCCTGTGGATGACCCTTCCCCGAGGAATGTCCGCCATGACGTTCTTCGAGAAGGGGCTCGCGGAGAAGGTCAGCTTTGTGCCCGGGGCCGCCTTCTTTTCCTCGGGCGGCGGGGAGAACACCCTGCGGCTGAACTTCTCAAATTGCGGCGAGGCGATGATAGAAGAAGGGATGACGAGGCTGGCGCGGGTTTACTCCCGGATGGCGCCGGCGGCTTCCTCTCTTGCACAACACTCCTCCAGCCCATAAGATAAGGCTCGTATCGGAGGCCGGTCTCTGAGACTCAGAAGCATACGGTCCAAACTCCTTTTCTCCTTCGTGTCGGTAATCCTGCTGCCCCTCCTTACTCTGGGGATTCTCGGTCCGTACATCTCGGCGCGCACGATTGAAAGCGAAGCCACCAGCCACACCGTGCAGCTCATCCGGCAGGTGACGAGAAACATCGAGTTCTACGTCCGACAGACGGAAAGCATCATTTCGATTGTCGATGACAACCCTGACGTGCAGGCGTTCCTGGCGTTCCGAGGATCGGCCCAGCCTTTCTCCGCGCAGCCCCAGGCGCGGGCTCAGCAGCTCCTGAGGTCGATCTCGGATGCCCATCCCGAGATCGCTGGAGTCCTCGTCGTCAGCGCGGACAACCGACCGCTCAGCAACGAGATCCAGCCGATCACGCGTGACCCGCTCACCGGGGAGAGCTGGTACAGGAAGGCGGTCGACAACCAGGGCACCGTGCAGCTTCTCCCCCGGCCTATCGGCAGGAACCTCAGGAGCGCCCACGAATACAGCGCCGACGAGG
This sequence comes from Spirochaetia bacterium, assembly GCA_049515615.1. GTDB lineage: Bacteria > Spirochaetota > Spirochaetia > SZUA-6 > Fen-1364 > Fen-1364. Next base: position 5,991 of record JBEKTX010000057.1, read on the forward strand.
TTGTCAGCATCGTGAAGGCGGTCGTGGACCCCGGCACGGGCCAGGTCCGGGGCGTCGTCCTTATCGACATGCGCCTGAAGGTCATGGAGGCCATCTTCGACGACATGACCGTCGGGCTCGGCGGATTCCTCTTCATCGAGGCGCCGGGCGGGGCCATCGTGTACACGCCGGTGAACCCCATCGTCTACCGCGTGCGCGACGAGTGGCTGGACACGCCGCGCACGAGCAGCGTGCGGCGCATCAAGGGGGCCGACTACCAGATCGTCTCGCAGGGCTCCGAATACACGCAGTGGAAGACGGTCGGAGTGTTTCCCCTGAACGAGATCATGAGCCAGGTGAGCACGATCCGCTACTACTCCCTGATCATCGCCGGCGTCACGGTGCTCGTGGCGCTCATCGTCGCGCTCTTCTTCACGAGCGGAATCGCGGGGCCGGTGATCGAGCTGCGATCGCTCATGAAGGAAGCGGAAGAGGGGAACCTGGCCGTTCGATTCGAGGGACGGCAGGAGGATGAGATTGGCTACCTCGGCAAGAGTTTCAACACCATGATTGAGGAGGTCCAGAAGCTCATCGACATGGTCTACCGCGAGCAGCAGAGCAAGCGGGAGGCGGAGCTGAAGACCCTCCAGGAGCAGATCAAGCCCCATTTCCTCTATAACACCCTCGACACCATCCAGTGGATGGCACAGGAGCACGGCGCACAGGACATCGTGAAGGTCGTCGGCGCCCTTACGAGCCTGTTCCGCATCGGCCTCTCGCGGGGCAAGGAGATGATCCGGGTGGCTGACGAGATGGAGCACGTCCGCAGCTATCTCATCATTCAGAAGGCGCGCTACGAGGACAAGTTCGACTTCGACTTGCGCACGGACGACGCGGCCCTTCCCTGCATGGTCTTGAAGCTCACCCTCCAGCCGCTGGTGGAGAACGCGATCTACCACGGCATCAAGGAGCGGCGGGGCCACGGCTTTGTCCGGGTGGAGGCCCTCTGCCGCGACAGCATGCTCGTCCTGCGCGTGAGCGATGACGGTGTGGGGATGACGCCGGCGCGGCTGGAGGAGGTGCGCGCGCTCCTCAGCGCCGCCCACCCGCACGGCGAGGGGCTCGCAGGCTATGGGATTCACAATGTCCACGAGCGGATCCAGCTCTCCTTCGGCACGCGGTACGGCCTGCGCTTCGAGAGCGCACCGGACCGCGGCACGACCGTGGAGATCCTTCATCCGCTGGTGAGGAGCGAGGGGCTCTCGGCGTCTCCCGACAGGAGCCGCCTGCCGCCCGAGGGGCTCTCGGCGTCTCCCGACAGGAGCCGCCTGCCGCCCGAGGGATGATGCGATGTGGAAGGTCTTGATCGCCGACGACGAGCCGAAGATCCGGCGCGGGCTGCGCACCACTGTGGAGCGCATCAGACCCGATATGAAGGTCGTGGCCGAGGCCGAGGACGGGGAGATGGCTCTTGCCCTCGCGGAGAAGGAGACGCCGGACATTCTGATGATCGACGTCCGGATGCCCTTCCTGAACGGTCTGGAGCTTATAGAGAGGATCAACAAGGTCCTGACCGACTGCATCATCATCGTCGTTTCAGGCCATGACGAGTTCCAATACGCCCAGCGCGCCCTGCATCTAGGGGTGTTCGAATATGTCCTGAAACCGGTTCCGCGGGAGGTGCTTGCGAATGTTCTCGCCCGCGCGGAAGGAGCGCTCACCGAGTCGCGCCGCCAACGGCAGTATATCGCGTGGGCCCAGGAGCAGCTGGAACGAAACCTGCCCCTGCTCCGCGAACAGTTCTTCCGCGACTGGGTGCGCGCCCGGCTCTCCCCCCTGGAGATTGCCGAGCAGGCGCGTTTCCTGGGGATGGAGACTTCCGGACCGCTCGCGATGGCCGTGCTCCACGTTGTGGAGCGCACGGTCGCCACGGCGCCGTCCGAGGAGCGGGAACGGCGGCTCGCCCTCTACGCGGTTCGCTCCGTCGCGGAAGAGGCATTCGGCGAGTTCACGCCGCTGTGGGTCTTTCTCGACGACCATGACGACATTGTGGTGCTCGCCCACTCGGGCGGAGGCAGGGCCTGGGTGGAGGCGGCCTCGCGCACCGAGGCGCGCGTGGTCCCGTCTCTCTGCCAGGCGCTGATCGTCGCGCAGGCCGCCGTGGAGGGCTCGGCGCAGGGCGTGCCCGAGGCATATGACGCGCTGAGCGCCGAGGTCTCCTCCCGGGGAAGCCACCGAAGCCTCGTGGTCCTGGCGCAGCGATACATCGATGCCCACTTCGGTGAACCGACGCTGTCCCTGGAGGAGGTGGCTTCCTCCGCCCAGATCAGCCCGGGCTACCTCAGCCGGCTCCTGAAGCTGGAGACCGGCTTTTCATTCGTCGACTACCTGACCCGGGTGAGAATCACAAGGGCGGTGCAGATCATGAACGACCCGTCGGTGAAAGTGTACGAGGTGGCGGAAGCCGTCGGATACCAGAGCCAGCACTATTTCAGCCGCGCGTTCAAGCGGGTTTTCGGGCGGCCGCCCGTCGAATACCGAAAGGGGGGGGCATGAGAGGACACCTGCCGCGTTTGCTCATGCTCCCGCTCCTCCTCCTGCTTTCTACCTGCCGACCCGCGGGGCACGACGCGATGCCGTTCGACTACGTGATCGGCGTTTCACTGGCAAATCTCACGGAGCCATGGCGCATCAGCATGAGGGACGAGATCAACGCCGAGGCGGCGCGCTACGCCAGCGTCCGTATTGTTTTCACGGACGCGGCGGACTCGAACAGCCGCCAGATCCAGGACGTGCACACGCTGCTCGGCTCCGGCATCGACCTGCTCATCATCTCACCGAACGACTCCGAGGCGCTCTCGCCCGTGATCACGGAGGCCTATCACCGCATTCCTGTCATCCTTCTCGACCGGTCGGTGATCGGGTTCGACTACACCCTGTTCATCGGCCCCGACAATCGTCTCATCGGCACCCAGGCGGGGCAGTACGTCACGGAACTGCTCGGAGCAAAGGGCGGCAAGATCGTCGAGATCATGGGCCGCTCCGGTTCTCCCCCCGTCCTCGACAGGAGCGTGGGCTTCCGGGACGCCATTTCGCACCGGCGCAATATCACGATCCGGGACGCCATTGTCGCCGACTGGCTGCGCGACAAGGCGGAGGACGAGATGACCGCCTGGCTGAAGAAGAAAGGCAGGGTGGACGTCATCTTTGCCCAGAACGACGCCATGGCGGACGGAGCGCGTCGGGCGGCCATGAGGCTGGGCATCTCGGGCATCCGCGTCGTCGGCATCGACGGACTGCCCGGGGCGAACGGCGGAATCGAGATGGTGCGTCGAGGGGATCTTTCCGCGACCTTCACCGCTCCGACGGGTGGAAAGGAGGCGGTGATCTATGCAATGGATATCCTCCATCACGAGGAGGGCATCCCGAAGAAGATGATTCTCCGGACCGCTCTCGTCACGCAGAAGACGATCGAGAGTGGAGCCCTGGTCGCGCCCGCCCGCCCTCGTCTCCGCGGTCCGGATAGCCGAATCGTCCTGGGTTTCGCCCAGACCGGCGCCGAGAGCAACTGGCGACTGGCGAACACGGAGTCCATCAAGACCGCCGCGCGGCAGGCCGGGATCGACCTCGTCTTCGTGGAGTCGGAAGGAAATCCGCAAAAGCAGGTCGCCGCGGTTAGGTCGTTCATCGCGCGCAAGGTGGATATCATCGCGTTTTCCCCGATCGTCGAGTCGGGGTGGGAGCCCGTGCTCCGCGAGGCGAAGGCCGCGGGGATTCCGGTGTTCCTGTCCGATCGCACCGTCGACGTGAAGGACGAGTCCCTCTGGGCTACCTTCATGGGATCGGACTTCCTGGAGGAAGGGCGACGCGCCGCGAGGTGGCTTGTCAACTACCTGAAGACCGACGCACCGGTGAACATCGTGGAGCTCCTGGGCACGATCGGCTCGGCTCCTGAGATCGATCGGACGGCCGGGTTCAAGGAGATACTCAAAGACCATCCCAACTACCATATCATCGTATCCGAGAGCGGCAACTTTGAACGCAGCACGGGCAAGGAGGTCATGCAGCAGATCCTCGGGGAGCTTGCTGCGAGAGGCCAGAAGATGGACGTGCTCTTTGCGCACAACGACGACATGGCCATCGGGGCGATCGCGGCGATGGAGGCCTGGGGGATCAGGCCCGGCAAGGACGTGGCGATCGTGTCCGTCGACGGGATCCGTGACGCGTTCACCGCAATGATCGCGGGCAAGCTCAACTGCTCCGTTGAATGCAACCCGCTGCTGGGCCCTCAGCTCATGAAGGCCGTCAAGGACTACATGGCGGGGAAGGACCTTCCCGTGCGGCTCATCACCTCCGAGGTTGTCTTCCCTGCTGAAGTGGCGCGCGCGATCCTGCCCACCCGCAAGTACTGAACGCCCCCTCCGCGGCCGCCTTCCGGGCCCGAAAAGTGCACAAAATAGCTGAATAGTCTAAATACCGCGACCCGCAAGGTGTGCTACAAAGATAGCTGGACTCACATCGGTTTCAATGAGCAGAGGAGCAGAGTCATGCGGCAGTTCCTTCGAGGGTGGTTGGTACTCCTTCTCTTGATTGCGGCGGCGGGAATCGGGGCCGCGCAAGCGAAGGCAGGTACCCTGAAGTGCGTCGGGCTGTATTCCGAGACTGATGCCGGCTCCATCAGCTACAGGGTCGGCACGGGTGCCTGGGTCGTGGTCAAGGTTGGTGACACGATTCCTGCCAATGCCGAGATCCGCGTCAATGTGGACCGGGACTGGATCGAGGTCACGCCGTCCAACAACCCGAACGCGGTGTACGAAATCCATGGACCCGACTCGGGAGAGTTGGTCAAGAAGGTCGCGGACGTCCTGAAAGGCAAGCCGAAGGTGGTCAGCTTTCCGAAGGCAAGCGGCGGCGCGGCGGACCCGAAATTCAAGGACAAGCTGGTGGTCACACAGTACCTCGGAAGACAGGTGTACGTGGCGGGCCCTGATGCGGACGATAATGACATCAAATACGGCGACGTCCTGGACATCAAGGGCAAGGTGACCATTATCGCCATCAACAATACGATCAATCTCATGAATGCTAGCGGAAAAGTGACGACCGTCATTGGGCCGTTGAAGTTCGATGTGCAAAAAGTGTTGACGAACCAGCAGCTGTATAAGTTCTTGAACGTCCCGAGATGATCGGAGTGAAGGAGGCCAAACGCGAAGGAGAAAAGGCGAAGAGGAGCATTCGTCGAGTATCGACGGGAAACGGGTTCTGAGGGTTTTCTTCAACAGTTCTGCTGTTGAGGAAAAGAGTCGCACAAAAGGCAAGAGTTCGTAAGGAGGCTTTATGAAGCGCTGGGGAAAAGTCCTGGCTATCGCGGCCGTGGCGATGATGGTGGTCTCGGTGGCCGCAATCGCCGCGCCCAAGACGTGGGTCGTGGGTTTCTCGCAGATCGGTTCTGAGAGCGAATGGAGGACCGCAGATACCATTTCCGTTCAGAATGCTTTCAATGATGATCCGAGCTTCATCCTGATCTATTCCGATGCTCAGCAGAAGCAGGAGAACCAGATCAAGGCGCTGCGGTCATTCATCGCCCGCAAGGTCGATGCAATTCTTTTCACCGCTCTGGTTGAAACCGGGTACGGCCCGGTCCTCCAGGAAGCCAAGAATGCCAAAATCCCCGTCGTCATGATCGACAGGGACGTTGCAAAGGAAGACCAGGGTTTGAGGATGACCATCATGGGGTCGGACTTCGTGAAGGAAGGCGAGAAGTCCGCAGTCTGGCTCGCTGACTATCTGAAGAAGCAGGGAATTGATGATGGAAGCAAGCCTATCAACATCGTCGAGCTGCAGGGAACCACGGGTTCCGCTCCTGCAATCGACAGGAAGACCGGCTTCGCGAACATTATGAAGGACCACAAGAACTGGCAGATCACCCGCTCGCAGACCGGCAACTTCACCTCCTCTGAGGGGAAGCAGGTCATGGAAGCCTTCCTGAAGGCTGACAAGACCATCCAGGTTCTGTACGCGCACAACGATCAGATGGCCCTCGGCGCCATCCAGGCGATCAAGGAAGCCGGCCTCCAGCCTGGCAAAGACATCATCATCGTCTCCGTGGATTCAGTGAAGGGTATTTTTGAGGCGATGGTCGCTGGTGAATCGAACGCCTCGATCGAATGTAACCCCCTGCTCGGGCCCCAGGCCGTGCAGGCGCTCCGGGATCTCAGGTCCGGAAAGAAACTTCCCGCCCGGATCTGGACGATCGAAAGCGTGTACGACCAGACGAACGCCGCCGCGGCCCTGCCGAACCGCCAGTACTAATTTCGAAGATTCCTGAACTAGAACGATGCAGGACCACTCGCACTCAGGGGTGGTCCTGCCTTTACATGGGGCTCACGCTGCCATCCCCGCTGCGGTACTCCGCGGCTTGCCGCTGCGGTACTCCGCGGCTTGAGGCGGGAGTTGACGAACCGCGATGTCTGCTTATCATGTCACCAGAGGAGGCGTGGGGATGTCCGAAGAAATGCCCATTCTGACCATGAAGGGGATCACCAAGACGTTTCCTGGCGTTGTGGCTTTGTCCGATGTGGATTTTCGCCTTTTCAAGGGAGAGGTTCATGCCATCATGGGCCAGAACGGGGCGGGAAAATCCACATTGGTAAAAGTTCTCACCGGGGTGTATGGACAGAATTCAGGCGAAATCCTGCTGGAGGGGAGCCCGATTCGGCCGGATTCCCCCCTCGCCGCGCAAAAACTGGGAATCAGCACGGTGTATCAGGAGATAAACCTCTGCCCCAACCTCTCCGTGGCGGAGAATATTTTCGCCGGCCGACAGCCCAAGTTCGGGATCAACTGGAAAGATCTGACTCGAAGGTCAGAAGAAGTCCTGAAAAGGTTGAACATCTTCATCGATGTCACCCAGATCCTCTCGTCGTACTCCATCGCAATTCAGCAGATGGTGGCAATTGCCCGCGTTCTCGATGTTTCTTCCAAGATTCTGATCCTTGACGAACCGACCTCCAGCCTCGATGAAACCGAGGTAGATTTGTTGTTCAAGGTCATCAGGTCATTACGGGACGAAGGATTGGCGATCCTGTTCATCACTCATTTCCTGGACCAGACGTACCAGATTTCGGACCGGATCACCATCCTGAAAAATGGCGAGTTCATCGGGGAGTTCAAGACCCAGATTCTCCCGAAACTGGACTTGATCGCCAAGATGCTCGGCAAGGAGTTGTCGGAATTCAGCTACGCCACGGAGAACGACCAGAGGAAAAGGGCGTTCGCGATCGCGAGCAAGGACGCAAAGAACGTGCTCAAAGTCACGGATCTGGGCCTGCGCGGTTCCATTGCGCCTTTCGATCTCAACCTCAACGAAGGCGACGTGCTCGGATTGGCCGGGCTCCTCGGCTCCGGCAGGACGGAAATGGCACGGCTCATCTTCGGCATCGACGGCGCGAACCAGGGTGAAATCCATGTCAAGGGGAGGAGGGCGAGCATCAGTTCTCCCCGAAGCGCGATGATGGCGGGAATGGGATTCTGCTCGGAAGACAGGAAGAGCGAGGGCATATTCTCAGACCTCACTGTCCGGGAAAACATCATCCTGGCCCTGCAGGCGAGGAACGGTATCTTGAGATACCTCACGGCAAGAAAGCAGCTTGAGATCGCCGATGAGCTGATCAAATCCCTTGCAATCAAGACACCGAGCGCGAACAACCAGGCCAGCCAGCTCAGCGGAGGCAACCAGCAGAAGGTGATGCTCGCGCGATGGCTGGCCACGAATCCGATCGTCCTGATCCTGGATGAGCCCACGCGTGGAATCGATGTCGGGGCAAAGCTTGAAATCATGGAATTGATCCTGAACCTGAGCAGGCAGGGAATGGGGGTCATATTCATTTCCTCCGAGTTCGAGGAAGTCGTCCGCTGCAGCAGCCGGATCGCCGTCCTGAGAGACAAGGCGAAAATCGCGGAGCTGAGCGGAGAGGATGTGAACGAGAGCAGCATCATGCAGACGATCGCGGGAGGCAATTAGCATGATATCCTGGAAATCCCTGTATCGGGCAAAGATCCTGTGGCCGCTCGTCGCCCTTGGAGTTCTCCTTGTCTTCAACCTGTTCTTCACTCCCCACTTCTTTCGAATGGAAGTCAAGAATGGACACCTGTTCGGGAACCTCATCGACATACTGAAGAATGCCGCCCCGATCATGCTGCTGGCAATCGGGCTTACCCTCGTGATTGCGACCCATGGAATCGACATTTCCGTCGGTTCGGTCGTGGCGATCTCTGCGGGCGTGGTTGCAATCCTCATTGGCGGGGACCTGGGCGGTCACCCCAAGTACCCGATCGCCGTGGCCATGATCGTCGCCTTGCTGGTCTGCACGGCGGCAGGCATGTGGAACGGGATGCTGGTATCCGGGATCGGGATGCAGCCCATTATCGCGACACTGATTCTTTTCGTTGCAGGCCGCGGCATCGCAATGGTGTTCACCAACGCGATGGTGATCTGGCTCTACGCGAAACCGTTCGCCCTCCTGGGTCAGGGATACGTGTTCGGCCTGCCATTCTCCATATACATAGTGGCATTCCTGCTGCTGTTGACGTACATCTTCACAAGGCGCACCGCGGCCGGGTTGTTTATCGAGGCGGTGGGAATCAACCCGACCGCGGCCCGGTTTTCTGGAATCAACTCCAGGGGAATCCTTTTCTGGGTTTACGCCTTCAGCGGGTTCTGCGCGGGAATATCCGGACTGATCGTGTGCTCGACCGTCATGAGCGCGGACGGAAACAATGCGGGGAATCTCTACGAGCTTGACGCCATCCTGGCCGTCGTCCTTGGCGGCACGTCTCTGAATGGCGGCAAGTTCTACCTCCTCGGGAGCATGGTCGGCGCCCTGATCATCCAGACCCTGACAACCACCATCTACGCGTTCAACGTCGCCCCGGAGATCTCCCAGGTCGTGAAAGCATTTGTCGTGTGGGCCGTCTGCCTGCTGCAGTCGGAGAGGTTCAGGGCCAGGATTGCCGGGATATTCGTCCGGAGGGAGCTGTCAGCATGAACAGGAAATTCATCCTCAACCCCCGGACCCTCCCGATATTCGTGACCCTGGGATTGTTCATTGTCATGTTCGCCCTGGGCTCGATCGCCTTCACCGGGTTCTTTGCCGTTCAGAATTTTCTCAACCTTTTCATCGATAACGCGTACCTCCTGATCCTTGCGGTAGGGATGACCTTCGTGATCATATCGGGGGGCATCGACCTGTCGGTCGGATCCATGCTCGCACTGGCCACCATGGTCTCATCGAGCCTGCTGGAAAAGTCCCACATGAGCCCGATCCTCGTGTTCCCCATCGTCCTTGCGATCGGCACGGCGCTGGGTCTCTTCATGGGGTATCTCATCCAGGCCTTCGACCTGCCGCCGTTTATCATAACCCTTGCCGGATTGTACCTGGCGCGGGGCCTGTGCTACGTGGTGAGCATCGACACCATTCCGATCACCAACCAGTTCTGGGAAAACACGGCGCACGCGCAACTGAAGATTGTCGGCGATGCCTTCCTCTCGCCCGGCGCTCTGATCGCCATAGGGGTGGTTCTGATCGCATTGTACATCGCGCGCTACACAAAATTCGGAAGGACGATCTACGCGATCGGAGGAAGCGAGCAGTCGGCACTACTGATGGGACTTCCGGTCGCGAACACGAAAATGGCCATCTACGCCATGAGCGGCTTCTGTTCGGCGCTGGCCGGCATCGTGTTCACGTTCTATACGCTCTCCGGTTACGCGCTGGACGGCAAAGGCATGGAGCTGGACACAATCGCCGCGGTCGTCATCGGCGGCACGCTGCTGACCGGGGGAGTGGGGAACCTCCTGGGGACAGTCCTCGGCGTCCTGGTGTACGGGATCATCCAGGTGCTTATCGTCTTCCAGGGCACTCTCAACTCCTGGTGGACGAGGATCGTGATCGGGTTCCTCGTCTTCGTGTTCTGCTTCCTGCAGAGGCTGTTCGAGGCGAGAAAAGGCGCGACATCAATCGGGCAGAGTGTTCCCCGGCAAACGGCGCATGCACCGGCAGGAAAATAGGGAGACCTGGAGACCGCCTGTGTTTTCATGATTTCACGGTGAGCGCGGGCACCG
>JBEKTX010000058.1:0-15992 GCA_049515615.1 Spirochaetia bacterium
GTCGTCGGGCTGTTCGCACTGATCGTACCTTCTTTTCCGCGCTTCGGCATCCCGGCGCGGCTGGCTCTCGGCCTCTGCAGCGCCATGACGGTCATCCTGGGGGACCTTCTGGAAAGCGGCATGAAGCGTTCTGCCGGTGTGAAGGACTCGGGAGGAGTCATCCCGGGCCGCGGGGGCATGCTCGACTCGGTGGATTCGATGATATTCACCGCCCCGCTGTTTTATTACTTTATCCTGCTGGCGTCAGGGTGAGCGAAACGCGCGCAACGAGGGGACAGAGTGAATGATCGGAATGCAATATAGTTTTGCGACCATCATAATCGGGCTTGCCGGTCTCGGCCTCATGGTATTTATCCATGAGCTGGGGCATTTTGTCGCCGCCAAGCTGAACGGCGTCGACGTGGAAGTGTTCTCGCTCGGATGGGGACCCCGGCTCGCAGGTTTTCGCTATCGGGGGACCTCCTATCAGATTTCATGGTTTCCGATCGGCGGCTTCTGCAAGATGAAAGGCGAGATGGTTCCGGGCATCGCTGGTGGAGGAGCGGGAGCGGCGCCGGTACCCGAGAAGGGATCTTTCCTCGCCGCCGCCCGCTGGCGTCGGCTGGTCATCTATGTTTTTGGACCTCTTTTCAATCTCGCTTTCGCCCTTCTCGTATTCGCGCTCATCTGGGGGATCGGGTTCCTTGTGCCCTCGCCGGACAACAGGGTGGTCCTCGCCACCGATTACTCGCTCGATTCTTTCCCTCAACAGCCTCCGGCCACGGTCGCGGGGCTGAAGACGGGTGATCGCGTCACGGCGATCAATGGAGCCCCGGTCGAAAAGTTTCAGGACATTCTCGAGGCTGTTTCCACGGCACCGGGGAACGCGCTGCGCTTCACAGTTCAGCGGGGAACGCAGCGCGGCGCGGAAACGCGGACCCTGACCATTACCCCCCAGTTGGATAAGGACACCGGTGCCGGCAGAATCGGCATCTATGCCTGGGTCGATCCGATCGTCCGATCCGTATCGGCGGGGAGCGCCGCCGCAATAGCCGGATTGCGGCCCGGGGATCGTATCGTCGAGACCGACAGCCGTCCGGTCAACAACACAATGGACCTGTTCCAGGGCCTTTCGGCCAGACCGTCCAAGCTGCCGATCACCTTTGAGCGCGCCGGCGGCCGGCAGTCCGCCACGTTGGTATTCGTGTACGATGACAAGGGGGTCCCCAACCTCGGGCTCGAGTTCGCGGACCAGATCTACCATTCTCCCCGTCTAGGTCCCGGAGGAGCGCTGAAGAAGAGCGTCGAAGAAACCTGGGGCACGATCGCGCTCACGGTGAAGGGCATTGGCTTGCTCTTCAAAGGCGTCAACATACGCAACGCCGTTGCCGGCCCGCTTGGCATCACCGCCGCAATCGGGAACACAGCAACGAGCGGGTTCAAGATGGGTTTCGGCGTGGGTTTGGTCTCCTCATTCCGGATCCTGGCGTTTCTCAGCGTCGTGCTCTTTCTGATGAACCTGCTCCCCATTCCCGCAATGGACGGCGGCCAAATTGTCCTCCTGGTCGTGGAAATCATCAGGGGACGCGCGGTGCGGCCGAGCCTGACCTGGCGTCTGCAGCTGATCGGGTTCACCCTGATGTTGAGTCTGTTTGTCCTCGTCACATTGAACGACATCCTTCGTTCCTCGGGACGATGATCCTATGACGACCGCCCAGCGGCACATTGCCTGTTTCTGTGAGGCGACTTTCGATGCGGATCTCCCGGCAAGCGCCGACATGAGGGGGGATCCGGAAATCGAACAGCTCATCCTGGACGGGAGCTTCATGTCCGTCACCTGTCCCGGCTGCGGGAGACGGCTTGCGCCTGAATACCCCTTCCACCTCACGGGCGTGAGCAGCTTCGGCGACCTTTTCCTCGTGCCGGAGACCGACCGAGGCGCGTATGAAAGGGGCAGGTTGGACTATGGCACCGGGTCCCCCGGCAGAATCGTGGTGGGATTTGCCGAGCTCCAGGAGAAAGTCCTCATTGCCGGCCTCGGGCTGGACGACAGGGTCATCGAGATCATGAAGTACTATCTCCTCACCGGCTCGGCCTCGGAAGGTGACGGCAGTCCGGAGAAGGACGTCGGGATCGTCTATCGCGGCAAGGAATCCGGCCGGCACGTGTTCAACATCATGGGGATGAAAGAGGGCGAGATCGGCGTTGCGCGTCTGGCGGAGGAGCTGTACGCACGGATCGCCTCGGACGTGGAGACGCGCGTGTCGGAGGACCCGTTCCAGGATTTCTGCGCGCCCCCGTGGGTGTCCCTGCGGAGGGTCACGGGAGCGGCCCGGTGAGAAGAGCATTCCTTCTCGGCGCGATGCTGGCAACGCTCCTTGGGCCGTGCGTGCTGTTCGGCTCGGGCGGGTCCGAAGGAACGCGCGCAATCATTGACAGCGGGCACGCGGGGGCAGTCCGCTGGATCGAGTTCGACGAGAAGCGGGGACTCCTCTTCAGCGCGGGCGATGACGGAACCGTCCGCATCTGGGACCCCGCAGCCGGCAGCCTCATGAGGATTCTGCAGGTGACCCGGCTTGCCACCGGCAGGATCGCGGTCAACCCGGCCGCGCCTCAATTCGCGGTCGTCGTGACCGACGGGGCGGGCGCGAACTTTCTCGCTGTCTGGGACTGGGAGAAGGAACGGCAGCTCTTCCGTATCCCCCTGCGGGACAATCCGCTCTTCCTGCGTTTCTCCGGTCTGGGGACCTACATCCTCTTCGGCGAATCGTCCTGGCAGGGGCTGAAAATAATCCACTCCTCTGACGGTACGAGTGCGGGCTTCCATCCTGAGGGGACGGGGATCGTGGGATTCGCCGAAATGTCGCGAACGGAGAAGACCCTGATGACCTACCAGGTCTCGGGCCGGATCACCTACTGGGACCTCGCCACGGGAAACCAGACCCTAGATATGCCGGCGGTTCCCTACCTCTCCGGGATTCGCATCTCGCGCGACCGAGGCTCCATCGTAGGATTCACATCGACGGAGGTGATCCGCCTGGACGCGGTGACGGGCGCGGAGCGAGGGCGCGCGCCGCTCTCCGGCGTCCTGTCACTGGATATTTCACCTGCGGGAGAAGAGCTCACCTGTATTTCCGGTTCCAGCCGGCAGGTGACGCGATGGGCGCTCAGAGATGATTCGATTGTCGCGGCTCCCGATCCGCCGCCGCTGCCCCAGCCGCCCTCGCTCCTGGCATATGGCGCCGATGCGATGTATTTCGCCGGCACGCCGGGCGGACTCATGTCTCTCTCTTCCCGCGGAGATATCAGTCAGTTCGGAAGGAACGTGGTTGCAGAGCTCAGCGGGTTCGATGCAGCACAGGGCAGGGTCGCCCTGGGCTCGCGCGATTGGGTGCGTGTTTTCACCAGCGACTCCCTGGACGGGTCGGCTGCCCTGACCGCAATTCGAACAGTCCTGGCTCCCAACCCGTTTTCCGACTCCGCCGGCCTGACGTTCCTGGGTGTCGGGAAGCTCCTTGCCTGGGGATCCAGCGCCTCAGGGGCTCCGGCGCTTGCGGCCCTCGACACTACCACTCTGGGGACCCCCGCGGAAGCCTCGCGGTCATTCATCTCCATCTCTTCACCGTTCCGCTCAGCGCTCACCGACCTGCGCTCGGCAACAGACGAGCTGATCGGGATCGAGGCCGGCGGCACGGTGCGGATGGTCGATCCCGTCTCGGGGGCGGCCCGGTTCGATGCGCGAATCCCCGGTGCCACGGCGGCGGTTCGGGTGTCGCCAAAGGAGATCATCGCGGGCAGGAACACCACGTCGGCCCGGGAAGGCTCCCTGCTGCGGCTGGATATGGGCACAGGAGAAACGGTTGCTATCAAGGGGCGGAACATTTTCACCTATGCGCTCCTCCTGGATCCCGGAGTGTCGGGCCGGGGGCCGTACCTGTATTCTGTCGGCATCGACTCGGAACGGTCGACAAATCTCCTGAGATACGACGGCCCGGGTTTCGAGAGGGAGACTCTCCTTGACAGCGTTGCGGAAGAAGACCTGGACGCAAGCCTCTCCCTCGATCCGGACCAGCATGTTCTCTACGCGACCTTCGGCAGGGACCGCGCGATTGCCTGGGATGGGCAGGCACTGCGGACACTCACGCTGGAGAACTCGGTCCCCCGTCGGCTGGCGGTCCGGGGCAGCATGCTCTTCTCCGTGAACAGGGATTCGACGGTCACCGTCGCCGACGCACAGACGGGCGCGCGACGCGCCGAGATTGCCCTGTTCAGCGACGGGGAGTGGTGCGTGGTGTTCAAGGGTGGAAGCTATGCGGCCTCCACGGGAGGCGATCTTCACGTTCGCGTGTTCGCGGATGACGCGCCGGTGAAAGCAACGGAAGACTACCGGCTGCGCATCGATGCGAGATGAATACAATGGCAATAGTCACGGAGGTGCAAAGTGAAAAAGCGAATAATGATTGCTTTGGTTCTAACCGCCCTACTAGCCGCTTTGGCGCATGCACAAATAACACGGTACTTTGTGTACGTCGCGAACAGCGGGAGCAACAACATATCTACGTACACCATGAACCCGATCACCGGGGCGCTCACATCAGTAGGTACGGCCACCTCCTGCGGGAAGAACCCCTGGGGTATTGCGGTAGATCCGACGGACAAGTTTCTCTACGTTGTGAACCACGACAGCAATAACGTATCCGCGTACACAATCAACCCGAGCACTGGGAAGTTATCTGCGGTAAGCAACTCACCCTTCGCCGCCGGGCGGTACCCTGGAAGAATCGCGGTAGACCCGACAGGCAAGTTCCTCTACGTTCCTAACTGGGACGATGCTAACGTCTCTGCTTTCTCGATCAACCAGGCCACCGGAGCACTCTCAGCGGTAAGCGGCTCACCCTTTGCCGCCGGGGCGATCCCTTTAGGTATCGCGGTAGACCCAGCAGGCAAGTTTTTGTACGTTGCAAACAACCGTGATAATAGCATATCAGCTTATTTAATTGACTCAAACAGCGGTGCACTCACGGCGGTAAGCGGTTCACCCTTCGCCGCCGGAACAAACCCGGTAGGCACTGCGGTAGACCCGACAGGAAGGTTCCTCTATGTGGCAAACAACGGCAGCCACAATCACGGCGCTGGGCCACTCGCGGGGGCTAACGTGTCCGCATACACAATCAATGCTAGCACTGGAGCGCTCACAGCGGTGAGCGGCTCACCCTTCGCCGGGCCAAGGCCCTGGGGTATCGCCGTAGACCCGACGGGGAGGTTTCTCTACGTCACAAACGATGCTACCGACAACGTGTCGGCTTATACGATCAGCCCGGGCACGGGGGCGCTCACAGCGGTGAGTGGCTCGCCCTTTGCGGAGGGGGCGGGCTGGGGAATCGCAATTGCGACAGTCACGGGTCCTTGAGGGAGCAAATCTTTGGAGTGACTTGCCGTTTTTGAGGGATCGAAAGAACCATTCTTAAGAATCTCAATTAAGGCAAGGAGTAAGAACAGAATGACCCCGCTCACGTGGGCCGCCTTGCTCAACCCAAACCCTGACGTGATTACAGCGCTCCTGAAGGATGGTGCGGATGTCAAGGCGAGGGGCGAGAACGGCGTGACCGCACTGATATTGGCAGCCGGGGGCACCCAGAACCCGGAAGTTGTGAGCGCGCTTCTGAAGGCCGGTGCGGACGCGAAGGTAAAGGATAAGTCACGGAAAACCGCACTTGACTACGCCCAGCGCAACGCGAATCTGAAAGGCACCGGCGCTCTCAGGAAACTCGAAGAAGCCTCGAAATAATCGAGGAAGGTCTGGCAGCTTGACGTGAGAAGCCTCGGATGAAAACTCATTCCGCCCGAACTAGGCGTTCCGTACCCACCGCTCCTAGTCGTGAGACGGATTGGCCTTCACCTTCGCGATGGCTTCACGCACTGCCCGCGAGACGCCCGACGCGTGCTGGGCATTGCCAGCCGAGCGGACATAGACGCTGCCCATGAGGGAAACCCGGTAGGCCGGTTTCACGTTGTTCAGGGCAAAGGCCGCCATGTCCAGGACGCATTCCTGACAGGTGCAGACCCCGACCGCGGTTTTCAACTGGTCCTCGAGCTCCTGCAGGACCATCCGCTCCGCCTCGTTGACGAGGCTGTCAAAGTCGTAGGTGTCGGTGATCGGCATATCAAGCTCCCCGCCTGAAGGATACATCTCCCGCGCGCCGCGATCCAGTCGAGGCAGGCGGCGCCCCATGTCTCAACCGTTTCTCGCCAGCGGCTCGAACTTCGTGTACTGTGAAAGAAAGGAGAGCTGGGTGTTGCCCAGGGGCCCGTTGCGCTGCTTGGCGACCGAGATTTCCCGCTCTCCCGCCCCAAGGTCCTCGGTGTGGATGAAAATGACCACGTCCGCATCCTGCTCGATCGAGCCGGATTCCCGGAGGTCTGCAAGGCTTGGCCTCTTTCCTTCCGTTTCCCTTCGCACCTGCGAGAGGGCGATCACGGGCAACCCGAGCTCGCGGGCCAGCGCCTTCAGCGAGCGTGAGATCTCTGCGATCTGCTCGTGCCGGGGGAGGTCCCTGTTCTCCGAGCCGATCAGGGTGATGTAGTCCACGAAGATGATCTTCACGTCCTGCTTGCTCTTCATGCGGCGCGCCTGCGCGCGCAGGTCCAGGAGCTTCAGGTCCGGTGAATCGCTGATGTACAGGGGCGCTTCGTAGAGCCGGCCGCAGGCCTCGGTGATCCTGCTGAAGTCCGCGGGGCTCAGCATGCCGGTGCGCATGCGCTGAGAGTCCAGACGGGCCTCCATGGACAGGAGACGCTGCATGATTGCCATGGCCGACATTTCCAGGGAAAAGAACCCCACGGGGATCTTCTGGCGGATGGCCATGTTGGCCGCGATGGTAAGGGCAAGGGCTGTCTTTCCCACGGACGGGCGGGCGCCGATGACGATGAACTCCGAGTTCTGGAAGCCCATGGTGATCTGGTCCAGGTCCTTGAAGCCGCTCGGGATGCCGGTATACTCCGTCTTCGAATGGTAGTGCCGCTCGATCGCGTCAAAGGTCTGTTTCACGATCTCTTTGGCGGAGAAATAAGTACCGGTCTGGTTCCTGTCTGAAATTTCGAAAATGCGGCGCTCGGCGTCCTCCAGAATCAGGCTGATCTCAGAGCTTTCGTCATGCGCGCGGGATATGATCTCCTGGGACACGCGGGCAAGGGTGCGCCGGATGCTGCCTGCCTGGACAATGCGAGCGTAGTACTCGACGTTCGCGCTGGTCGGCACGGCGGATGTGAGCCTTGAGATGTAGGCGCCGCCACCGCAGAGCTCCAACGTGCCCCGGGTCCGAAGCTCGTCCGACAGTGTGATCAGGTCGATGGACTGGCCGCGGTCGAACAGAGCGAGCACCGCCTCGTAGATGCGCTGGTGTGCGCCCCGGTAGAAATCTTCTGGCCGCAGGAGCGGAATGATGGTCGGGAGGGCCTCGGCGTCTATGAGCACGGCGCCGAGTGTCGCGATCTCCGCTTCCTCGTTGTGGGAGGGAATCGCGTCCCTGAGATTGCCGGTGGACATGGGGCTGCTCACGCCGGCGGTTATTCGCCTGCAGTCGGTGCGGGAGTCTCGACTGCGGGTGTCGGCCCGCCGGACGGCGCAATTGCTTGCGGTTGAGCGGCGCTTCCGACGGCAGCCTTCGTGGATCCTTCCGTGCCCGCCTTGTCCGCTTTGCGTCCACGCGGTGCGCGCTGCTTCGACTGGGCCGATGAGGAGCCTGGTTGTGCCGCTCCTTCGACGACGAGCTTCACCGTGGCCTCTTCCTTGTCATAGAGCCTGATGCGGATCTTGTAGGTCCCGACGCTGCGGATGGTGTGCTCGGGGATCTCGATGCGCTTCTTCTCCAGGGAGAAGCCCCTCTTTTCCAGCTCCACCGCGACGTTGGTGTTGCTCACCGAGCCGAACAGCTTGCCATTCTCTCCTGCGGGGACGCTGAACTTGATCTCTTCAGCCTCGAGCCGTTCCTTCAGGCCCGCCGCCTCCAGGCGCTTTTCCGCTTTTCTCTTCTCTATGGAGGCGCGCTTATGCTCCAGGGATGCGAGGAACTCCCGCGTATGCGGGAGGGCGAGCTTCTTGGGGAGAAGGAAGTTTCGGGCGTAGCCGTCCGCGACGTCCTTGATGTCGCCCTCTTCACCGAGGCCGATGACGTCCTGATTGAGGATTACCTTCATCTGAAATCGCTCCTTTCGCACGCAATAATCCGCTCCTAGCGGAACACTTACTTCCGACTTCGGCGGCGCGCTTGAATCCGCCTTCGGCGGAACACTCACTTCCGCCTTCGGCGGCGCCTCATTCCGTCGGCGCCGCTTCGCGGGGGATGCGGTACCTGATCCAGTTCTCAGAGATCCCGAGAAGCGGGATCAGAAGAACGATGAACAGTCCTGCGCCGGATCTCGCGGCTAAAATGACCAGCCCCACGACGAGCAGGAACCAGAACAGGCGCGGGATACCGTACTTTTCGAACAGGAACAGCACAATAGCCATGCCCTGCAGGCCGAAGAGAAAGAGCAGAACCAGCCCGATGTTCCACGCCGCGTATGCCCACACGGAGATCCCGAAGGAGAGGTCCGCGAGCACGAGCGCCCCGGACACGATCAGGGGCCACAGCCAGACGCTTTCCAGCCGGAGCCGGGAAAACCGGAAACCGGGCTCGGCACCCATCGAAACACGCGCCCTGGTGGCCGCCGCCTGCCCTGCCCACCACGAGAAGGCGAGCATGATCGCGTAGTCTGCGAGCAGGGTGCGGAGCAGGTAGGCTTCCAACACGCGTCGAGCCTGCGCCGGCTGACCCAGGAGCGTAAGAAGTGCCGCCACTCCACTTTCTGCCATCGGGAGGTTGGCGCTGGAAAGCATCTTTGATAACTCCGCGATTCGCGCGTCCAATGCCTGCTGAAACGCCGGGACTCCTGAAAGCCAGACCGTCGCGGGCAGGGCGGCTGCGCCCGCCAGGGCCGTTGCGGCGAGCAGCATGACGAGAGTCCGCGGCCTCCGCGGGAACCGGACATTCACCACGATCATGCCAAGAAGAAGAACGCCCGCTACGCCGATCTCAATTAAGCCCATAATGTCGGGCAGCGCATGATTTTTCGAAAAGACTGCCGGCAAGCACCTGATGAGGAGAAAGACCGCAAGGAATGCTCCGGCCGCGATCGCGAGGCTCCTGATCCCGCGTCTCGATGCCACGATCTGCAGCGGCACGAGGAACAGCGCGATTCCGACTCCCGTGTGATACAAAAGCAGCGACGAGAGGGTGAACAGGAGTATCTCGAAATAATGTCCGCTCGAGGATCTCTGGTACATTGCGCCGCCGAAGGCGTGACTACCTGCCGGGCCCGCGGGAGCCCGGACCGGTTCGTGCCTTACCTCGACACGTAGGGGAGCAGGGCCAGGCTGCGTGCCCTCTTGATTGCCCGGGCGAGCTCCCTCTGGTGCTTCGCGCATGTCCCCGTGATCCGGCGCGGCATGATTTTGCCCCGTTCCGAGGTGAAACGCTTCAGCCCGCCGGCGTCCTTCCAGTCGATCGTGGCTTTCTTGATGCAGAACTTGCATACCTTCCTTTTGAAGAAGGTCTTGTGCCGTCCGCGTCCCTGGTAGCCGCCCCGCTCGCCGCGGTCCCCTCGATCCCCGCCGCCGAATCCGCCTTCCCTCCGGAATCCGCCCTCGCGGCGAAACCCGCCGGGACCACGGTCGCCCTGGGGACGATCACCTTGCGGACGATCCGCAGGAGGTCGGTCCGCGCTCGCCGGCGCACCTTCCGGTGCGCGGGGCGTGGATTCCGGAGTGCTCTGGTTATCTGACATGATCGGTTTCCTCTCCTGCTGTGTATTCAGAATGGAATATCATCTTCGAAATTGTCGGCGGGCGGTGCGCCTTCCGGCGGCTCCGAGCGAGCCGCGGCCGGATCTGCCGGCGCGCCCTGTCCCTGACGGCCGCCGCTCCCGCTTCCGAGGAGCATGACGTTAGTGGCGACAATTTCCACCTTGCTGCGGGCCTGCCCCTCCTGCTCCCAGCGGTTCTGCCGGAGCTGGCCTTCGATGCCCACCTGTTTTCCCTTGACGAGGTACTGGTTCAGCGACTCGGCCGTCTTTCCCCACAACACGATATCGAAGAAATGCGCCTCATCCACCCACTGGTCGTCCTTCTTGCGGCGCTGGTTGATAGCGAGGCCGAATTTGCTCACCGCGGCGCCGTTGTTCGTGTACTTCAGCTCCGCGTTCCGTGTCAGCCGGCCGACGAGAACGACATGGTTGATGTCTGCCATCGCGCCCTCCGATGAGACTAGTTGTCCTGGCGGACGAACAGGTACTTCAGTATCTCAGGTCTGAGCTTCAGCGCTTTGTTAAGGGCCTTGAGCGGTTCCGGCGGGCTCTCAATGACGTAGAGCACGTACCGTCCCCGGTCGTTTTTTCGGACGGGGTAGGCAAGGAGCCGGTCCCCCATGTCCTCTTCCTTCTTGATCGCGATACCGGCGCCCTCGAATTCCTTCCTCAGGAACTCCCGCCCCGCCTGGTGCTGGGACTCGTCGCTGGCGAAGATCACGACTGCCTCGTAGGTCTTCATCCTGTCTTTCCTCCATGTGGACTGACGACTCGCGCTTCAGCGCGAGTAAAGAGGTAAAAGCCACCATACCGGCGGGGACGGCGTCTGTCAAGTGACCCCGGACAAACGCCGATCATCGAAATGAGCGAGATGACGCGAAGAATCAACTACGAAGACGACATTTTCACTGTCGCTCTCCAGGTCCGATGCCTTCAGGACGCCTTGAAACTGGAAGTGGATCCCGAGCTGTTCGCGGACCGCATCGCCGGCGACATCGGCTGGATCGACTCCATCACCGGGAATCTCTACCGGAGCCTCCGTGAGAGCCTGCTGTACGTGAAACGCAAGGAGCACCTGAAAGAGCTGGCGAAGCTCAAGCGATACTTCGCGGAGGCGCTGGACACGGTGCTGGACAGGAAGGCGCCGCTTTCTGACGCGCTCCTGGACAGGCTCCCCGGCCTCCGCGCCATCCGCGATGCGCACGCCCGGGAGATTGCCGAGATCAAGGTTCTCCTGGAAGGCAAGGCGTCACCGGATGAAGAGCACATCGTTTCCGCCGAGGAGCTGAAGTTTCTCATGACCTCCGATGACGAGGAGACCTGATCCCGCCTGGTGATTTTCGTACTTGACCATGGCCGTCCTTCCCCGGTACTGTAGGAGCTGTATCTCGTGGCGCGCCCGACGGGAATGCGCGGCGGCGTGTCCGTGCGCGTCGCGCGCGATGGCCCATTGACAGTGGCAGGGGTGAGATTGTATGTACGCTCTGGTTGATATTCTTGGCAAGCAGTACAAGGTGGTACAGGGCGCCGTCCTGAAGGTGGATCACCTTTCAAAGGACGCGGGGGAGAAGGTGGAATTCTCCTCGGTGCTCATGGTGTCCGATGGCGGCGCGACCCGCATCGGGAGCCCCTACGTCCCCGGCGTGTCCGTCATGGCGGTCGTCGAAGGCGAAGGCAGGGGACGAAAGCTCGTGTTCGGGAAGTTCAAGAAGAAGAAGAACTACCGCCGCAGGTTCGGACATCGACAGCAGTTCTCCACCATAAAAGTCGAGGGCTTCAACGGGCTCAGCTGAAACTCCCGTCCTGCGCATCCGCATTGTCCTGTCTCCCCGGGGAATCCTGCGGGGCTTCGATGCCGACGGGCACGCGGGCGCCGATGAATCGGGACGGAACATTGCCTGCGCCGCAGCGACGTCGCTCATGCGGACGGCCGGCCGGCTGTGCGCCGAGCGCAGACTTGCCGCAGCGGGAGGTGCCGGCACACCGGGGCAGATGAAGCTGGTTCTCGGGCCAGTGGGGGACGCGGACAAGACGTGGCTGGAGGGTATGACCGATTTCCTCCTGCGGGGGTTGATGGATCTCGCGCAGGAGTTCCCGCGCGAAATCGTCGTGCGGACGGAAACGACGGAGGTCTGACATGGGGCGGAAGAAGGGCGGCGCGGCGAAGAACGGCCGCGATTCGCAGTCGAAAAGGTTGGGAATCAAACGGTACGCGGGACAGCTCGTCTCGGCGGGGACTATTCTCGTCCGCCAGAGAGGCACCAAGTTCCACCCTGGCGAAAGCGTCGGACGCGGCAGGGATGACACGCTCTTCGCGATGGTCGACGGGCAGGTGGTGTATCACACGCGCAGAGGAAGGAACTACATCACCGTTCAGCCCGCCAAGAACTGAGACCGCGTGAACGGCTTCGTGGATGAGACCACGATCGTCGTCTCGTCCGGCAGCGGCGGGGACGGGGCCGTGTCCTTTCGAAGGGAAAAGTACGTGCCGCGCGGCGGCCCCGACGGCGGCGACGGCGGAAAAGGCGGGGATGTGGTGTTCGCCGTCCGGCAGAACCTGAAGACGCTCTCCCACCTCAAGCTCAAGAGACATTTCAAGGCCGGCGACGGGGGTCGAGGGATGGGGCAGCGGATGCACGGGAAGGACGGTGCGGACGCCCTGGTCCCCGTCCCACCGGGCACGGTTCTGCGCGACCCCGAGACCGGGGCGCCCGTGGCCGACCTTACCTATGACGGGGAAAGCTTCCTTTATCTCCGCGGCGGAAGGGGCGGCAAGGGCAATTCCCACTACGCAACCTCCGTCAACCAGGCCCCGCGCTACGCACAGAAGGGAATCGAAGGGGAGACTCGCGAGCTGAAGGCGGAGCTGCACCTGATCGCTGATATCGGGCTTGTCGGGATGCCCAACGCGGGCAAGTCCACGCTCCTCTCGGTTCTCACCAACGCCCATCCACTCATCGCCGACTACCCATTCACGACGCGCACGCCGAATCTCGGCCTGATGCGGCTGCCGGAAAGGGACATCATCCTTGCCGACATCCCGGGCATCATCGAGGGCGCTTCGCAGGGCCGCGGACTGGGGTTGAAGTTCCTGCGGCACGTCGAACGGTGCGCCGCCCTGCTCTTCCTCGTTGACCTCTCATCGGCCGACTGCCCCGGCACCGTGCGTCTCCTCCAGGGGGAGCTGGAGACGTACTCGCCATCGCTTGCATCCCGGCCGCGGCTCGTGGTGGGCACCAAGCTCGACCTCCCCGACTCGACGGCGGGCTGCTCCGCCTTGTTCGATGCCTGCCCGGTCGGCGGTTTCGTGGCTGTTTCCTCCTTCTCACGCGAGGGGCTGACGCCCCTGATTGCGGCAATGCGGACTCTCGTAAGGGCCGCCGCCGTGGCAGCTGCCGGGGACGCTTCGAGATGAGAGCAGTCGTCCTGGGTGGAACGTTCAACCCTGTCCATTTCGGCCACCTGTTCATTGCGGAAGAGGTACGCACCGCTTTCGGGTACGATGTCGCAATATTCGTGCCTGCCAACCAGCCCGTTCACAAGGACGCGGCGCCCGTCCTCGAACCGGGCCACCGCCTGAACATGCTCCGGCGCGCGGTCTCGGGCAATGAGAGATTCCTTGTGGACACGGGAGATATCGATCGCGGCGGGCCTTCCTACTCGATAGAAACCGTTTCCAGCTTGATTCCCCGGCATGGCCTCGAAGGACGGCCCGGCTTCGTCATCGGAGATGACCTCGTGGCCGGATTCCCGTCCTGGAAGAACGTGGAAGAGCTTGTAACAATCGTCGACATCGTCGTCGCCCGGCGGATTCGGGAGGGGCCGCCCGCCCTGAGCTACCCTCACAGAGTCGTCACAAATACGGTGCTTCCGATCTCCTCTTCGGAAATTCGCCGCAGGTTCCGGGAAGGCCGCTCGGTGCGCTACCTCCTGCCGGATGCCGTGCTTGAATATATCGAGGGCAACAACCTCTATGGATGACAGGAATGTCTGGAGATCGAGAGCCGCTGCACTGGTCGAGGCAAGTCTCTCCCGCCCGCGGCTCAATCATTCGCGCGAGGTGGCCCGGTTGGCCAGCGAGCTGTGCGACCGCTTCCACGCCGACGAGGAGAAAGGGTACATTGGCGGCATTGCGCATGACCTCGCGCGCGAGTTGAACATCTCCGAGGTGCTCCTCCTGGCAGAGAAGGACGGTCTGCCCGTCCGTGAATGGGAAAAGGCCAATCCTCTGCTCCTGCACGGAAGGGCCGCTGCCGCGGTCCTCACGAAGCACACGGGGTATTCGGACGCGGAGACCCTCCAGGCCATCAGGGATCACATCACGGGGCGCGGCGGGATGGGCCCGATCTCGAAGATCGTGTTCGCCGCGGATTTCCTCGAGCCGACGCGCGAGCTCGTATCGCCGGAGTTCCGCCGACGGACTCTGGGGCTGAGCCTCGATGAGATGGTGCTGGCCGTCCTGGAGCGCAAGCTCCATTTCCTGCGGGCCGCGTCAATAGAAGTCGCTGCGGACTCGCGGGAGCTGCACGAGGAGCTGACGACGCATGCTTGAGCGAAGGAGCCGCAGGACCGACAGGAGCATCATCCTGCTCATCCTCATCCTCGTCATCATCGTCGGCACCGGCGTCTATGGGGTGTTCCAGCTCCGCGTCGACCAGATCACGGATTCACTGAAGAAAAAGCAGCCGCTGAACACGCTTTTCATCTTTTCCGAGGGTGAAAAAGCGCTCTTCATCGAGGTTTTCTTCTATAATTCAGACACCCGAAAGGGCTCGCTCTTCTATGTGCCTCCGAATCTCGGCAGCGTCATCGCCACGATCAACCGGGTCGAAGGTATTGATGCTCTCTACCGCCGGGCCAACCCCCTCCCGCTGGAAAGAAAGGTCGAAGACCTGCTGGGCGCGCCGCTGCACGGAGTCATCGACATCGGCTTCGAAGAGGCGGGGCGCCTGGTCGACCTGATGGGCGGGGTGGAGGTCTTCATCCCCAATCCCGTGGATCTCACCATCCAGGGACGCCGTGTCCTGCTCCCCTCCGGGAGCGTCACACTGGACGGAGACAAGGCGCGGGACTTTATCAGCTACCAGGACCCGCTGGAAACCGACGCTGACTCGATCGGCCGGCGGCAGAAATTCCTTCAGGCACTCCTGAAGGGGCTGGGGGAAAATGAGGCGTTTCTCCTCCAGCGCGGACCCTTTCGGATGCTCCGCTCGCTCCTGCGCACCGACCTGCCGGGCCGGGCACTCTCCTCTTTCGTCGCGGAGATGGGGCGCTTCGATTCCGAGCGCATGGTGCTCCAGCGTGTGCTGGGCACGACCCGTTCCGTGGACGGCCGGGACCTCCTCTTCCCCCACCAGGACGGGGAGCTGCTCAAGCAGTCGGTGAAGCAGGCGATGGCCGCAAACGCGTCCAGCGAGTTCGTTGCCCCCGATGCTCTCTCCATCACCGTGGAGGTGCTGAACGGCACCAGGACGGCGGGTCTTGCGAACAGGGCCCGGGACCTCTTCCAGAGCTACGACCTGGAGGTCATGGCGCCCAACAACGCGGACACCGATCAGTACGTCAACACGGTCGTGCTGGACCGCAAGGGGAACATGGATAATGCGAAGAAGGTGGCCGACATCATCCATGCGACCCGCATCTTCTCAAAACCCGATCCGCAGGAGGACCAGGCGGTGGACGTGACGGTGATCCTGGGCAAGGACTTCGATGGCCGCTACGTCAAATAGCAGGGAAGCAGCGCTGCAGGCCGCGAGGCTGATCGTCGATCACAAGGGGGAGGATACGGTTGTGCTGGACATCAGCGGTGTCTCTCCCATCGCCGATTTCTTCATCATCACGACGGCGCGCAGCGGCGCGCACCTGGCGGGACTGCAGAACGAACTGGCCGTTTTCCTGAAGGAGCAGGGTGTCCGTACCCTGAACGGCGGGCACAAGGGGAGGGGGGGGGCCGGTTGGCTCCTCCTGGATTGCGGCGATTTCGTGATTCATCTGATGGAAAAAGAACAGCGCGATTTCTACGACCTCGAACGGCTGTGGTTCAAGGCCGTGCGGGTCACTTACTGGTCGAAATCCTCGTAGTCGAGATCCTCGTCGACGTCGAAGTCATCCTCGTCGAGGTAGTCTTCCTCGTCGTATTCCTCCTCTTCCTCCTCGTCGACCTCCTCCTC
>JBEKTX010000059.1:0-15858 GCA_049515615.1 Spirochaetia bacterium
CGCGACCTTGGGACGTCGGCAAGCGGTAAGCCACCGGATTTTGGTTCCGGCATTTCGCAGGTTCGAATCCTGCCGTCCCAGTTGAACAGCATCTCCGGAGCACGGATGAGACAACATGAAGGAGCTTTTCCATGGAAGCAAAGAGGCTGAACGTCGAGATGAGACAGGGAGACGGCAAAGGCGCCGCGGGCCGGCTGCGGAGCACCGGCAAGATTCCTGCCGTCATCTACGGACATGCCGCGCCGACCTCGATCACCGTGGACGCCAGTGAGTTTCGCACCGCCTTCCGGCGCATCACGCAGAACACGATTGTCGAGCTGCACCTGGCCAGCGGGGTGCGCGAGGTCCTCGTGAAGGATTACCAGAAGGACAACCTCACTGGCCAGATCCTGCACGTGGATTTCTACGAGTTCGAGAAGGGCAAGTCGCTTCGAACCCGCGTCCCCATACGGCTGATCGGCAATCCCGTCGGCGTCAAGGAGGGCGGTATCCTCGAAAGCCTCCTGCACCGGCTCGACGTGGAGTGTCTCCCCAAGGACATGCCGGAAGAGATCACGCTGGACATCAGCGAGCTCGGGCTGGACCGCGCGCTGCACGTGAACGATCTCATTCTTCCCGCGGGAGTCCGGCCCCTGCAGGCCTCGGACCAGGTCGTCTGCCTCGTCGCTCACCGCAAGGCCGAGGAGGAAGTGGCTCCTGCCGCCGTGGAGGGAGAGGTCCCCGCAGAGGGCGAAGGAGAAGCGGAGGAGGGCGCAGAAAAAACCGAAGAGACCGAGGAGAAAGAGGAGTAATTCCTGGCCCTCGTGGTTGTCGGGCTCGGCAATCCGGGCGAACGCTACGCGGGCACCCGGCACAATGTCGGGTTCATGGTGGTGGATGCCCTGGCATCTCGCCTGGGTGTCCACTTCAAGAAAAAGCTCTTCCATTCATATTCTCTCGGCAAAGGGCTGCACGCGGGTGCTTCCCTGTACCTGGTCAAGCCGCTCACCTACATGAACGAATCCGGGAGGGCGGTGCGCGAGGCAATGCGGGAGACCGGCAGCGACGCATCGCAGCTCCTGATCATATGCGATTCACTGGACCTTTCCCCGGGCAACATCCGGTTCAAGCTGAGAGGATCCTCGGCCGGCCAGAAGGGGCTCGAATCCGTCATCCGCGCCCTCGGAACCCAGGACTTCATGCGCCTGTGGATCGGAATCGGGCGGCCTGACCGCAAGGGCAAGGTGGTCGGGCATGTTCTCAGCGCTCCCTCGCGGACAGATGAGGATCTGCTTGGCATGGCTGTCGAACAGGCGGCGCAAGCTGCACTTCTCCTTCTCACTGAAGACCCGAGCAGGATCATGAACGATTTCAACAGGAGAGAGCCGCCTTCATGAGCGGCCCGAAAAGCGCTCCCGCTGCCGGCATTGAACATGCGGTCGGCGAGGCCCTCCGAGTCTCCGGCATCCACAGGGGCAGCACGGTTCTTGCCGCAATCTCGGGAGGCCCCGACTCCACGGCTCTCCTGCGGGCGCTCGCGGCGCTCCGGCTGGAGATAGGCTTTGCGCTCTTTGCGTGTGTGGTGGATCATGGGATCCGCCCCGTCGCGACCGTCGCCGCGGAAACCGCCTTCATCCGCAGGTTATGCGCGGGGCTGGAAGTCGATCTTGTCGAAAAAGTCGTGCCTCCGGGCGAGTGCGAGCGCCAGGCGCGCGCATCCCGCCGCAGCCTCGAGGAAGAGGCGCGGAATATGCGGCATTCCCTTCTGCGCCAGGCCGGCCGAAGCATCGGTGCGGATGCGATCGCGCTGGGCCACACCCAGGACGACGTGATCGAAACCCTTCTCATGAGAGTGATGCAGGGATCCGACGTCCACGGCCTGCGCGGGATCCCCGCGCGGCGGGGTCCCTTTCTCAGGCCGATGCTCGGTTGCTCGCGCAAGCAGGTGCTCGAATATCTCGAATCCGTTCGGCAGCCGTGGTGTGAAGATCCTTCCAACCGCGACACGGGCTTCCTCCGCAACCGGGTGCGTCACCGGCTGGTTCCCCTCCTTGACGCGGAGTTCCCGGGATTCAGGACGGGACTAATCGTCCTTTCCAGGAAACTCACCCTGTCGGGGGACCTCGTCAGCGAGATGGGCGGCCGCCTGCGCTGGAAACGCTCCGGCGAGGGATTCTCCATCGATGAAGGCGAGTTCTTTTCGGCGCACCCGGCAGTGCGGATGTGGTCTCTGCTGCGCCTGTACGATCGTTTCGCCCCGCGGAGTATCTCTCCCAGGCTGCCATGGCGGTTCCTCTCTCCCGTCCTGGAAATGGATGCGATCCCGCGGCACGGGACAATCCTGAGGGGCCACGGAGCGGTTCTCTCCGCGATCAGCGGGGAGCTTACCTGGGGCCCCGATATTGCCAGCGGATGCAAAAAGGGATACTTTATGATTGCCTCTGAAGCCCGGATCACGGAGATTCAGGAGGCGGGTGTTCGTGTCTCTTTCACCCGCGCCCCGGATGCATGCGATGTGGGCAGGGGAGGGATTGTCATCCTTGCAGGCAAGGTGCAGCCGCCGATTGTTCTCAGGTCAAAAAGGAAGGGCGACTCCATACGGCTCGCGGGCGGCGCGACATCTGTGAAAGAACTCCTGATCGGAATGAAGGTTCCCGAGGCTGAAAGGGAGCGGATTCCGATACTTGCTGATAGGAGCGGCGTGCTGGCGGTCCTGGGCGGAGCGCTGGGGTATCGCACCCGGGCACGGGCTGACATTCTCGCGGGGGACCGCGAAGGTGTGGACCGCATGGTCGTACACATAGAAAGCGACATGGAAGAGGGACGTGAGCAACAACGATAATGGGGACAACAAGGGACCCGATCCCCGGATCCCGCGGTTCAACTTTAACAACCGGATCGCACTCATCTCCCTGCTGATCCTGGTGTCATTCTTCGTCTTCTTCTTCGTTTACAGCGACCGCCCGGGCACCTCAGAGCTCCCGTACTCGACCTTTCAGACCTACCTCGACGAAGGTCAGATTGACCAGGTCAAGATCATCGACCAGTACGAAATCCAGGGCAACTTCAAGGCCAAATCCGGGGAGGTGGGATTCTTCAAGACGACCATACCCTATCCGGATCCTGACCTCATGAAGTCCCTCAAAGACAAGGGCGTAAAGGTGACAGGAGGCGTGAAGGCCGTCTCCCCCCTCGCGGTCCTCATCCAGCTCCTCCCGTGGGTCATCGGCTTCTTCTTCATCTGGTTCATGTTCCGCCAGGTGCAGGGCAACGGAAACAAGGCATTCTCATTCGGCAAGAGCCGGGCGAAGCGCTACCAGGACACCAACAAGCGGATCACCTTTACCGACGTGGCCGGACAGGACGAGGCCAAGTTCGAGCTCCAGGAAGTGGTGGAGTTCCTGAAGAGCCCGCAGAAGTTCGCGCGACTCGGCGCCAAGATTCCCAAGGGAGTGCTCCTTGTGGGCATGCCTGGCACGGGCAAGACGCTTCTCGCAAAGGGCGTGGCGGGAGAGGCGAACGTCGCTTTCTTCCATATGTCCGGTTCAGATTTCGTCGAGATGTTCGTCGGCGTGGGCGCCAGCCGCGTTCGTGACCTCTTCGAGCAGGGGAGGCGGCACGCCCCCTGCATCCTCTTCATCGATGAGCTGGACGCTGTCGGCCGCACGCGAGGCGCCGGCTACGGCGGCGGCCACGACGAGCGCGAGCAGACCCTCAACCAGATGCTTGTGGAGATGGACGGGTTCGACACGAAGGACGGGGTGATCATCCTGGCGGCCACCAACCGCCCCGACGTTCTGGATCCCGCTCTTCTCAGACCCGGACGGTTCGACCGGCAGGTGGTCGTGGACATGCCCGACATCAGGGAGCGTGAGCTGATCCTCCGCCTCCATGCCAAGAAACTTCCTCTGGCGGAAAACGTCGATCTCGGACGGCTGGCCCGAGCCACACCCGGATCTTCCGGCGCGGACCTGGCCAACCTCGTGAACGAGGCGGCGCTCTTCGCGGGGCGCAAGAGCAAGGACCGGGTGGACATGGACGACTTCGAGGAGGCGCGAGACAAGACTCTCATGGGTATCGCGCGCAAGAGCAAAATCATCCCTCCTCGGGAGAAGCAGATGGTGGCCTTCCACGAAGCGGGCCACGGGCTCCTCCACTACTTCCTCAAGAACGCGGACCCGCTGCATAAGATCACCATCATTCCTCACGGGCGCGCGCTGGGGGTGGCATTCTCCCTGCCGGAGGATGATGCGTACTCGCGCAACATGGGCTGGCTGCTGGACAGGATCACCATCGCCATGGGCGGCTATGCGGCGGAGAAGCTCATGCTCAACGAGACGACCACGGGAGCGCAGAACGACCTGGAGCAGGCAACCGATCTGGCGAGGCGGATGGTCTGCGAGTGGGGCATGAGCGACGTTCTCGGACCCATCGCGTACGGCCAGAAGGACGAGCCCATCTTTCTCGGCAAAGAGATCGCCCGGCACAAGGACTACTCGGAGGACACG
Source organism: Spirochaetia bacterium (assembly GCA_049515615.1). Taxonomy (GTDB): domain Bacteria; phylum Spirochaetota; class Spirochaetia; order SZUA-6; family Fen-1364; genus Fen-1364. Next base: position 4,488 of record JBEKTX010000059.1, read on the forward strand.
GCTCGTGCTATAGACACCGAGATCAAGAAAATCGTGGAGGGGTGTCTCGCCGAGTCCGAGCGCATCCTGGGCGAGCAGAAGGACAAGCTGAGGCTTCTGGCGGAGACCCTTCTCGTCAAGGAAAACCTCGACGACGATGAGATCCGCACACTTCTCGGGATGCAGCCGCGCAAGCGCGGAGAGTTCGAGCCCGCGACGGCTGCCGCCGCGCCAGCCCTCCCTCCGGCGGTGCCTGTATCGTCGGCGAAAGGCGGGCTCTAAGCCCGCGCATCCATGCCGGCCTCCGTACGTTTCGCGTACAAATATCTGGTCCTTCTCCTGACCTTCGGGGCGGGACTGGCGAGCCCGTACGCCCAGGGCGTGGACTCCGCCCAGGGAACGAGCGGCGCTTCCGGCTTTGGACCGCACGCGGAGGCGGATTCGTTCCTCGCGCAGGCCCGGTCCTGGCTGGAAGCCGGCGATCTGGCGCAAGCCGGTTCAATGGCCTCTTCTGCTCTCGAGCTGGACCCCGCCTACTCCGAGACCTTGTACGTGAGGGCGCGCGTTGAGGCGGCGGATCGGCCATCGACACGTTCAGCGATAGAGCATCTGCGCGCCGCGCTGCGCAACGCGAACTGGGTTGAGACTGATCCCTTGCGCGCCGAGCAGCTCCTCACGGATCTTCTCATCCGCACGGGCGAGCTCGCTGAAGCGCGAAGAACAGCCGAAAGACTGACGGCTCTTCGTCCCGAGGACTCTCAGAACTTCATTCTGGCCGCCCGCGCGCTCGACCGGGCAGGCAGCATCTCCGCGGAGCAGCGTACCCTCATCGATGCCCTGGCTCGATTTCCTCAGAACGAAGAGATACGGCTCTCTGCTGCGCGGGTCCTTCAGCGGCAGGGCCGCAGCGCCGAAGCCTCAGCCCTCGTCCGAACGGGCCTGCAGATTCACCCCGACAGCCTGCCCCTTCTCCTGGCCGCCGCCGGTCTGGAGATAGACCGCGCAAAGAAGGTTTCCGATGTCGACCTCTTCATTTCGAAGGGAGGCCGGGACCCGCTGGGTCCGGTCCTTGGCATGGAGGCGGTCCCCGTACGAATGCGCAAAAAGTACCTCGATCTGTTCATCTCAGATGGCGGTTTGTCGCGTCAGGACCTCGTGGGCCGTGCCGTGGATGCGGTGAAAGGAAACTCAGCTCTCGCGACGACTCTTCGAGCCTCGCTCGGCCAGTACACCGGGAACCGTGACCTCGATGCCGACCTGGACGGGTTGTGGGAGGACCGCTGGGTCTTCGACAATGGGAAAGTCGTGCGCTGGATCCGCGAGCCTGCGCAGGACGGGGTGTTCCAGTTTTCTGCTGAGTTCAGAGATGGAAGGCCCGTGTCACTTGCCTCGCGTGATGCCGCAGGAAACCTCACACGGCTCACCTACAGCCGCTACCCGTTTCTAGAAAAGGCGGAGCTGCCGGTGGAGGGCACGCTCACGCTGACGCCCTACACAATCCAGTGCGTTTTCCTGCAAGCAGGTTTCGCGCGTGGTCCCGCAGGCTCGGCGCCGCTGGTCCTGGCGAAGATCAGCGTGCCCACTGCAGATGTGCTGCGCCGGGCCTCGTTCCACCTCGAAGAGTTTGGGGCGGACGGCGTCACGCCGATCCGAAGGACCGATCTTGTTTCAGGCCAGCCTGTGTTCATGGAAGAATCCTCGGCCGGTGACGGGGTCATGGACCACCGGCTGTGGTATGCCCGGGGCCAACCGGAGCGGGGCGTTCGATCCCTTTCGCGTGACGGGGTGTTCCAGGTGACCGAGAGCTGGAACAACGGCCGGCTGTCCAGCGAGGAGATCGACACCGACGGCGACGGCATTCCGGACTTTCGACAAACCTATGGCGCGAATTCGATGAAAGCCTGGGATTTCAACGAAGACGGCAAGGGCGACATCAGGGAGTACGACGCGGGGGACGGGACGCTCGTACGGGAGCTTTCAACGAAGATGAATGGGATTTTCGACCTGAGAATCGTCTCCCGAGGGCAGCGAATCATAAGCTTCTCGCGGGGCGGCACGTACGTTCCCATTGTTCTGGACACCCTGCGCGGCCTGAGATGGATAGGCCGGCCCGCACCTGCCGGAGCGAAGCCCGACCTGACCCTGCCTGACGGCTTCCAGACCATCGCGGGCAACCGGTACCTTGTGTTTCGGCACGCGGGTGTGACATACGCGGAGGCGGTGCAAGAGTGAAGCGAAAGCACGTTTTAGCGGCGCTCGTCCTGGTTCTGCTTGCAGGGTGCGCCGGCGCGCCGCGGCCGCCTGCCCCGACAACGCCCCTTCCCCAGGCCCGTGCGGACGAGATCCGTGCCTTGATTTCGGGAGGGTCGTATCTGCAGGCGCTGGCAAAAATCAACGGCATTCAACAGCAGGGGATCGAAGTCCCCGATCTCGAATCCCTCTCGACCCAGGCTTCCGCGGATTTCTCCCGCGCATTCAAGGCCGCGATCGACTCGAAAAAATACCAGGATGCAATTCGCCTGCTCGATTCGGCCCGCGCGCTGGGACAGCCGCAAATCGCCGGCACATGGACGGAGAAGTCGCTGCTCGGCGAAATCGCTTCCGCGCAGGAAGCGTCGGGGGACAAGGTTCTCGGTCTCCTGAGCAGGCTGCACATGCTTTCCCTTGGTGACGCTGCCGAGCAGGACTACGACTCGGCGGTTGCAGCGGCTGCCGCCGTGGGCAACAGGGCAGTTGTGAGGTCTCTTGCTGCTGCAATGAAAGAGCGCGGGTTTGCCGTACCGGCATCCGATGATGCCGAAAGCTCCCCCTCTTTTCCCCGCATGATTTCCGGGACGGTCACGATCCTGGTGGACCGGGGAATCAAGGTGGAAAAGGGCGTCGGCTACGCCGACAGAGTGATCGGGAGCGGCTTTTTCATCGACAAGCGCGGCTATATCCTCACGAACCATCACGTAATCGAGAGCGAAGTCGATCCGAAGTACAAGGGCTATTCGCGCCTGTTCATCCGTCTGTCTGAGAGCCCTGCGGGGGAGAGGATCCCGGCGAAGGTCGTGGGTTATGACAAGACATTCGACCTTGCCCTGATCAAGACGGAAATCACGCCCGACTACATCTTCGGAGGCTGGAGCGGCCAGACCCTGACCCCGGGCGACCGGATTTTTGCGATCGGATCTCCGGCAGGCCTGGAGAAGACCATCACGTCCGGCATCATCTCTGCCATGGGAAGGCGGCTCCTGCAGGTGGGCGACTCGATGCAGGTCGATGTTCCCCTGAACCCCGGGAACAGCGGCGGCCCGCTGTTGAACGAGAAGGGCGACCTGATCGGGATCGTGTTTGCCGGAATGCCGCAGTTTCCCGGCTTGAACTTCGCTGTGCCGTACACCTGGGTGGAGAAGGCCCTGCCCGCGCTGTTCAAGGGCGGCCCGGCCGTCCATTCCTGGCTGGGCATGGCCGTTGCGGAGACCGAGAAAGGGCTGGAGGTGATCTACTCGGTACCGGACGAGCCTGCCGCGCAGGCCGGCATTTCATCCGGGGACATGATCGAGACCCTGAACGGGAAGCCGTTCAAGAAGCTCGGGGAAATCCAGGAGGAAGTCCTGCGGCACTCACCGCCCTCGCTGGTCACCGTTGGGGTACGGCGCGGCAGCGCGAGCCAGAATGTGCTTGTATGCCTTTCCGCCCGGCCGGACGAGCCCATTGACGTCGCGCTGAAGCGGGATGCGAGGGACAATGTCCTTTATCCCCTCTTCGGCATGCAGCTCGAAAACGTCGGCTCATTCCTCTGGAAGGGCGACTACGTAGTGAAACGGGTCACGCAAGGCTCGATTGCAGATGAATCGGGTATTTCGCCCGATGATCCGCTCACCATCCAGGACTGGCAGGTGGACACCGACAAGGGCTATGCCATGCTGCAGGTCGTCATCAAGAAGAAGAAGGCGGGATTCATCGAGAGCGCGATCCAGATCGCCGCGTACCTCGAAACGGACAATTTCATCTGACGGGCACGCCGCCCAAAGGGCGGCATGGACGATCCTCTCTGCCTGTGAAAACCATGCCCGCGCGGTCGGCGGAGCGTTCCGCGCAGATCCGCGCGTTGACCGACATCGACTTTCATCAGGCGCGGGGCTTGAGTTTTCGCAGGGTCACCTGGTTGCCGGGATGGTTGTAGATCACCTCATCAAAGTAGATCTTCGTGAGAAAAATCCCCCGGCCGTTGAAGGCGAGCAGATTCTCCGGCTCCACTGCCGGCAGCGTGCGCCAGTCGAAGCCCTGGCCGTCGTCACCGATCGTGATCTCGAACCCTTCGGGGGACAGCCGTGAGGTGATGCGCACCGAGCGGCCGGCGGCATCGCTCTCCCGGCCCTTGTCGGCTATGAGTTCCGCGAGACGTCCTTCCTGGATCGCCTTGCTCTTCTGCTCGAAGCTGATGCCCAGGTTTCCGTGCTCGATGGCGTTGGTGATGACCTCCTCGATCCCGATCTTCAGGTTGAGGATATCCTCCTGGGGCAGCAGGCAGGGGAGCTGCAGGGTGATCTGGTTGATGATGGGAAAGAACGGGGAATCCGCGCGGGGCATCACGAAGTGCTTCGTTTCCTCCACAAGCAGGGGAGAAAAGAGCGAGGAGCGCGCGGCCTCGAGCCGGAACTCGACGACTTTGCGGATCTCGTCGATGAGCTCCCTCACGTTGAACGGCTTCTTGAAGAAATTCGTCGCGCCGCCCCGAAGCGCTTTGAGGAGGACGTCCTCGTTGCCCTGGCCGGTCATGAGGATGACGGTGGCGTTGCGGTCGATGCGCCGGATCTCAGTCAGGAGCGTGAGCCCGTCCATCCTCGGCATCATGATGTCTGAAACGACGACAAGCGGGGCCTCGGACTTGTACATTTCCACCGCCTGCGCGCCGTCCTCAGCCTGCACGGGATCGAAGCCTTCCCGTTCGAGCAGGCGGGCGAGGAGCGACCGGAGGGCTTCCTGGTCATCCACGACGAGCACTCTTGGTTTGGCGCCGGCATTCACGTACTGAGGCTACGAACCCGCCCCTGCCCTGTCAAGTTGTTGTGATGCGGCCTCTCGCAATTCCTGGAGGGCGTTCAGGAGAGCGGTGGTGGGTGTGCTGCGTTGAATCTCACCGCTCTTTGCCGCTATACTTCGGTGCCTTGGAAACATCGAGAATACGCAACTTCTGCATTATCGCCCACATCGACCATGGCAAGTCGACGCTGGCCGACCGGTTCATCCAACGCGCGCGCCTGGTGTCCGACCGGGATTTTCATGACCAGATCCTGGACAATATGGACATTGAGAGGGAGCGCGGCATCACGATCAAAAGCCAGGCCGTCGCGATGCCCTACACGCCGAGGGACGGACGCGACTACATCCTGAACCTTGTCGACACCCCGGGGCACGTGGACTTCTCCTACGAGGTCTCCCGCTCCATCTCCGCGTGCGAAGGGGCTGTCCTGCTCATCGACGCCAGCCAGGGAGTCGAAGCCCAGACCCTGGCCAACATGTACATGGCCATCGAGCACAACCTTGAGATCATCCCGGTGATCAACAAGATCGATCTTCCCAGCGCGGACATCGAGGGCGTGAAGAAGCAGATCGATCATGACCTGGGGCTGGACTCCGATGCGGCCCTCCTCGTCTCCGGCAAGCTGGGGACGGGAGTGGACGAGTTGTGCGAGGCAATCGTCCTGAGGGTGCCCCCCCCGAACGGCGATCCGGAGGATCCGCTGAAGGCTCTGATATTCGATTCGCACTACGACGTGTACCGCGGCGTCATCGTTCACGTTCGGATCTATGCCGGGCGCCTCCAGGCGGGGCAGGCCATCCGATTCTGGTGGAACAGCTCCACGTACAAGGTGGAAGAGACCGGCATATTCCGTCTTGGTCTGGTGCCCATGCCATCGCTGGGGCCGGGGGAAGTCGGCTACCTGATCGCCGGCATCAAGACGGTCGCCGACACGCGGGTCGGCGACACGGTGACCGACAACGACAGGCCTTGCGCCGGGCCGCTTGCAGGCTTTCGCGAGGTGAAGCCGGTCGTTTTCTCATCGATCTACCCCGTGGATGCCAATGACTACGAGGAGCTCGTCCAGGCAATGGCGAAGCTGAAGCTCAACGACGCTTCGCTGATCTACGAGAAGGACTCGTCCGTCGCCCTGGGCTATGGGTTTCGGTGCGGGTTCCTCGGGCTGCTGCACCTCGAGATAGTGCAGGAACGCCTGGAGCGCGAGTTCGAGATGTCCATCGTGTTCACCGCGCCGAGCGTCCAGTACCGCCTTACCCTGCAGGGATCCGGCGGCGCCGCGGACAAAGTAAAGCTGGTGGACAACCCCGCCATTTTTCCCGATCCTTCCCAGATCGAGCTCGCGGAGGAGCCGTACATCTCGGCATCAATGATCACCCCGGCCGCGTACCTGGGGAACATCATCACCCTCTGTCTTGAGAGGCGGGGCGTGCAGAAGAGCATGAGCTACCTCGACGAGAAGAGGGTGGAGCTTGTGTTCGAGATGCCCCTTGCCGAGGTGGTCTTCGATTTCTATGACCGGCTCAAATCGGTCAGCAGGGGCTATGCGTCTTTCGACTACCAGCTTCTCGGCTTCCGTGAGACGCAGCTTGCCCGGCTGGACATCCTGATCAACGGCAAGATGGTGGATGCACTTTCGCAGCTCGTCTTTCGTGGAAACGCCTACCAGACCGCGCGTCGCGTCTGCGAGCGACTGCGGGACGAGATACCGCGTCAGCAATTCAAGATCGCAATCCAGGGCGCGATCGGGAGCCAGATCATTGCTCGGGAAACGGTCAACGCGTACCGCAAGGATGTGACGGCCAAGTGCTACGGCGGCGACATCACGCGGAAGCGCAAGCTCCTGGAAAAGCAGAAGGAAGGAAAAAAGCGGATGAAGATGGTGGGGGAGGTGGAGCTCCCCCAGTCGGCGTTCCTTGCGGTGTTGAAGACTTCAGAGGACTGATTCGATCCGCCGCAGTCGTTCGGCGTAGTACAGAGCCGCGACCCGCGCGCGGGCGACAAATCCGCGGTCGGGCGCCGAGAGATCCGGCACGTCAGGGAAATGGGCCCATGTGTAGTCCACCTCCGCCAGCAGCGCGCCCAACGATCCGCCCGGTCCGCCGGAGGCGACAAACCCGGCAGCGGCTTTTGCGAATCCCTCGAGCAGCGATCGTTCGGCCGCTGCGAAATCCGCGAGCCTGGTCGCGGCGAACCGCCTTTCTGCATCGATGTGAAGCTTCTTCTTGACAGGCGGAATGCTCTGCAGCAGCTCCTCGAAATGGCCCGCCGAGATCGCGCGTACGCCCAGAGGAAGCCCTGTCTCGCCGCAGTCGAGCACCCTGCCCTCGTGCCCGGCCATCTGCTCGGCAACGCTGTCCCGGTAGGAGCACAGCACCCTGTCGGTGAGGACCGGGCGGCCCTGCTTGTCGGGCAGCAGGAACAGGCGTCTGCCCGCGAGTGCAACGAAGCTTGCCTGCCCTATCGGATTCACACGGGTCGATCCGGCGAGCATTGCCAGGGCGAGCGGGCTGCCTCTCGCGTGCGTCTTCATACCCGGGAAGCTCATATCAAGCCCGGTCAGGAAGACTTTCTCACGTGTGATTCCCAGTCCCGCATAGGCGGCCGTGACGCCGACCGAGCCCAGCGCGGGGAAAGCCTTCGGACGCAGCCCGCATCCGTGAAGGCGCCCCCAGAGGCGCAGAGGGGCGAACTCGGAACAGAAGAAGAAAATGCGTCCGGCGAACAGGCGCGCGGCCGACGGGTGCACCGACAGGTCGCACGCGAGAACGGTTTCTCCCGCCGCCTCGGTTTCACCGATGAAATCCTGGTTGTTCACGGCCTGGGCTTCCAGGGCGACCACGATGTCAGGGACGATCCCGTATGAGACGAGAGCCGGTAGTGCCGTGTCCACCGCCGCGAGTGTGAATCTGTCCCTGTTGCGGGAGAGCACGGGAATGCTCCCTTCCAGCGATGGCCCTGCGCCTGCGACGACCACGGGCAGGGTGGTGGAGAGGGCGGTCCAATCCCACGCTTCACGCAGCAGGGGAAGGTTGGCAAGAACGTTGCGCACCTGGAGGCTGCCCATCGCGATCATGGTGAGCCGGTTCTGCCAGAAGCGCATGACTTCGTGTTCGAGCCTCCTTCGGATCCGCGCGTACAGCTCAGGCGCGAGGCGATAGCCTGCGCTGAGGGGCGTTTCGACCACCCGCCGGAAACGTCCGGTGCCCATGCTCCTGAGGGCAGCAGCGGCGGCCTCGGGATCATCCGTCCTCACGACGAGAAGCCGCGCATCGCGGGGAATACCCCGGGCCTCGGCGACCTTCATGATTTCCTGAAACGCCTCTACGCAGAGCACCCCGCAATCCGCAGGGAGGGCTTCGAGGAGATCCTGGAGGCCGTGGCCGAGGCCAAGAGAGGGGACGAAGTAGAGGCTCTGAGGTTGGGGAGAAAAAACACGCGCCTTGCGGCGCGCGTAGCGGACAGGATCGTTCCGCGGATAGAAATCCAGACCCCTCCAGTTCAACGACGGTCCCGTGTCAGTCTGGAGGAGGAGGGGATCCTCTTCCGTCATCTCCACCGCCTACTGCTTGGAGCTCGAAGGCATGATGTACTGGCTGAACGCGTTGATGAAGTCGTCCTTGAGCTTCTCCGGAGTCATCAGCGCGGCGTAGAGATCGGTCTGCAGTGACTGGCCGGCGAGATATTCCACCCAGCTGCCCAGCTGGCTCATCGTGGAGTCCGGGAGCTCGGCTTCCGACTTCAGCTTCAGCACGAGCACCTGGTCATCGAGCACCACGGGGGCGGAGACCTGGTCTTTCCCGAGGGAGAAGGCGCGGAAGAAGAAGTCCTCGCTGTACTGGGCGTTCACGGGGGTGGCCGTGTCCGGGATTGCCTTCATGGGCGCGAATGAGAACACATTGGAAAGGTTGATCGGGAAAGGCTGGGTGGACACGACGGTGAGCTGCATTTCCCTCGCCGCCGCATCAAGCCCGACCTGTGCGGAGCGCTGTGAGAGCCGGCCTGCCCGTTCACTGAAGTAGTCCTCGATTTTTCCTTTCTCGTAGGTCGTGATGTAATTCTTCACGTCGTCCTGGACGGACGCGCTGGTGAAGTCTGCATCCACAGCCTCCGAGTCGCAGCGGTAAATCATCTGGCCGAACGTCCCATTGAGAACGTCGCTCAATTCACCTGCCTTCAGAGAGAGGACCTTCTGCGCGGTGTCCTTGGACTCGAAATCCGCCTCGAGGTCATAGGCGTAGCGCCAGCCCATGTCGCCGCCCTTGTCGGCGTTCTGGTCCTTGGAGTAGGTCTTGGCCAGCTCCTCAAATGTGCTCGTCTTGTCCAGGATCTTTTTTCGAATCTCGTTCGCCTGTGATTCCCCGGTCTTCACCAGAATGCGGCTCACCTTCACCTTCACGAATCGGGATTTGTTCGCTTCGCCGAATTTCCGCACTTCCTCGCTCGGAAAGGAACTGAAAGGGAACGAGACGAAAGAGAAGCTCCTCTCGGGTTTCGCCATGGCCCTGATGAAGTCGGACTCCCGCGTGCCCTGTTTCACGCCGCGGGCCACGTCTGTAGCGAAGACGTTCGAGATGAGGTTCTCGCGCATCAGTTTTTCGTTGTTCGCCTGATCGGATCTGGATACCGCGGCGAACCTGGTCTCGCTGAACTTCCCGTTCTCATCGAGATATCCCGGATAGCTGGTGAGGGCGGTGGTCACCGCGTCCCTGCTCACGAAGACCCCCGCGGCATCGGCCTGGGCAAGGATGGCAACGTGCTCCACGGTGCTGCGGAAGGCCTGGTACCAGACGGACTGGATAATGGCAGTCTGGTCCTGGGTGCTGTTGGTTTTCACCTGGCTGGCGATCTGTTCTCTCCGCTGGGCGAAGTAGCTGCCGGGGTAATAGGCGATTTCGTGGCCATCATACGTGCCGAAAACAATGCTCCCGTTCCCTCCGGCTCCGCCCCGGGAAAGGGGACCGCCCGGTCCGGCAAGGACGAAGGTGACGACGACGACAACGAGAACGACAACGCTGAATCCATAGAGAAGGGGATGCGATTCATGCCTCTTCTGTATTGTGTCGGAGACATTCTCCCCCTTCTTCTGTGCCGCTCTCCTCAATTCGCGTGATGACATCGGCTGTTCCTGTCTGGGTGGTGGATTTCGACAATTTCAAATTAACACAAGCCGAAAGCAGTGTCAACGCGGCAATCCTCGCGCGAGTCCCTGCCGGGATGCCCCGCCCCTTGACAGCGCATGACTCGGTTGCTACATTCAGCGTCACGGGGGCGTGGCGAAGCTGGTTATCGCGCTGGCCTGTCAAGCCGGAGGCCGCGGGTTCAAGTCCCGTCGCTCCCGCTCTTTTTTCTAGGCATTTCTGGCGGTATCAACCGCGGTTCTCAGCGGGCTGTAGCGCAGTTGGTAGCGCGTTCGGTTCGGGACCGAAAGGCCGGCGGTTCAAACCCGCCCAGCCCGACTTGTTGACCTTTTAAGGCAAGAAACTATAAGGAATCGTTTTTTCCGTTCTCTGTTTCTTCTGCTTCCCGACTCCGCCCGGTGGCGCGGCATTCTCCGGTGACGTAAAGCAGAACGGCCCTGCCTCTCTACCCTATTTCTTTACCGCCTCCCGGATCAAAGCCAGGATAGTCGCGTCTTTGCCGGCTTTCGCATAGTCCAGCGTTGTCTTGCCCGATCGATCCCGCGTGTTGGGATCGGCACCCTTGGCCAGGAGCAGGCGCACGATGTCCTGGTGTCCCGCCTGCACGCCCATGGCCAGCGGCGTCAGGCCGTTTTCGTCGCATTTATTCGGGTCCGCTTCGCAGGCCAGGCAGAGAGCCGCGATCTTCGCTTTCCCTTCGACCGACGCCAACTGAAGGAGATTCCTTTGTTCGCGGATGGGCGAGTCGAAGATCGGCCCCCACAGGTACCAGGTGTCCCCTTTCCACTTTCCCTTCAGATCCTCGCGATACGGTTGAGCCCGGCTCATGCGATAAAGACCATCGGCATCATCCGTCTCGAGGAACCGATTGACGGCAATCGTGAAGAAATCATTCAGAGTGGTTCCCTTGCGGGAGGTGAAATGATAGTTGAGCTCCTGTTCATAGCCGTCCGCGTTCGCCGTGACGCGCACGTCGAACTCTCCGGCGCCCGGGAAATAGAGGGAAAGGTGCTGTTCCTTTCCGACCTCCGCGACGATCATCCGATCGCTGTTCGATAGGTAGACGCCGCTGCTTGTTGTCTGTGCGAGCTCGCAGTTGATCGCCAGCTTTCGCGCCGAGGTGAAAGAGCATTCGAAATGATCTTCGACGACATACGAGCCGGGGAGCGGGATCGCTGCGACATCGACTTCCTTACGGCTTTTTGCCGGACCCGCCGTCGTG
>JBEKTX010000060.1:0-15467 GCA_049515615.1 Spirochaetia bacterium
GAGCGTTCCCGTGAGGTCGCCGCTGACGCCGAGAAGGCTCGGGCCGCTCAGGACAGAATCCAGGATGAGCGATGCACCCAGCCCCAGCCCGCCGCCCACGTATCCGATGCCCCAGGAGGCGCCTGCCCCAATGCCGCCGCGGGTCACCTGGTTGTTGAGGAAAGTGAAGATGGATGCCGGTGTGCTGCTCCCCCCCGCGAACTGTCCGACGAGCCCGATGAACTCGTCCGGTCGGGAATAGACCCATGCGCTGGTCGAGCTCAACGTGAAGCTGCTGGGATCACGCGAGTAGCCCGCAGGATTGTTGAAAAGCGAGTCGTAGCCGCGGGCATCGGCTATGGCGGAGCCTCCGCGGCCGAGGACTTCGGGGCTCATGGGCACAAAGGGAATCTCGTTGAACGTGTTCGCAAATGCCACGCCGGTACCGAAAGCGAGCAGCATCACAGCGACAAGATTTCTCATCAAGCGGCGCCTCGGCCGTGGATTTCCACTTTCATTTGGGGTACGGAGCGCCTGCTGCGTCGAATATTGCCTTGAGGTTGGGGTCCAGAGGAGTAAATGGGTCTGTGATGCTCGCCGCACTGACCGCGGGCAGTGTCGTCGGATCGTTGTTCACAAGCAGGTACATCTGTGAAATCGCCTGCGGCTGAGTAAGGGTCGCCTGGGTCATGACGGCGTTGACTATCGTATTCACCATGTAGGCAACGGCGGCCTTCTGGGCGGTATCGCCCATGTTCATGCCGGGGACAGGCTGCGGAGGTGTGCCCAGGTGACTGCCAAGGTTGAGATAGACCACATTCGCGTCTAATAGACCAGAGATCATGTTCGTGAACTTGGTAGGATCGCCGATGACGTCGGAAGGGATGACGCTGTTGATCAGGGAAGCGATGTTGCCGGTTTGAGAAGTCGACATGGCGGAGGCGACGATATTATTCGCCAGTATGTCTCCGGAAGTGCTGGCGAGAGCCAGGTCCGCATAAAGTATGGCGGCAGTCTTCTGGTCCGGCGAGGAAAGGGGACCTGAATGCACCGAGTACGAGCTTTCCAGGTTCGTCAGTATCTGCTGGGATGTCGCATAACTGCTTTTCAAAGCGCTCACGACCGACGGGGAAGCGAGATCTTTCTGGAGATTCGCCAATCCCGAGGCCCCCTGGTACCTGCTCGGATCGGGCACGGAGGCCTTGTCCAGCGACGAGAATGCATTGAAATCGAAGAACGCCGAGCAGCCCGAAAGAGCGAGCAGCACGGCGGCGAACAGCGCAAATGCTCTCGTCCTCGCCATGGGCAACCTCCGCCTATGGAACACCGTGTGGAAAACGTACTGTTCCCTGTGTTCGTATTTCATTATAGCTCAAACCGGGCTCGAAAACCAGAGTTCAGTCGATGAAGCGGAGGAATTGACCGGCGCACGGTCGATCCGCGCCGGTAATCTGCGCGCGCACAATCCGGCCGGGCGTTGCGGATTCCGGTGGCATTCCGTTGATGAATACTTTCAGATAATTGGCTGCAACGCCGTGGGCGCGTGCCGCGGTTTTCCCCTCCAGCAGCACATCCACCTCCCTTCCCACCCAGCGCCGCGCATACGACGCTGAGTGCTCTCCGGCCAGTGCGGCCAGATCTCCCGCTCTTTCGCGCCGAAGCCGTTCGGGCACCACCGGTTTCATCGAGGCGGCGGCGGTCCCCGGGCGCGGTGAAAACGGAAATACGTGGAGAGCCGCGAATTCTAGCCGCCGGACCAGCTCGCGGGTCTGCTGGAAATCCTCCTCGGTCTCTCCCGGGAATCCGACAATAAGGTCCGCGGCAATGAACGGGTCGTCCCGGGCTTCCCTGAGCCGACGAACCCCGTCGATGACCCTCTCAGCAAGATAGCGGCGGCCCATACGGAGCAGGACGCTGTCTGAACCTGACTGGACTGGAATATGAAAATGGGGACAGATGCGGGGTTCTTCCAGAACCTCCGCGAGCTCCTTCGTGATCGACTCCGGCTCGATCGAGGTGAGGCGGATGCGCGCGCGAACGATGGAGCGCAGGAGCTCGCGAAGGAGGCCGGACAGGTCCGTCCCGCTGGCCCGCCAAGAGGAGATGTTGACGCCGGTGAGAACGATCTCCCTCCTGCCCTGAGACTCCAGCGCCGCGGCGCGATTCAACACATCGGCGAGCCCCAGGCTCGTCGACCGGCCCCGGGCCAGCGGGACCCTGCAGTAGGCACAGCGGCAGTCACAGCCGTCCTGGATCTTCAGAAACGCGCGCGTGTGAAAGGCAGGGACGGTGATGGAGAGCGCAAAGGGATCCGCAGGGGTCTCCGCCCGAAGCGAAGCGACAAGCCGGGCGAATGGCTCTTCACCTGAATCGAGGATCTCCGCGAGAGTCCGCGGAAGCTCGAGGAGCCTCGATTTCTCGGACTGAGGAACCACGACGATGCTCGCGGCCAGGGCGGAGAGTGCCTGCGACTCTGTCTGTGCGGAGCACCCGGTGACAAGGAGAGGGGTACGGGGATGCTCCCGTGCGATCGCGCGGATCATCGAGCGCGCCTTGTGGTCAGCCCGGGAGGTCACGGTGCAGGTATTGATCACGTACGCGTCGGCCTCACGCTCGACGGGGACGATGACGAACCCGTGGGCCAGGAACGACGATGCCACGGCCTCCGTTTCGAACTGGTTGAGCTTGCACCCGAAGGTGTGGAATGCCACCCGGCGCTCACGGCGCGCCGCGACGCCCATGCGTCAGCCTTTCAGCTTCTTGTCGACGCTTTCCTTGCCGTGCTGCGCGTCGCCCAGGTTGGGATCCAGCTTCAGGGCGCGCCCATAGGCGTCGGAAGCCCACTTCAAGTCGTTGGCCAGCTCGCGGGCGTAACCGAGCCGGGCCCACCACACTGCGTTGTTCTGCTCGTAGTAGACAGCGGTGGAGATTGCGATATCGGCGTTCTGGAACTCCTTGAGACGGATGTAGCATTCGCCCATCAGCCAGTACACGCGCCCGATCCGGTCCCCTCCCGGGCGGAGCGCCACGTACTCTTGCAGATTCTTGAGGGCATCCTCGGTTTTGCCGAGATATACATCGCATTCCCCGATGATCTGGATGACCCGGGGATCATTCGGGTTGAGCGCCACCGCCTTCTGAGCCGCCGCGAGGGCTTCCGGATACTGCTGGAGCCGAAGGTAGCTCCAGCCCATGACGACATAAGAATCGATATTGTTGGGCGACACGGCCAGCTCCTGCTGCGTGACCTTGATCGCCTCAGCGAACTTGTTGGCGCGGTACAGCTCGAGCGCGTCCGGCTTGTCCTGGGCGAAAAGCGGCGCAGAGACGAGGGCGGCGAGAACAAATGCGGCGGCGGCCCGGGAGATCATTTCTGCTGGCCTCCTGACCCCGACGATGGAGCTCCCGGCCTTTGCTGGCTCTGCTGCGCCGCGGGCGCGCCCTGCTGCTGCTGGCTCTGCTGGCCTGGCTGCTGATTGTGCTGCTGGCTCTGCTGCGCCGCGGGCGCGCCCTGCTGCTGCGGTGAGGCATGCGGGACGGCAGACTGGGGTGCAGGTTGGGGCGCAGCTTGAGGCGCAGGCCTGGGTGCAGACTGTGGGGCCGCGGCCGGCTGCGGGGCCGGCTGCGGGGCCGTCTTCCTCGGAACTCCCATGTTGCAGTACCCGTTGAACTTGCAGCCGCTTTCCACGATAAAATCAGGCGTGCTGATGTCCCCATCCACCTGCGCGGTGGAGAACAGCTCGACTCGAGAATGGCCGATGATGTCGCCCTTGTGCGCGCCCTTGGAGGAGACAACGGCCGCCTCGGTGGTGGCTTCGACGAGAGCCTTCTCCCCGATGTAGAGGGAGCTGGTGGACTTGATCTCTCCCTTGAATTTGCCCTTGATCATGAGGGGCTTCTTGAATGTCAGGTAGCCCTCGAAATCGATGTCCTCCGCGAGGATCGTGTCGATTTCATGCTCGTCAATGTCCTTGATTCGTACTTCCGCCATCGGGCTCTCCATGTCGAACGTCTGAAATCCAGCCTACCTGCGCCGGCCGGGCATGTCAACCCAGACGGATGACGAAGTCATCCGTCGATCGCCGCCATGACGGCCCGCAGTGACTTTTCCAGGCGGACGCGCATTTCCCGGGTATGCGGATTATAGCGCTGGAGATCGAGGAAAAGCTGAAAGGGATCGTTGCAGGTCTGCTCGACGATCTCCAGCAGCTTGTTATACCCCACCGTGCCGATCGGGGAGCGGCGAACGCCGAGGTCTGAGAGCACCCTACCGATGTAGTGGGCCACTCCCTGCGTGAATGCGGCCTCCTGGTCGTGCGCGTCGGGGGTCATGACGGACACCGAGAGCCCCAGGGAGGAGAAGAACGCTCGCCATTTCTCGAGCTCGCGGGTCGTGATCCTCACCGGGCAGAGAATCATCGGCAGTCCGGCTGCGCTCTCGCGGGCGGAATCCGGACCGAACATGGGGTGCGTGGCGAGAATCGACGCCGTGGCGGGAAGCAGGCGCTCCATCAGGCCCACGGGATACGTCTTCACCGAGCAGGTGTCCATGACCAGGACTTCCCGGGCAAGCCGCCCGCGGCTCCTCTGCAGGACCTCCTCCACGGCGGAGATGGCTACGCACAGGATCATCACGGGCTGGGCGAGCACCTCGTCCTCCCCCACCCGCCTGACCCCCCGAGGGGTCGCCCTGTCCGGCGAACGGGAATATGCGCAGACGGGGACTGACCGCGCCAGCATCTCTGCCCAGAACGAGCCGAACCTTCCAAGACCGTACACGCCAACAGTCATACGCAGATGTTCTCCTGCGCGATTATTGCAGTTTCCGGGGAAAAAGCTATACTTGCGCGTCATCCTGTGTCCTGCCCAAAATGCGCCGAGTACGTCGCAGCTCGAAAATGCGCCGAGTACGTCGCAGCTCGAAAATGCGCCGAGTACGTCGCAGTGAAAGGAGCCTGGCAATGAACTTCATTGAAGAAATGCGCGCAAAGGCAAAGGCGAACCCCCGAAAGCTCGTCCTGCCCGAAGGGTACGAGGCCCGGACGCTCAAGGCGGGGCGGATCATCGTGGACGAGAAACTTGCAAGTGAAGTGACGCTCCTTGGAAAGAAAGCCCAGATCGAGGCGGAAGCAAAGAAGCAGGGCGTGAGCCTCTCCGGCCTGAACGTCGAAGAGCCTTCCGCCTCGCGACTGAAAAACGAATATGTGGACGACTATTTCGAGCTGCGGAAGAACAAGGGGATCTCCCGCGCGGATGCGGAGAATGTCTTCATGGGCGATACTCAGCATTGGGGAGCGATGATGATGCGCAAGGGCCGGGCCGACGCCATGGTCTCGGGCGCCGACAGCGAAACGGCGAAAGTTCTCCGCGCTGCCCTCACGATCGTAAAGACCGCTCCCGGCATCACCACCGCTTCCTCCTGCTTCGTGATGTACATTCCTGGCACGAAATGGGGAGTCGAAGGTCACATGATCTTCGCCGACTGCGCGGTCGTCCCTGACCCGACGCCGCAGCAGCTTGCCGACATCGCCCTTTCCTCCGCGGAGTCCTGCCGCTCGTTCCTCAAGGCCGAGCCGCTGGTGGCCCTGCTCTCCTTCTCCACGAAGGGAAGCGCAAGCCACGCCCTGGTGGACAAGGTTGTGAGCGCGCTGAAGCTTGTGAAGGAAAGGAATCCGAAGCTCGTCGTGGACGGCGAGCTGCAGGCGGACGCGGCCCTGGTGGCATCCGTCGCGGCGAAGAAGGCGCCCGGCTCCGCAGTGGCGGGGAAGGCCAACACGCTGATCTTCCCCGACTTGCAGAGCGGCAACATCGGATACAAGCTCGTCCAGAGGTTCGCCGGCGCCGAGGCCTACGGCCCGTTCCTGCAGGGCTTCGCCAAGCCGGTGAGCGACCTCTCGCGGGGCTGCTCGGTGGACGACGTGGTGAACACCTCCGTGGTCACGCTGGTGCAGTCCCTGGGGAAATAGTATTATCATCACACCATGAAAGTCGCGATCATCGGCTACGGGAACATGGGGCGCGAGGTCGAGAAAGTTCTCCATGACCGGGGGCACGAGGTTTCGGCCCGGGTAGACCCGGTCCAACAGGGGGTGGACGCGAAAACGCTCACGGAGAAAATCGCGGGCGGCTCCGACATCGCGATGGAGTTTTCCCATGCGGAGGCGGTGCTTGAAAACGCGCGGAGCTACGCGCGCGCGGGGCTCAGCGCCGTCGTGGGCACCACGGGATGGTTCGCAAAGCTCGATGAGCTGAAGAAGATCCTCGACGGAGCAAAGATCGGATACCTCTATGGCAGCAATTTCTCCATTGGCGCACACCTGTTCTTCGCGCTTGCCGCGGCAGCCGTCGAGCTCGCCAACCCCTGCCCCGAGTACGACATCATGGGTTGGGAAGTGCATCACAGGCGAAAGAAGGACAGCCCCTCGGGGACCGCGCTGACCCTCGCCCGGATCGTGACGGGCAGGAGCGTTCGCAAGACGAAGGTCGTCACGGAAAGGCTGGATCGAGCGCCCGAGCCGGATGAGCTTCACTTCGCCTCGGTGCGCGGCGGGGAGGAGCCGGGCACGCACACGATTCTTCTGGACTCCGCGTATGACACGATCGAGCTGACTCACCGCGCGCGCAGCCGGGGGGGCCTTGCGCTCGGGGCCGTGCGGGCCGCCGAGTGGCTGGCGGGTGCCTCCCCGAAGAAGGGCCTCTTCGAAGTCAACGATTTCATCCACGATATCCTGCAGGGGGAGAGGGGCGCATGAAGCTCGAGGGAGTATACACCGCTCTTGTCACGCCGATGTCCGCCGACGGCGCGCTGGACGAGAAGGCGTTGAGAAGGCTCGTGGACTTCCAGATCGAGGGAGGCGTGAGCGGCCTGGTCCCGGTGGGGACGACGGGTGAGAGCCCGACCCTCGACGGTGAGGAGTGCAAGCGTATCATCCGTATCGTGGTGGAGCAGGCCCGCGGGAAGGTGCCCGTGATCGCGGGCGCCGGCTCGAACTCCACATCCGAGGCCATCCACTATGCAAGGGATGCGAAAGACTCAGGCGCGGATGCGACCCTACAGGTTGCCCCCTATTACAACAAGCCGACCAACCAGGGATTCCTTGGACATTTCCGCGCTATCGCGGACGCGGTGGACCTGCCCATGATCGTGTACAACATTGCAGGCCGCACGGGAAAAAACATTGACAACCCGACGATGCTGGAACTGGCCCGGCACAGGAATATCATCGGCGTGAAAGAGGCGAGCGGGGACATCGGCCAGATCATGGACCTTCTTGCGAAGAAGCCAGCGGATTTCACCGTTCTTTCGGGCGATGACAACCTGGTCTTCCCCATCATGGCGCTGGGCGGCATGGGCGTCATATCGGTGGCGAGCAACCTCGTTCCCCCGCAGATGTCGCGTTTTGTCGGCGCCGCGCTGAAGGGCGACTGGAATGCGGCGCGCAAGATGCACTACGACCTGCTTCCCCTCTTCAAGGCCCTGTTCATCGAGACCAACCCGATCCCGATCAAGGCGGCCATGGCGATGAAGGGGATGATCGCCGAGACCTACCGGCTGCCGATGTGCGCAATGGCTCCGAAGAACAGGGAGTCCCTCCTGGCCACGCTCACGGAGATGAAACTCCTGTAAGCCGGCGCGCAAGCCTCACGAACACGTCGGGGGCAATCTGCTCGGCCCTGAGACTCGCGTCGATTCCTTCCCGTCCCAAAGCCTCCTGGATCGCCGCATCCTGTACGTTGTTGCGGATTGTCTTTCTTCGCGAGGAGAACATCGCCCGCGCCAGGCTGGAAAGCACTTCGAGCTCTTTCCCTGCCGGGGCACCCGGGGCCGGCGTCATCTCCACTATGGAAGAAACAACGTCGGGCACGGGATAGAAGCTGCCGGGCTGAAGGTCTCCCCTGCCCCTCATGCTGAAACAGGACTGGCAGAGAACAGAGAATGACGAATAGCTTTTCAGCCCCGGCAGCGAGACCATCCGGTCTGCCAGCTCCCTCTGGACGGTAAAGACCATGCGGGTCGGGCGCAGCCCGGTCTCGATGATGTCGGCGATCATCAGAGATGCCGAGCTGTACGGGAGGTTGCCGAGGACACGGTCCGGCGTCCCCTTCGCCATCAGAGTGCCCTTCCAGGTATCCAGGAAATCCCCCGGCACCAGCGTGAAGTTCGGGAGCCCCCGCAGGGATTCTTCGAGGTATCGGCACAGGCCCCGATCCAGCTCGAACGCGAAAACCCGGGCCGCCGCTGCAGCCAGCATCTCCGTCATCGACCCGAGCCCTGGCCCGATCTCCCACACCGTCTCCTCTTGCTGCGGCCCAAGGATCTCGATCAGCCGCTCTCGGGCGCCGCGGTTCACGAGAAAGTTCTGGCCCCAGCGTTTCTTCAGGGCGAGCCCCCGGTCGGCCAGAAGCGCGCGGATGTCCGCGGGCGAATCCGGATTCATGCCGTGCCGCGCTTCAAGGGAAGAACCGCCGCCGCGAGCACCGTGGCAAGGCCGGTCCCCGCCGCAAGCCAGGGAGCCAGGGAAGGGGTGAAGGTGAGCCCGGGGACCCGGGCAAGCACGTCCACGCACGCGTGGATGACCTGATAGAAGAGCGTGAAGACCTGGGCGACAAGCTCATGGAGAAACGGCCAGGGAACGAGTGAGAGGGGAAGCCAGGCAAGGCCCGCCCAGAGGTAGCCGGTCGTCAGCGGGACAAGGACGAGACTCGCCACGAGGCCGGACGGGTAATACGAGCCAAATCGCGCGATGACCAGGGGAAGAGTAGCCGCCTGGGCCCCCGCGGACATCGCGAATGCCACGAGGAGAAACCGCGGAAGGTGTGATGCCAGCGGCCGCTGCAGAAGAGCGCCGATCCCGAGGATCCCGGCAAGCGCGAGAAATGAGAGCTGGAAGGAGAGCGTGAATGCCTGGAAAGGGTCGATCAAGAGGAGGACGATTCCCGAAAGGGCGAGCACGTTGATGGTTTCTCTGTCACGGTCCATGAGCGCGGCGACTCCGCCCGTGATAATCATCACTGTCGCGCGAAGAAGCGAAGGCATGAAGCCGGCCAGGAACTGGTAGAAGAGGAGGACGAGTGTCGCGACGAGGAATCTCTGCCAGTGCCTGCGGAGAAACCAGAGAAGGCCGGCCACGACTCCGTAGAGCACCGTGACGTGCAGGCCGCTCAAGGCCAGGATATGGAGGCTGCCGGTGCGCATGAATCCGTCGTAGAGGTCCTGCGGCACGTCTTCCCGGACGCCGATCAGGAGAGCTTCAAGGAGCGTCGAGGCCGGGTAGCCCACGCGTGAGACCGTGCGGTGGAGCCAGCCCCGCGCCTCCGCACGGAACGCCCACACGGGGCCCGGGAAGCCGAGAGACATCACATCGGCGCGCCGCGCGCGCGCCACCCACCGCTCCGCGCCGAAGCCCTCCAACGGCGATGGCCGTGCGTGCACGAGAATCCGCTCGCCCAGGGAAGAGCGGGAATCGCCGGACACGAAAAGAAGGATGCCGCCCCGCGCGCGCGCCGTGATTCCGCTCCGTGAGGACGATGCCTCGCTTACCGCCAGCCGAAGGACCGTGTCACCATCCTTCGAGAGACTGCTGTCCTGGACGACCGTGCCCTCGAAGTCCGTCACGTCGTTCTCCGTCATCGGCAGGAACGAGCGGGCGACGGTCGTCGACATCCGGACCTGGGAGCCCGCCCCGAGGAGAAGCCCCGCCGAGGCGCTGAGGAGGAGTATGCCGGCGCGTCTCCGCGCCCGTGAATGGCGGGCGGCCCCGCCCGCCAGGATCGGTGCCGCGGCAGCAGCCAGGATGAGAGAGAGAACCGCGGCCAGCCACCAATGACCTGCGAGAAAGGGGCTGCCCAGGCAGCTGAGGAGGAGCGCGATGAAGGCGATGAGGGCGGGCGTGATGTGCCGGCGGATCATCCGGCGCGATGATTCCGCCTTCGGCAGCGCGGATGAATCCGCCTTCGGCGGCGCGGATGAATCCGCCTTCGGCAGCGCGGCCGGGTGCCACCTGCCGAGGGCGGGTTGTCGACCTCTACCACTTCAGATTGTCGAGCGCGGCGCGGGCCGCCTTCTTCACGCCGGTGGAGTAGTTCAGGTATTGCGTGTACATAAGGTCGTCGAACGCCACCTTGTCGGCCAGGGCGCCGAGGTTCTGCAGCACGGCGAACACGACCTGGTCGTCGTACGCCTTCCCCTTCTCCGTGAAGGAGTTGATGAGTACGAGGAACTGTGTGAGACGAACGGCCGCATCATGCGAGTTCATCGCGCCCAGGTCGCCGATTGCGTCCAGGAGGTGATTTCGATCCACAAGGCCCCTGTCGAACTCCCCGATGCTCAGATCGAGGTGCTCGATGAGAAGCCCGGTTGCATGGGACCACTTCCTCGCCCCGAGGGCCGCCGCGGCCATGTAGCGGATATCGCGGAGCGCGCCTTTGCCCGCCGCGTCGGGCGCGGCGGAGTGCAGGCCGATATCAAGGGCTACCTCGCAGACCTGGGCCTTCTGCTCGTCGGTGAGCTTGTCGCTGTCCGTGGCCATCTGCAGGGCGAGCTTCTTCTCGGGAATGGACTGCTCCTTGATGACGCCGAGGAGCATCTCCTTGAAATCGCCCTTGATCGCGAGCAGGGCGTCCTTGGCGATCGCGGTGACCTGGTCGGAATAGCCGAGGTTCATTGACCTGAAAAGCACGGAGAAGGAGCTTGAATCGCCGAGTGAGCCCAGCGCCCTGAAACATGCGGCCAGGACGGCCAGATCAGGCGTCTTGCCGGATGCAAAGGTGGTGTTCAATGATTGCACGTAGCGGTTCAGGTTGCCGATGATATCCGCATCCCCCGTCCCCACGGTCCCGAGAGCGGCCGCAGCCGTGGCGAGGGTTTGCGAATCCTGGGTTACCTGGAACAGCTTCCATAACGAGTCCTTGCCCGCGGTGAATCCCACGACACCGATCTGTTCGGCGCCGATCCCGGCAAGCTGGTTGAACCTCGCATCCGTGGGAATGAGGCTCGAGTTGTTGATGACGAAATCAACTGCCTGCTGGAAAAGAGGCCCCATCGATGAAGCGGTCTTCCCCGCGGCGGCGTCCTGGAGTATCTGGATCTTCACGTCCAGGCTGGCAATCGCAAAGTTCCGCTTGAACGTGTCCAGGATCTTCTGCGCATCCTGCGCGAAGCTCACCGAGGCAACGGCGATGAACGCCGCACACAGGCAGATGGAACGTCTCATTCTCGTTTCCCTCATACTTCATTCTACCCGCGCGGCCCTGCCGTGGCAAGTTCAGCGGCGGCTGCGGCGTCGCTTTCAGGTTCCCGTGTCACCCGCCGCCGGTTTCGGCGCGGGGGGAGTGGCCTTCAGCATGATTCCTTCCGAGCCTCGCTCCTTTGCCGGAGTGTCCGTCTTCTTCCCGGGCACGATCGTTTCCCGCTCACCGAACAGGTTGTAGACGTAGACGAGGATGCGGTTGCGCATCGTCACGCTCGAAGCCGCTGCCTGCATGTGCAGGAGAGAGCGATTCTTTTTCTGGTCAAAGGTGATGCCCTTGACGACGCCGGACATCACGACCTGGGTCTCGGCGAGCGTGAACTGGATCTTGATGGGAAGGCCGACCCGGGCTTTTCCGCCGATCAGGATCGCGGCGCCTCCTTCCGAGAGGTCGGCCAGGCGGCAGCGCAGCCCGCGGCCTTCCTCAGGAACCTCGTTTGCCTGGTCGATTGATTTCAGCGGAAAGAGCTCCGCCGCAATGTCGGTTTCCACCCGCAGGGAATTGCGCTTCTGCGTACGGATGAGATTCTCCGAATGGGCGACGTGGAGGATCGGGTACTTGCGTTCGATGAAATCTTCCAGCACCTTCGTCTGGAAGAAGTAGCCGGCATCCTCCGCCCTCCAAAGATAGATGCCCACTTTCTGGTTCCTCCAGCTGAAGCCTTCCGGGAGCTTCGGACCCTGGGGGTGCGAGATGGCCATGTAGCGGGTAAGGTTTTCCACGATGCTGGACGAGAAGGGACCCAGCCCGGGGAGCATGATGCGAAGCCCCTGTTTCATATTGAGCTTGCGCGAGCTCTTGATGCCCATCTTGTACTTGGGCTGATCGAACTCCACCCGTTTGCGCAGCTCGAAAAGCTTGGAGAGCAGGAGGTTGTACTCCGGATCCTGTTCCTGCGAGCGCGCGCGGTATTTGATGATAGTTCCTTTGAGCGCGCGGTCCAGCATCTTGATGGACCAGAACAATGCCGTGGGGTTTTCGAGCTTGCTCTCGATTGAAACCCGTCGGAGCAGGTTGATTTCACGGAAAATGAAGCCTGATTCCCGGCCTTTCATGTAAAACTGCATCCACGGGAACCGGCCTCCACCGGCCCTGCGGAGCAGGATGACTGCCAGGACGGCGAGAAAGGCAACTGCAAGGAGAATGACGACAATTATCATATTTCGTCTGTAATTATCGTGAAAAATGACCTATATTTCCATACCTTTCTTGGAATGACATGAAAGTGAAAAAATCACGCGCTTTGGCCGAGATGGTCCTGCTTTTCTCGGCGTTTTTCCTCCCGGGCTATGCCGCCCAGGGCTTTTTTGCGGCTGTCGGCCCGGCCACCGACCTGCTCATGCTGCAATCCATCATCACGGGGATACCTCAATTCCTCCTCATGGCGTACGTCGCGATCTACGCCGGGTCAACGCCGCCGGCCCGCTGGGGATTTGTGACTTTCGAAGCCCGGGATGCCTTGCGCAGCGCGCTCCTTCTCCTTGGCTGCTTTGCCGTCCTTGTTCCCTTTGTCGTCCTGCTCGTGGCCCTCCCTCCCGATGTCAGACGGTCACTCGTTCAGGGATACCGCTGGGGCCTCACAGGTGCACCGCAAATACCGCTCGCCCTCCTTTTCGGACTCACTGCTGGTTACAGGGAAGAGTTCTTTTTTCGATCCTACCTCCTCGGCCGGCTGGAGGAGGTAGGGATCCAGATTCCCATTGCCGTGGCTGCCTCCACCGCCTTGTTCTGCGTCGGCCATGTGTACGAAGGACCGCTGGCTGTCGCCATCACCGCAGGCCTTGGTGTGCTCCTCTGCGCCGCCTGGCTGCGCCGTCGCAGCCTCCACGTCGTGGCGATTGCACACGGCGCATACAACACGGTGGTGCTCTGCCTCGGGTTGGTGCTGCCCCGTGCGTTGCCCGACGCGTCGGTCATGCGTATCTTTGGTCTACAATGAGGAAATACGTTCTCTTGATTGCGGCGCTCGTCATGTCCGGGATGACGAGCGGTCCGAAGGTTTTCGCCGACAGCTCGACCGCTTCACCCGCGGTGATCACGGATCAGCTCAAAAAGGCCGGGATCGAAGCCCCTTCGAGGGAGGTGATGGCGGAAGACTTCTCCCTGGAGGCGCTGGACGGCAGCAAGGTCAGCCTCTCATCCCTCAAGAGGAAGGTGGTGCTTCTCAGCTTCTGGGCCACGTGGTGCGGCCCGTGCAAGCAGGAAATGCCCGCCATGCAGGCGCTCTACCAGAAGCTCAGGGACAAGGGATTCGTGGTGCTGGCTGTCGACATGATGGAGGACAAGGACACCGTTGCGAAATTCGTGAAGACCGCCGGGTACACATTCCCCGTGCTCCTGGATTCCACTGGTGAGGTCGGAGGAGGAGCCTACTCGGCACGCGCCATTCCGACCAACTACATCGTGGACAAGGGAGGCAGGCTCGTGGGGCGGAAGATCGGCATCGACGGCCTGGCCTGGACCAGCAACGAAAGGATTGCGCTCTTCGAAACGCTGCTCTCACAATAGAAGGCGCCGGCACGCGCCGCCGCGCGCACCTGAACTGCTTTACATGCCCGCATGCTCAGTGTATCACTATACGCGATTCACGCAGACTGAGGAGGCCGGCTTGGACATCTTCGACAAGTGCTACACCTTCGACCAGGCAAAAGAGGCCAAGGAAAAGGGTCTGTACCCGTATTTCATCCCCATCCAGGAAAGCCGGGGCACGCGGGTCGTCATCGAGGGCAAGGAGCTCATCATGGCGGGCTCGAACAACTACCTCGGTCTCTCGTGGGATCCCCGCGTGAAGGAAGCCGCGATTGAGGCGACGAGGAAATGGGGCACCAGCTGCTCGGGATCGAGATTCCTCAATGGCACCCTCGCGCTGCACGAGGAACTGGAGGCGCACCTGGCGCACTTCGTCGGACGCCAGAGCGCCCTGTGCTTCACGACCGGCTACCAGACGAACCTCGGCGCCATCTCCGCCCTGCTGGGCAAGGATGAGCACATCTTCTCCGACAAGCTCAACCACGCCTCCATCATGGACGGCATCTTCCTCGCCGCTGGCATGAAGGGGAAAGTGCGCGTGCACCGCTACATGCACAACAACATGGAAAGCCTGGAGAAGTTCCTTGCCGAAGAGCCGAGGGACGCAGCCAAGATGATCGTGACCGACGGCGTCTTCAGCATGGAGGGAGACATCGTGAAGCTCCCTCGGATGAGGGAGTTGTGCACGCAGTATGGGGCGCGGCTGTACCTCGACGAAGCCCACGCCCTCGGCGTCCTCGGGCAGACCGGCAGGGGAACAGAAGAGCACTACGGCGTGAAGAACCACGCGGACATCGTGATGTGCACGTTCTCAAAATCCTTCGGGTCGCTGGGCGGTTTCGTGGCCGGCGACCATGACGTCATCGACTACGTCAAGCACCAGGCGCGGCCGCTGATTTTCAGCGCGGCAATGCCGCCGGCCACGATCGCTTCAGTCTCTGCCTGCCTGGAGATCATCGAGAAGGAGCCCGAGCGCGTGAAGCGCCTCCAGGAGATCGGCCGCCGGATGATTTGCGGTTACAAGTCGCTGGGGTTCAATGTCGGTGTTTCAGAAACGCCCATCGTGCCGCTTCTCATCGGTGACATGGAGAAGACGATCCTCTTCTGGCGAGAGCTTTTCGACGGCGGCGTCTTTACGAATCCCGTGCTCAGTCCGGCCGTGCCGCCCGACAGCACGCTGATCCGCACGTCGTACATGGCCATCCACACCGACGAGGAGTGCGATCGGATCCTCGAGATCGCGGGGAAGGCCGGGAAAAAGTTCGGGATACTGTAGCCAGGGATGGCGAAGTCGGCCGAGGCCTGCCGCGCCAAATGACGCGCGTGCGCGTCGGGCGCGGCGTTTGGATGGCCGAAAGGCCGACTGCAGGCACGGATGCCGAAGGCCCGAGCGCGAGACGCACATCCGTCTGTATTGTGGAAAACGCAAAAAGCGCAACTCCCTTGCGGTTTTTGCGTTTTTCGCATTGGAGGGCATCGGCTGCCGGATTCACTGGGCAAGCTCAAGCTCGCCGGGCTTGGCTGCGTGTGGTTCTCGGGCCTAGAAGAAATCCCTCAGGCGCTGCAGCAGGCTTTTCCTCCGCGCCTCTTCCTCGACGAACACGCCCAGGCTCAGGAACTTCTGGTTCCTCTGCGAGAGCAGCGATCCAACGCTCCGACGGGACAGCACGTTCAGTGAGGTCAGGATGTCCGCCTTGAGCGCCGCGGCG
>JBEKTX010000061.1:0-15235 GCA_049515615.1 Spirochaetia bacterium
GATCCGGCCGGCGAGGTAGCGGAAGAAAGCGTGAAGGGCTGCCAGTCGGACGTTGCGGGTCGCGGACTGGTTTCCTCGGTTGTTTTGCAGATGATCGAGGAAAGCAAGGATAAGCCCGGGGTCGAAGTCATCAATGTCGAGGGTCGCCAGAGAACGCTGCCGCTGCCCGACCATGAAACGAAGCAGCAACGAGAAAGTATCGCGGTAGCTCCGGATTGTGTGGGGGCTGAGGCCTCGCACGGAGGGCAGATGCTCGGAGAAGAAATGCCGCACCGCAGCGGCCAGAGCGTTGGGCTGTGTGCGCGTCATGATCGGCCTCCTAGTGTGTCCGCGCCATTCGGCTGTTTTATCAGTGCTCCATAGCGTCTCTGGAACCGCTCACTGGCGATAGCGGCGAGTTCGTCGACGAGATGCAGGTAGTGTTGGGTAGAGACGATGGAGACATGACCCATGTAAGCAGCCAGCGCAGGAAGCTTCGCCTGCACATCTTTGCCGGCGCGGTACCACCGCAGCAGGGCGTGCACAGCGAAGGCATGGCGGAAGTCATGGACTCGGGGAAGCAGCCCTGCTGCGGTTCGGATACCGCTGCTGCGAAGGAGGTCACGGATAGTCTCGCCGAAGCCCGGCCCCGAGTATGCCCCCGAGCCACCGTAGCCGTTCCAGAGCAGAGGTGAGTCGGTCGAGAGTGGCAACTGCTTTTCCCTACGTTCCGGCAGAAGCACCTTGATGGCACGGATGGCGTCGCCGGAGAGCGAAAGCAGCCGCGACTTGTGGAACTTCGATTCGCGAACGAGCAGTGTGCCCTCCAACAGGTCACAGTCTGCCACGGTCAGTCTTAGGAGTTCGCCGCGACGCAGGCCGGCCGTATAGAGCAGGACAAGCCCGAGCAGAGCGTTCTGACGCCGAAGAGGAGAGCGGTTTGCGGGCCGAAGTTGGCCAGTTTCGGCCAGAAGTCGATCGATTTCGGCCTCTTGGAAGATATAGGGCTTGAGGACTTGGTGCTGAGGGGGGAATTGGGAAGAGTCTGGCACGAAGCATGCAGGCTCGGTGCGCCGCCGGTACAAACAGAGATTACGGACGATGCGCATCCAGTTGCGCCGCACGCCACTGGCCAGCTGGGAGCGTGTCCTGATCCACTGCTCGAGGATCTCTGAATCGAGATCACGACCAGCGCCCGCCAGGAATGCGTCCAGATGGGCCATGACGTTGCGCTCTACCACATAGGCGCTGCCCAGCGCCTCTTTCAGGGACAGATAGCGGGTGATGGTGGGAGCCAGGACTGAGGTGAATCTGCTTCTCATGCTTCTCCCTCCTGGGCCGCACTGGCTGGCAGGTCGAGCGCGACCTCACGAAGGTCCTCGACGGCGAGACGAAGGTAGACGCAGGTGCTCTCAGCGCTTCGGTGTCCAAGCAGATCACCGATGGTCTTCAGGGATGTCCCCTGACGCAGCAGGTGCATGGCGTACGAGTGTCGGAGGCAGTGGCAACCTTGGAAGGGGATGGACAACCCGCTCCGCCTCGACCAAGCCTGAAACGCCTCCGTGACAGCGGTCGGCTTCAACAGTCCGGCTGGCGCTCGGTGTCTGAGGAAGACCTCCCGGTAGCATGACTGCGAGCGTCCATGGCGAATGTAGGCCACCAGGCTGTCGCCAACAGCGTCGGTAAGCGGGAGTATCAGCGGGGCGCTAGTCTTTCGCTGGGCCACGCGCAGACAGCCCGTGCGCCACTGGATGTCATCCAGCCTCAAGCCGACCACCTCGCTCGCACGAAGCCCGTAGTTCGCGATGAGCTGGAACATGGCGTAGTCCCGCCTTCCCAAGGGTGTCGAGCGGTCGATCGATTCCAAAAAGCCACGCACGGTTGCCCAGGGGAGCGAACGAGGAAGACGCTCTCCCCGGTAGACCCGAGGCGTGTCGATCTGAGAGTCCAGACCGGCCGTGATCTCACCGCGTGCAGCGAGGAAGCGAAGCAGTGAGCGAACGTGGGCAACGGTGTGCTGAAGCGTTGCCCGGCTGATACGACGGCCGGTGTCCCGTACGAATTTTTCCACGTCCTGTGCGGTCGTCCGTGGACAGGCCGCAGCGCCACTCAGGGTATTGAGATGGGCAACGAACTGCGACGCTGTTGCCAAGTGTGCCTCGATGGTCGACCAGGCAAGACCTCGGACCTTTTCCAGGTAACGACCATACTCACCCAGTCTCTGCTCCGCGGGGTTCGAGAACTCTGGCCGCCGCCGCAGTCCCTGTTCCGTGAAGTATGCTTCCAAGAGGCGGACGACCGCAGAGCTGCTGGCGTCCTCCTGCGACCGACCTGCCGCCGGGGCACACCCCTGCAGGTCCGCGCGAGTGACCTCGGTGATCGATCTACAGCGCCGTCGTCGCAGTCGCTCGTCGACCCTCCGCGCCGCTCGAAGGTGAAAGCGCACGAGCCTCCGCGGGTAGCCCCGACCGACGAGGAAAGCGGCGAAGCCCTCCATGGTCGGGCCAAGGACTGGCAAAGAGGAGTAGCGGCCGTGAACTCGTGGGAATAACTCCTGAAGCATCGGAACCTCCTTGACGAGAGTGGATGGTTCCGATGCCACCAGCCCAGTAATGTGGAGTCCTCAGCGCCCAACCCCCTTCTTGCACAACGAGTTGCGTGATCGACTCCACATTACCGCGGTCTTACCATTAGTCAATAATCAGCATCTTCGGCTTGCCGTACTGGGCAAGGCGCTCCTCCAGTCGTCGGCCATGGTGCGCTCTCAGCAGATTTGCCGCCAAGACCGCCGCGGGAGTGAAGAGCACCGTGTACCCACGTTGTATTACCTCCCGTCCCAGGGCCACCGCTAGATGAGTCTTGCCGACACCCGGCGGCCCGAGGAGTAACAGCGTGTCGCCGTTGGCCACCCAGCGGCCCGTGGCAAGCTCACGGATCTGCTTGGGATCCACCGAGGGCTGTGCTTGAAAGTCGAAGTCTTCCAAGGTCCGCACAAAGGGGAACTTCGCGATGCTCAAGCCCATCGCGATGCGCCTTTGATCCTTGCGGGCGATCTCTGCTTCGCAGAGGAAACTCAGCGTCTCTCGCTGGTTTAGTTCGCGTCGAGCCGCCTCATCCAGGAGGTTATCCAACTGATCGCGCACCGCGGTCAGCTGCAGTCGGGTCAGCATCTTCTGCAGTGCATCACTTTGGAGGTTCACCATGAGCCTCCCACTGCCAGCTCGTACTCCGCTAACGGTCGCAACAGCGTGGCGTCTCCCTCGGCCTGCGATGCCGGTTGCCTACCAACCGATTTGACCCCGTCGAAATGCTGGTCCTGCACGGAGCGTTCTTTGCGGCCCCACAACCTTTGATGTCGGGCGATCTCATTTCCCGCATGGGAGATGACGATCTCCTGCTGCCCGACCAAAACACTGACCTCTTGGCCGATGTAGCGCCAGGGCACGCTATAGCTGTTGGAATCCAGCTCAACACACATATCACTGTGCACGCGACGCACCAGCTCCCGCTTCTGTTGAAACGGAGGTCTGCCGTCAAGTGGTGTCAGCGCCGCTGCCTCTGCTGCGACAAAGCGATCTATCGGTCGCTGCCCCGTGGTGCCGTGCACCCTCACATCGGCCACTTCACGCATCCACCAGTCCAGGTGAGCGCGAAGCGCCTGCAAGGACTCGAAGCTTCGTCCCGCGATGGCGTTGCGCTTCACATAGGCCACTCCCCGCTCATCTTTGCCTTTGGTACGTGCTCGATAGGGGGCGCAGGCGATAGGGCGGAAGCCCCAGTAGCGGGCAAACACGCTGAAGGTGGGACTGAACACGACCTCCCGCGTCTGCGCGTTGTGCACCGTGACTAACGCCTTCGCGTTGTCCACCAGCATTTCTTCGGGAATCCCATCAAAGTGGCGAAACGATGACTCCATCGTGGTCAACCAGCTGTAGATCTGCTCGTTGTCGAAGACCTCCACGAAGGGCCGACGGGAGTAGCCCAGAGTCAACACGCAGGCGTGCAGTTTCACCTTCTCCCCGCCGATCGGGACGGTAATCTGCCCGAAGTCCCCTTGGATCTGTTTCCCCGGGGGTGTCTCAAATCGCACCGTCGCCAGCTGTTCAGCAGCCAAGCGCTGCCGTTCTGCCATCACCGCGCGCTCGATAGTGCGAAGACTCACTCGGATATTCTTCTCCCGCTCCAGCTCCTGGCGTAGCACGTCGGCGTTTCCACGGTGCTGGTGCAAGTGCTCTGCCAACCAGCTCTCAAGTCCGTCCAGGCTCTTCGTCCTGCCGCCGATCCCGCCATAGGGGACGTAGCTGCCCGCCTGTACGTAACGCTTCACGGTGTTGCGGCTCACCTCGAGCTCGCGAGCTATCCGCCTGCTTCCCCACCCTTGAGCATGGAGAGCTATCATGACCGTCACATCCTCCGGTATCTGCATTTGCTGCCTCTCACATCCTTGGTGAGAAGCTCCTACCACGAACCCGCTTTGGTCCATCGTCCCTCCTCTCCCTATCTGAGGGGGGTCAGAATTCGTGTCGCCGGAGGATCAGAATGTCATGTCGCCCGATATAGTGGACGTCCGGGTCGCCGATTTCGCGGAGACCGCTATAGACCGCCCGCACGAGTCCCTCGTTTTCGGCCACCTTGTCGGCCTTGACCTTGTAGCGCACAAGCAAGTTCACCATGTGTGCCTCCCTCTTCCCGTGTCAATGCAGGAGGCCGAAAACAAGCCTGAAGAGGGCAAATGGTATGATGTGAAATCCACCGTCGATGAAGGGTAGCCTTTTTTCGCATCGAGCCCCGAGGCATTGGCCCAGGGCTTGGCAAAGAATACGGGGCACCACAATCCACCGAGTATGAAAGCGCTGACCGTGGCAATCAGGACTGCCAGGAGACTGAAACCCAAGCTGTTCAAGTGCTGAACCCTCCTTTCGAGAATGAACGCCCCATCCGTACTTTCCCTTGGCAAAAAAGTAACCCCCATATTACCGTAATCTACAGGTTACCAACTCAAAGGTAACAATTCCCGCAGAAAGAGGCAAGAAATCCGTTATCGCAATACTGTGAACCGGAGCTGTCGAACGGAGGGCGGCGAGACCCCGCGCGCAAACGGTGGCCGTGCTACTCCCTGCCCACTCCCGCACAATGCCTTGCAATTTCTTCGATTGGATCGTAGAATTTGCGGTATGTGGGTTCCTAGACGAATGGAATCGCTCCTCAAAAGGAGGGCGGCACAGCGCCCTGTTGTCGTACTCACTGGGGCGAGACAAACCGGCAAGACGAGCCTTGTGCGGCGTGCATTCGGCTCCTACGGGTATGTGTCGCTTGATCTGCCGAGCGAGGCTGGGCAGGCTGAACACGATCCCGTATCGTTCCTTTCCCGCCTCCGACCACCGATCTTCGTGGATGAGGTGCAATACGCTCCCGGCCTGTTCCGCCATCTCAAGTCGACCGTCGATAGTCATCGCGGCAAAAATGGCCAATACATCCTTACCGGCTCGCAGAAACTCGTCCTGATGAAGCCAGTCTCGGAGTCGCTCGCCGGCCGGGCCGACATTCTCGAGCTTGAGACCCTTTCCTGGCTCGAAGTCCGAGCCGCCTTCCCCGAAATGAGCATCGGGGAGTTCATGGCAAGAGGGGGGTTTCCTGAGCTTTACGAAAAGCCGGACCTCGATGCCCAGGCGTTTCACCGGTCCTATGTGGCGACGTATCTCGAGCGGGATCTGCGGCAACTTCTACAGGTCTCCAGCCTGCGCGACTTCGAGCGCTTCCTCCGCGCCTGCGCTCTACGCAGCGGCCAGCTCCTCAACCGCGCTGATCTATCCCGTGATGTCGGCATCAGCGGTTCCACGGCAGCTGCCTGGCTTGGGGTCCTTCAGGCATCTGGACAGGTGATGCTGCTCGAGCCATGGTTCTCAAACCGCACGAAATCACTTGTGAAATCCCCGAAACTCTACCTTGGCGACACGGGCTTGTGCTGCTTCCTCTCTGGCATCCAATCCCTCTCTGACATTCGGGAATCGCCGATGGCCGGCGCGTTGTGGGAGACCCTGGTTTTCGGCGAATTGCGACGGCTCCAGGTGAACAGGCGGGGGGGCTGGGACCTCCATTTCTGGCGGGACCGCAACAGGGAGGTTGACTTCCTATTCCATCGGGGAGGCATCTTCGATATTGCCGATGCCAAGTGGACGGAGCTGCCGTCCGCAAGAGACGCCCGGGTCCTTCAGCGTGTTGCTGACGCCCTCGGCAAAGTCAAACGGGCCGCGGTGATCTGCCCGTCTGCCAATCCTTATCCGCTCACCGCGTTGGTGCAGGCGTTGCCGCTTGATGCTCTACCAGAAGAATGGGGGTGAGCGGGGAGCGCGTATTGACGCCTCCCGCCTTACCCCTCCATCTCCAGCCCGCCGGCGTACTGGGCGTCACCGAATGACAGCACGCGCGGCAGCAGGATCGCGGCCAGCACGATGCCCACGGCGGCAGCGATGCAGCCGAAGAGCATCTGGTCCATATCCGCAAGCACCTCAAGTATGCACGGCCCCACGATGAGAACCACGATCGCCGCGGAACAGCCGATGCCCGACAGCGCATTCATGTTGTTCTTCATCGCCTGCTGGGGATGGGTCCAGGAGAGCATCGGCCGCTTCATGTCGAAGAAGATGCTCGCCGCAAGAGCGACGATCTGAAGGGCAACGCCTCCGGGCAGCATGTACACGAGCGACTCGAGCGGGAACCGGAACAGCACCCACACGATCGCATCACCTCATCAAGACCGGCGCGGCTCCTCTCAAGCCGGCAGCCGCGTTTGCGCGGCGAGAGGCCGCGGGACTCGACCCCGCTTCCCTCAACTGAACCCTCTCTCCCGCCTCCCACTCAAGGGATAGATCCGTCCCTTGGGTCGGCGCCCCGCCCCGTACGAAGCGCACGGCCACCGATTGACGCCCATTTCTTGCCCGCCAGCTATTCCCGCACGGTCTCCCTTCAATCGCTTCGGCACTCCTTGCTCAAAACGGGCGCCGCTCCCGGCTCAAGTCCCGTTGAGATAGGTCGTTTGCGTCTCCCGCAGCGTAACAAAAAACCTACCATTTGCCTTTGGAAGAAGAGCACTGGGTCGGCCAGGACCTTTCAGCCTTCGAGGGATTCTTTGTGCTTGGCTTCCCTGAAAACTTGCACGGCAGTTCCTTTGCTTTTGGCCCCAAGGCCGTGCCCCGTGACCAGGACGCGGCCGCGGTCGATGCGATATCGGGAGAAGAGCTCTTCCAAGACGCCGCGCATGTGTGCGGTAGGAAAAGATCGATACGCCGAGCTGTTGTTGAGCAAATGCGCGGCAATGATGCAGGGAAGGCTGTGGGCACTGGCGGATGTATATGAAGAGGCCGGCCTTTTGGCAAGGAGCTGCGTGTCCGTGCCGCGATCCCCGGTCCCGCAGAGAAAGAATAGGGGCGCGAGGGCCAGTTGGTCTGCCACAAGAGTAGAGAAGGGCTGAAAGAACGTGCGGTTTGCTGCGTGCGGGGCCCATCGTGAAGAGCGGGCCCATAGACGTGGGGGCCCGGCCTGGGCGTGTGTCCGGTCTGGGCGCGTGCCTGCCTGGGGTCGGAGGACCGGGTGTTCTTCGACTGACGGGCCGGATGGGTCAGCCAGTCGCAGGCTCGCCGGATTCCTCTGACAGTGGGTTCCAGACCCGCTCGAATCCGTAGTCGCCAAAATGCTTCACGTTTCCCGTGGCGAAGCGGGTCACGCCGTGGTGTCGCAGGGTAAGGGCCAGACGGGCATCGAAGATCGATCTCCGCGCGGTCTCGGGTTGCCCTGCCCTCCGCCAAACCTCCTCCATCAAGCCTCCGGGATAGTCGATCACGCGCCAGCGAGGATTCCCCCGGTAGCCGCGGATAATCTCGGCAGCCGGGCTCGCGGAGAGAGGACTGGCCACGACTGCAGGGTTGCGCAGCAGCACGTACAACTCCATGAGCACCAACTCACAGATTGCGAACTCCGCGTCCGAGGCGTGCTCCCGCAGGAAAGCCTCAGCAGGCGCCTGAAAGGGGCTGCGGGCGTTGGAAGCGTGCAACATGATGTTGGCGTCGCAGGAGATCAACGCGAGACCTCTTCGTCGTTCGCCATCTCCCGCCACCGATCCTCTGGTACCAGGAAAGCGCCCAGGTCACGAGGTGCAGGCGGAGTCCAGTGGGCAGGCGTAGTTATAGCTTCCGGGTGGACAGCGAGGTAGTATTCTCCAGCTTTCCTCATGATCTCCGCGAGGGAGCTCTCCTCGTCTACGGCACGAGCCTTGAGCCGCTCATACAGCCGATCAGGAAGTTGGATTTGGGTCCGCTTCATAACATCAATTTTACATCTACACCAATTAGATGTCAATGGAATGAGTGCTACCAGGAGGTAGCCTCAAGTGCGCGATCGAAGAATACGAGAGGATGCGCTGACGTTCCATTCTGGAGCGTCCTGCTGCGGGCTCTTCCGGCGTGGATCAGCCCTTGAGGTAATTGTCGATGTTGCGGGCCGCCTCGCGGCCATGAAAGATCGCCCGCACGACGAGAGAGGCTCCCGTGTTCGCATCCCTCGCGGCGAAAACCCCTTTTGCCGAGGTGGAATAGTCGGGGTTGCACCTGACATTCCCACGCGGATCGTATTCCACGCCAAGCTCCTCGATGATCTTGCCGTGCGTGACGTGCACGAACCCCATCGCGAGGAGCACGAGATCGACCTTGCGGCAGAACTCCGAGC
The DNA here is from genome assembly GCA_049515615.1 of Spirochaetia bacterium. Taxonomy (GTDB): domain Bacteria; phylum Spirochaetota; class Spirochaetia; order SZUA-6; family Fen-1364; genus Fen-1364. Next base: position 8,701 of record JBEKTX010000061.1, read on the forward strand.
CGGGGATCTTTTCCATCTTCAGTCCCCCGCCATCCGACCTCTTCCACTCCACGCGCGCGAAATTGCCCTTTGTCACCCAGCCGTCCTCACCCGTGAATTGGTGGGTCGTAATCGACCAGTCGCGCGCGCAGCCCTCCTCCTGGGAGCTGGAGGTGCGCAGGATGTTCGGCCACGCGGGCCAGCTGATTTTGGAGACCCCTGGCCCGTTCGACATGTACGTCTCACAGTCTGTGCCTGCCCCACCGACAGTTCGTCTCGACAATTCCCAAAGTGCTGCGCGTCTTCCTTCGCCATGATCGGCAGCTGTTTGCCGACATCGGCAGGCTGCTCTTTGACATCCTCACGCGCTCCTTCACCCAAGCCGCGGGCAGGAGCATCCATACGGCCATGGTCTCGTGTCACCAGACCTTCGGCGAGTTCGCCGCATGCCACCCCCATTGGCACGCCATCGCGCTGGAGGGTGGGTTCAACCGCCATGACCGCTTCTTCTTCATTCCCCTGGGGGCCAACGAAGCTCTGACGGAAATCTGGCGCCACAGGGTGGTTGCTTTGTTCCTCTCCAAGCGCCTGTTGAACCCCGACTTCGCACGCAAACTCCTCAGCTGGAAACACTCCGGCTTTTCTATCGAGAGCGGAACGCGCATCTACGACCAGGAAGCACGGCAGGCGTTGAGCCACTACATCGTACGCGCCCCGCTTTCACGGGAGAAGATCCATTGGGATCAGGACCAGGACACTGTCAGCTGGAAGCCCTCCACCTCGGGATACTTCAAGGGCAGGGAGCGCCATTTCTCCTGTTTGGACTTCATCGCCCAGGTGACCCTCCACATCCCGCCCCGAACCCCGCCACCTGGTGCGCCGCTATGGCTTGTATTCCTCCCGCGGACGCGGGACCTGGAAAGACACCGCCCCGCACTCTGCACTCGCGCGCCCCTGCACTGGTATGGCCGACAGGCCGCTCAGCCTCCCACGCCCACGGATGCCCCGAAGGATCAGCAAGTCAGCACGCTCTGCAGCAAGAAAGCATGGGCACGGCTGCTTGCCAAGGTGTACGAACTCGACCTCATGGCATGTCCCAACTGCGGAAGCAGGATGTCGGTGATCGCGATCATTCTCGATCCAGCCGAGATCCGCAAGGTCATCAGCTGCCTGGCCTGGCACGGCCGCGGGCCACCCATGCAGGGAAGATCGGACAATAGGATCGGCTCCCCCACTGGACGACGAAGTCAGGACTTCCTGCTCCGGTTGGGACGACTATGCTCACCATCCGCTGTTGCGGGGAGGAATGCAGAGAAACGATCGGGTATGTGCGGACATTCAGGTTGTCAGTACGGGTCCTGGATCCCAAACAACTCAACTGGTGCGGAGAATCGCAGCGGAATCGAGGACGATCGCGGCACAGAAAGCTATAAATACGCTTATCACTTCTTGAAAGCCGGCGCGGATATCAAGGCTCTGACGACGGACGGTGCGTCCCCGCTGATGTTCGCTGCTGCGCACAACGAGAATCCCGACGTGATCACCACGCTCTTTAAGGCCGGCGCGGGAATGAAAGCTCAGGACAATTTCGACATGACCCCGCTTATGTGGGCTACCAGACACAACCAGAACCCCGAAGTGATCACTTGTTTTTTGAATGCTGGCGCGGACACGAAAGTCAAGGACAAGTCTGGAAAAACAGCCTTTGATTACGCACAGGCCAACGAGAAGCTGAAAGACACCGATGCCTACAAGCAGCTTCAGGAGGCATCATGGTAACTACCCAGGATGCCACTGGCTTCCTTCTTGGAGCCGCCGAAACCGGTCAGCAGACTACCCACATCCCCCGTACAGGAGGCTCACCATGCCAGAGAACCCATTGAGCACAGTTGTGAAGATAGACCCGAAGCTCGTCGAGCACTTGAGAAGTGAAGATCAGTGGGCGTTCGCCGACGGTGCCCTGCCCAGGAAGACGAAGCTGATCATCGCGATCGCATACGACGCGGCGCACGGAGCGGTAAGCGGCGTGAAGTCATTGGCCCAGGAAGCAATCAAGCCTGGGGCCACAAAGGATGAGATCGGAGAGGCGCTTCGCGTTGCATATGTGCTCAGCGGCATCGGGAGCGTGTATGTTGCCTCGCAGGCGCTGAAAGAACTATTTCCCTGAGACAAGGGTGAATCGCCCTTCGGTTGCATTCTTCCCCGTCCCAAACCACGCTCCTCTATTTCAGCGGATCTCGACGATGACTCCTTCGGCGATTGACCGCTCGACCGCCTCGACGGTCTTCTGGCAGAGAATGGCGTCGTCAAGGCCGGATCGTGGAGCGCCGCCCTTGAGGCAGACGTCGACGAAATAGCGGTCTTCAGCAGTGATTGTTGCCTGATAGGCGGTAAACGTGTGGGAGTGGGATATTCCTTTCTTTAGCTCGACCCAGTCCTGGTAGGAATACCGTGTCGTGCCCGCGGTTCCAATGACCTTCACCATGAAGGTCCAGGGATCGGAGGAGAGGTCGTCCGCGGCAAAGGATGCACAGAGATGCGCGAGTCCGCCGTTTTCCAGTTGCACGATGCACATGGCAATGTCTTCCCTGGTCAGTTTCTCGTAGTGGAGCGTGGCGCGCATGGCGGCCACCCGTGTGGGTTTCCCCACGAGGTAGAGCATCGTGTACAGGTTGTGGGTCAGGATATGCCGCACCATGCCGGGAAGCGTGGCGGCGCGCTCCTCGGAATGATGAAGGTTGTACATCACATAGCAGGAGACGATTTTCCCGATATCCCCGTGTGCGATCAAATCATGCGCTCTTCCAATACCCTCCTCGTGGATCATGTTGTGCCCCGGCACGCATGCTCTCCCTGATCGAAGCGCGATTCTTTTCATCTCCTCGATCTCGCTCACCTTCATGCCGAGCGGCTTCTCGACGAGCACGTGCTTCCCCGCTTCGAGCGCGAGCTTCACGTACGGGAGATGGGTTTCCTGGTTTGTAAGAACAAAAACGGCATCGATGCCGGGATCGGCGACGAGGTCCTCCGCAGTCCCATAACACTTGCAGCCGTAAAGCGCCGCTCGCTTCTCTGCCGTCGTCCGGGTGCGGTTCCACAGCCCTACGAGTCGGGCTCCGGGGATGGCTTCCAGGGCCCTGCTGTGGAGCAGGGATATCTCTCCCGCGCCGATGAATCCGATTCCGGCTCTTGCTTCAGGCATTCGCGTTCCCTCTCCGTCTCGATATGACGCGCACCGCCGCGCCGAACGCGTCCATCAGCGTTTCGGGATCCGGCCCCGTGGCCGTGAACACGTCGGCGATGCCCACTCGCGCAAGCGGGACAGGACACCGCTCGGTGAGCACCTCCGCAACCGCGCTCCCCAGTCCGCCTATGATGGAATGTTCCTCTGCCGTCACCAGTGCCCCTGTCTCTTCAGCTGCCTGTGCGATCAGCTCAGGATGCGCCTGTTGAGCTCACGGTCCAAAGCGATTCGACATTACCGTACGCATCCAGACATAGCGGCAATCAGTCACACGGATGGAGAATACGGGCGAATGCCGAACAGGTGTTCGCCCACCTCCTGTTTCTTTCTTATCCCGAGCTTTCCGTAGATATTCTCGACGTGCTTTTCCACGGTGCGACGGCTGATGAAGAGCCTATCCGCTATTTCAGGCATAGAAAGCCTCTCTGAGAGCAGGAGGGCAATTTCTAGCTCGCGCTGAGTCAAGCCTAAGCGCGACGCTTCCTCTCGAACGGAACGCAATCCGGATTTCTCCGGGGCTGGTCCGTACTTCGCTCCTTCCCTCTCAACGAGGAACGACCAATAGATATTGAGGTGCTGGTTCAGCAGGTCCAGTACCGTGACGTCTATATCCTTGAAATCTGGACTCAACCGTGATCTATGAGCTGAAAGAGCAACCTGTTGAGCAGGAAGAGCGTGGGCAAGACTCTTGTACATCTTATTGGGTAACATGAAATCTGATGCATACTCCAGGCGCTGAAGTTTCCGCCAATCAATAATAGGCGCGAACATCAATAATCCAGGATCCTGGTCCGAATGCTCCCCGCTTGCCGCGGGTGCGCCCGGCTGTTTCATTCGATAATAGTTGTTGAAGGACGCCGTCACAGCAGTGCTGCAGCCGATTCCTCCAAGACATGTATCAAAACATCTCCCATCGATGATGCGGTGTAAACAGGCCGTGGTGTCGAACGGGATTAGCTTTTCTGCCTCTCTGCAGGCAGTAAGCGTGAACTCACGGATTGTACGGCATGATCCTACCTGGAGGAGGTAGTCGTGCACCTTCAGCCATGGCACCTTTGAGTAGTCCGTCATTCTCCCTCCACGCCAGGCTGCATGAAGTATCAAGAAGGTGCCGAACTATTGGCAGTTGGAGAAGTCTCACACAGCAGTTTTTAGCTGTCAAGTGTCGAAATACGCAGTTTTTACGCATATATGGGTTGATGATGCGGAGAACCGTTTCTCCCTGCAACAACTCCCCTCACAGTGAAGTGGATACCATTGGCAAAGCCATACGCCGAAGGGCTCAGGTCCGATCATTTATGATGTACAGAGGGTTGCATACCGACCGAAGGGATAGTTGGTGCTTGAATGCCCAATCTCTGCCTCAATTGTTCACGGGAGCACACTTCGAGCTTCTTGAAAATTCTTTCAATATGTTTCTCTACCGTTCGTGCGCTGAGGAGAAGGCAGGTTGCGATCTCAGCGGTGTTGAGTCGAAGTGCAAGCAGAGAACATAGCTCAGCTTCACGCGAGGTCAAGGCGCAGAACTTCTCGCCTATTTCGCGCGCATGGAGAGTTGGTCCCGACGGTCGTTTGTTCTCGACGAGGCATTCTGTGCAGGTCGCACGAATAAGCTCACAAATTGTTCGGCATGACCCTGCCGTGAGACGACAGCCATGCACTCTGGGCCGTGGCACCTTTCCAGAGCCCTTCATTTTTTATCCGTGCCTTCTCTTTGGGTTAGCTTTGGCCCCAGCAATAACTCTCACGCCCGCTTCTGTTGTTGTCAAGTGTGAGGAAAGGATTTCCATCAAAAATACGTAACTTCTACGCATGCGGCGAACGATTAGTCAGCATAAAGTAGCGATCGAGTACTCAATTCTAGGGGCTAATCTTTATTAGGAGGTGGAGTATGAAGTGTCGAATCGAGGCTTCAAAACCGATTCTTCTAGCGATTCTTGTTTCGGCATTGCTGCTAAGTGCATCAGGTATGGCAGGAGCGCAGACCAATAAGACTGTGCACTTCAAGGGAGTTAACTATGAAGTCACAGGTAACTTCTTTCCCGTCGGGGACCCTGCTGACGGGCACTTTGTTGGAATTTCTATCAGGAGGGGTTTGAGCACCTTTGAAACGGGTGAAATAGGTGCGGCCTCATCCGTCGAATACATTGATGTGACAAAAGGCGTCGGAACTACCTCGGGGTATGCGACGATTACGTTTGACGACGGGTCCTCCTATACGACAAAAATTGCAAATAACTTTTCGGTAGGTCCCAAAGGGCTCGTGGTAGCATCAGTCAAGACTGAATACATCAAAGGGACCGGTCGATTCGAGGGAATAAAGGGAACTGAGGCAATCACCGCCAGGCAGATCAACTCAACGAAAGACTTCGCTGGTTTCGCGGAACTTGAGGGGACTGCCACCTACACTCTCCCTTCCAAATGATTGGAATGGAGGTCACGGCGCACGATTGATTCGTCGCTGCGGTCTGTATTCCTCCAGATCGCGTGGCACGTGGTCCGGCAAGCCCCACCTGCCCGCCTGGCTCCCGAGGGCTGGACGAGGGACCACCAGCCGCGACCGGCTGTGCGCCTCGGTCCTGCCCTGCGGGAAGCCACAGATCAGTCCATGGCCGCCAAGGAGTCCCTCACTACCTGGGCACGGCTGCTGGCAAAGGTGTGTGAGGTGGACCTCATAGGCGGCAGCTGGCCGCGCAGCGAACAGCGAGAGCCCCTCGTGCGGCACCCGCTGTGGTTCCCCAATGCAGGTCCTCGCCGTCATCACGCCCAACCATTCGGTACTGGCTCACTGCCCGTACCGATCACCCTCTGAGGTAGTTGTCTATATTCCGGGCCGCCTCGCGGCCATAGAAGATCGCCCGCACAACGAGAGAGGCTCCCGTGTTCGCATCCCCCGCGGCGAAAACCCCTTTTGCCGAAGTGGAATAGTCGGGGTTGCACCTGACATTCCCGCGGGGATCGTATTCCACGCCTAGCTCCTCGATGATCTTGCCGTGGGAAACGTGCATGAACCCCATTGCCAGGAGCACGAGGTCCACCTTGCGGCAGAACTCCGAACCGGGGATCTCTTCCATCTTCATCGAACCGTTGTCTCCCTTTTTCCATTCCACCCGGGCAAAGCTTCCACCGGTCACGCTTCCTTCTTCTCCGGTGAACTTCAGTGTCGTGATCGACCAGTCGCGGGCGCAGCCCTCCTCCTGGGAGCTGGAAGTGCGCAGGATGTTCGGCCATGCGGGCCAGCTCGGGTTCCACGACTCCTTCCATTCAGGCGGCTTCGGCATGATCTCGAACTGGTGCACTTCCCGTGCGCCC
>JBEKTX010000062.1:0-15207 GCA_049515615.1 Spirochaetia bacterium
CGAGCACGAGATCGCGCGTCCGCAGCTGTTCTCCGGTTGAGAGCGTGACGACGACGCCCTCTTTCCCGAGAGCGACGGAGGCGGCGTGCGCGCGAAGCCGGATGGAAAGGCCTCCGGCGAGCGCCCGCGGAAAAGAATTCACGCCATCTGCAAAGGCGAGCCGCGTCTCGAACGGGGCGAATGCATCAGGCTGGCAGGGCGTTCCCCGGCCGCTGACGCGCACGGGCCAGCCTTCGAGGCGCTCGCCTGGCACGCCGCTTGCTGCAGCGAGGAATCCGGGGTCATTCCCGTGCACGAACAGAGGGCCATAATCCGCCGGCTGGCCGTCGAACGAGCGAGTGGCGCATCGGCCGCCCGGCTTATCTGCTCTGTCCACGACCAGCACATCGGCTCCCGCGTTTTGCAGGCGGCGCGCACACTGCAGGCCGGCCACACCTGCGCCGAGGACGATCACGTCATGCATCGCCATGATTCAGCATACGACACCAGTTCTCATCGGTCAATTTCGGGTGTATCATGTGGCCATGCCATTGACGCACCTGCAGATCAAGGAGCTCCTGGACGAGAACCGTTACCACGACTGCACGGGCGTGGGCAAGGACAAGATATGCGTCCGCATCGCCGCCATTGCCGAGCTGCCTTCCCGGTTCGGGCAGTTCCAGGTTGTCGCTTTCTGGAACAACCGCGACGGCAAGGAGCACGCCGCGTTCGTGCACGGCGACATAGGCGGAGAGCCGAACGTGCCCGTGCGCCTGCACTCAGAATGTCTCACCGGTGATGCCATCGGCTCCCTGAGGTGCGACTGCCGGGACCAGCTCGAGTCGGCGCTTGCGGCTATCGGGGAGATGGAGAACGGCATCCTCCTGTACCTGCGGCAGGAAGGGCGGGGGATCGGCTTCCTCAACAAGATCCGCGCGTATGGTCTCCAGGACCAGGGCCTCGATACCGTGGAGGCGAACATCGCCCTGGGGTTCCGCGACGACGAGCGGGACTACAGCGTGGCCGCACACATGCTGAGCTCCCTGAAGGTGAAATCCGTGCGCCTCATGACGAACAACCCGAGGAAGATCGAAGGCCTGGTGAGCCTGGGCGTGGACGTGAACGACCGCATCCCGCTCGTCACTCCTCCGAACAGGTACAACCGCTTCTACCTCGAGACCAAGAAGGAAAAGTCGGGGCACCTCCTGGAACAGATTGACCGCCCCGTCATCGAGGGCATGACACCCGCGGAAGCGGAGATCATGCAGGACTGATCCATCGTTACGGAGGGCAGGCGTGAGCCGCGACGGTCCTGTTTTGCGACATCAGGGACTTCACGCGGCTTTCAGGCTCTCTTCCACCCCGGGATGTGGTCGGACTGCTCAATGATGTGCTCTCGCGCCTTGTCGACGTGGTCTTCGAATTCGGAGGCACCCTGGACAAGTTCCTTGGCGATGGCCTCATGGCCGTTTTTGGCGCCCCACTGAGCAGCGGAAGGGACGAGGAGATGGCCGTGCACAGCGGCGAAGTGGTGGCAGGCAACATCGGCTCCCTGCGGCGGCTGGAATACACCGTCATCGGCAACGCGGTCAATCTCGCCTCCCGCATCGAGCAGCTGAATAAGACCTTCAAGACGGACATTCACATTTCCGCTGCGACCTACGAGCGGGTCAGCCACCTCGTGGAGGCCGAGGCGGAGCCGGGTGCGGAGGTGCGCGGCGTGAGCGGGGATGTCTCTACCTATCGGCTCGTTTCCGTTCGAGAGTTCCCCGACACGAGAGTAGGGGAAGAGTTCGTGCGGATAGGCGTCATGACCACGGAACAGGTGCGGATGGTGCTTGAAAAGCAGGAGCATGACCGCAGATTCTTCGGCGAGCTTGCCGTGGAGATGGGCTTCGTGAGCCGGGAAAAACTGGGGATGTTCCTCGCCGCGGCAAAGCGATCCCGCGAGCACGAGAACGTAACGGAGGCGCCCTCCTGCGGCTCCGCAGATCTCCACGGCCCGGCGCAGGCGTGAGGCCCGCTCTTCAGTGACGCCGTGAACGGATTGGGCATCTCGTGGGCGAAGGGGGAAAGGAAAACCGCGCCGACTTCCTCAGGCGAACCACCGCGCGGCCGCCTCGCGCAACTCCGGGGCCATCGACAAGCTGAACCGGGCGCCATTGGATCCCACCTCCAGGTACGTTTCGCGGACCCGCACCCTGGTGATGCGCGCACGGGGAACGATGAATGAATCCTCTCCGTAGCCGTGCGATGCCTCCGGCGGGTCGCACATGTACACGAGCTCGTGTGGATTGACCGCGAGGAGCTCGCCCCGCTCGCGCTCGTGGCGGAACTTTCCCGGTGTGGTGGCAAATCGAAAGGCCACCGGGGCGTCTTCGTGGAATCGAAGGAGAGAGCTGCGGATCAGGCACTCCCACTTGATCGGCAGGTGAGGGGATGGCTCATCATCACGCGGAAGGGGCTGGGGCGAGCCCCCCAGTCTTCTTCGCAGATCCAGCAGGGCGGGCTCGAGCGCGAACCGGGCAAGCGTGTTGTAGCGGATCGTCAGGCGTTCGCCGAAGGAGAGGAAACTGAGCCTGCCGTAGAGGAGGATCGTCACGTCTTCTATTGCGGAGAGCCTCTCGAGGGGAATCGCGACTTTCACGCCCGGCTCGGGCTTGTCCGTCCAGAGTCCGACTGCCCGGGTGCCTATGCCCAGGACGCTCCCGGGAGAAATCACCTTCTGCTCTGCGAATCCCGTTGTGCGGGCCGCCCTTGGAAGGAGGAATACCTGGCGAAGCCCCTCAATGCCGCAGGTCTCGTTGAGAGACTCCAGTGCCCCCTCAGCGATGTCCTCTGCCCGACGAGGGGTGAACGGGAAAATGTCGCATATCCCCCGGTGGTACGATCCCCCTTCACTCTCCGCATAGCGAAGCTCCCAGCTTTCGGCGGGATCCCGGGGGGCTCGGGGAGTGGTGCGGGCACTTTGCATCTGGTTCCTCAATGATGCGACCAGTATCTGCCGCCCGATCCCGGTTGTCTTTGGACGCAACGACAATTCTGTGCATTTTCCGGCATTGTGCGGCCGCCTTCCGCCTCCGTGTCCTTGACATCCTGGAGCTTCGCCCGTACCCTTCATCGCATCTCCTCACGATCGAAAAGGGGGCGCCCATGCCGGTCACCGTCGAAAAGGTTGTGTCGAAGAAGCAGGTGCAGGAGTTCGTGAAGTTCCCGTACACCCTGTACGCGAAGGACTCCAACTGGGTGCCTCAGCTTCTCATGGATGACTTCAGGAAGCTCGATCGGAAAAAGCACCCGTTCTGGCAGCACGCGGAAGGTGAGTTCTTTCTGGCCCGCAGGGACGGGGTCGTCGTGGGGAGGATCGCGGGCGTCCACGACCGTATCTGGGAGGAAACGCACAAGGAGAAGGCAGGGTACTGGGGCTGGTTCGAATGCATCGACGACGCCGAAGTCGCCCGGCACCTGTTCGACGCCGCGTTCGACTTCGCGCGAAAACGGGGCTGCACGAGGATCATCGGCCCCATGTCGCCGAACGCGAATGACTACATCGGCGCCCAGATCGAAGGGTTCGAAGGGTCGCCCGTCATGCTGATGACGTACAATCTTCCATATTATGACCGCATCATCCAGGCCTATGGCAACCGCAAATGGAAGGATCTCATCGCATGGTTAATGGACAATCCCGAGATCCCCGAGCGCCTTGCAAAGATCATGCCCCGTGTGGAGGCGAAAGGCGGGTTCAAGCTCCGGACCCTCAACATGAAGGATTTCAAGAACGAATACGACAGATTCGTGGAGCTGTACAACTCCTACGAGCAGGTGAACGCGGTGTTCACCCCGATGACGCCTGACGAAATGGCGGTGATGGCGAAGGACCTGAAGATGGGGCTGGATCCGGACCTTGTGTTCTTCGCCGAAGCGGACGGGAAGATCGTCGGAGTGTCCGTCACGATGCCGGACTACAACGTCGGGTACAAGGCGGCGCATGGCCACCTGTTCCCCTTCGGGATCTATCACCTGCTCACCGCGAAAAAAAAGACGCACCTGGTCCGCACCATCAGCATGGGGGTCCTCAAGGAGTACCGCAACCGGGGTATCGACCTCGCCTTCTACTACTACAGTTACAAGAACGGAGTGTCCAAGGGCTACACGGCGGCGGAGATGTCCTGGGTGGAAGAGGACAACGCGGCCATGACCAACACGGCGCTGAAGCTCGGCGGCAAGCCCTACCGCAAGTACAGGGTCTACGAGAAGGCGCTCTAGAGCCCGGCAAAGACCTCCCTCCGCATGAGCGTCGATCTGCTCCTGGTCAACGGTAACTTCCACACAATGGATGCCGCGGTTCCGAAGGCCCGGGCGGTCGCGAGCCGGGGCGGCATTTTCGTCCACGTGGGCGATGAAGCGGGAGCGCGTGCGGCGCTGGGACGACATCCCGAGGTCCTGGACCTTGCGGGGAGATGCGTCCTGCCCGGCCTCACCGATGCCCACCTGCATTTCAAGTGGTATGCGGAGTCACTCCGCGCCGTAAACGTTGAAACTGCCACCATGGAGGAGGCTGCGGCCCGTGTCTCCGCGCGCGCGGCCAGCAGCCCGGCCGGCGCCTGGATCACGGGATCCGGATGGAATCACAATGTCTGGGACGCCGGCGGCTTGCCCGACACTCGTCCGCTGGACAAGGCGGCGCCGCGAAATCCCGTCTGCCTCGAAGCCAAGAACGGGCACGCGCTCTGGGTCAACTCACTCGCCCTCCACGAGGCAGGGATCGGCCTGGACACGCGGGACCCGGAGGGCGGGCAGATCGTCCACTCCCGGGAAGGCATTCCGTCCGGGATTCTGCTGGAAAATGCAATGCGCCTCGTGCAGGCGGCCATTCCACGACCGACCCCCGGAGAGCTCGCCGGCCTCATGAGAGATGCGCAGGCCGCGGCGCTCATAGCGGGTCTCACCGGCATCCATGACTTTGACAACACCATTGCTTTGGAGGCATTCCAGGAGCTGGAAGAGAGGGGGGAGCTGCGGCTGCGGGTGCTGAAGGGGATCCCGCATGAGCAGCTTTCGGCGGCGATCTCACTCGGCCTGCACTCCGGCTTCGGAGGCGAGCGACTGACGCTGGGCCCGGTAAAGATGTTCGCCGACGGCGCGCTGGGTCCCCAGACCGCGTGGATGATCGCCCCGTACGAAGGAACCTGGTCCACCGGGATCCCGCGTCTCACCGCGTCGCAGCTATTCGATGACATCCTTCGCGCCAACGCGGCCGGCATTGCCTGCGCCGTGCACGCAATCGGTGACGCGGCATGTCACGTCGTTCTGGATGCATTCGAACGCGCGGCTCAACCGGGGAAGACCGCCATGCGCAACCGCATCGAGCACGTCCAGCTCCTCCATCCCGACGACATCGGGCGGCTCTCACGCCTGGGGATCACCGCCTCGATGCAGCCCCTCCACGCCACATCCGACATGATCATTGCAGAGCGATACTGGGGAGAGAGGTGCCGGGGCGCCTACGCGTGGAAGTCCCTCCTGGACGCAGGTGCCACCCTGGCGTTCGGTTCGGACTGCCCGGTTGAAGTCTGCGACCCGCTGGCCGGCATTCACGCCGCGGTCACGCGCCGCAGGGCGGACGGAAGCCCGGGAGCTGATGGCTGGAGGCCCGAGCAGAGACTCACGGTGGAACAGGCTGTTCATGCCTACACCCGCGGCGCCGCCTTCGCGGCAGGCAGGGAAAGTGAGCTGGGCTCGATGGTCGCCGGCAAGCGGGCCGATCTCACGGTGCTCGACGCGGACATCTTCTCGATCGACCCGCACGAGATCCGAAACGCGAATGTCGCCGCGACTATCATTGGCGGCACAATCGAGTACTCCACGTTCTGAGCAGGTAGATTCTCGCCGCCAGGTCTCCCGTTTGCGTATGCGGAAAACCAGGTGAGGGGTCTCAGCATTGGGGCTTGTACCCAATTTCTGGGTACATCTCGCATGGTCACGCCGCGGTGGGAAATTCCGCCGCAAGACCGTACCGATTCCCGAGAGAGAATTTGCGCGCCCGCCTCCGCTTCTTCGCGGGCGCCCGGCATGCTACATTCGGGCTGTCATGTCCCTCGTCAGTGAAATCGTCACGATTTTCCTCGCCGTGTTCATCGTCGTTGATCCCTTCGGGATCGTGCCGGTCTTCATCTCCCTCACTCCCGGATTCACGCCCGCCCGCAGGCATGCGACCATCCTGAAGGCGGTCCTTGTCGCCTTTGTCGTGCTCTGCATCTTCATATTCACCGGCAGCGCGATCCTGAGGTTTCTCGGCATTCAGCCCGGATCGTTCTTCATCGCGGGCGGCATCCTGATGTTCATCATCTCCATCGACCTGCTCCTGGGCAGGCCGGGCAGGACGAAGACGACGGGCCGGGAGGCGGGCGAGGAGCGCGAGGACGTCTCCATATTCCCTCTTGCCATCCCGATGCTTGCCGGACCCGGGGCCATCACGACGGTCCTGCTCTACCTCAGCGAAGACACGCTCCCGCCGTTCATCCCGTTCATCCTTGCGGGCTCAGTCGCCCTGGCCCTGGCCATGGCCGGGGGCACCATGCTGCTCAGCTCGTTTTTTCTGCGTGTCCTGGGGCGGACGGGGGTTTCCGTGATCGAAAGGATCATGGGCATCGTGCTGACCGCACTGTCAGTCCAGTTCGTCTATGACGGACTGCTCAAGCTGGGAGTGATCGCGACGCGATAGCCGCTCCTCCCAGGTGTCGAAGAGCAAACCGAGGCCGGGGATCACCAGGAGGGCCACCGAAGTATCACCGCGCGTATCCGTCAATATCCGGGTGTGCTATGATTGGCAAATGCCGAACGCGCTCCCTCTCAGACAGCGTCCCCTGGATATCGTGCTCCTGATCTATTTCATCTTCAACCTTGTGGCGATCAGCTACCTCTTCGACATCGAGCAGATCATCATCATCAACACCGCGAGCTTCACCTACCCGGCGTGGCCGCCGCGCGTCATCGTCGACGTTGGGCACTGGTGGGGGCGGACCTTCGACCCGCTCCTGAACGCGCGGCCGGTGTGGTGGCGGGCCACGATCTGGATCGACGCAATCTTCTTCGGGCCGTACTACGCGTTCGCCATCTACGCGTTCGTCCGGGGGCGGAACTGGATCCGTATGCCGAGCATCATCTACGCCTCCGTCATGCTCACGAACGTGACGATCATCCTGAGCGAGGAGATCTGGGGGCCCATGGCGACGCCGCACCTCGCATCCGTGGTGGGAGCCAATATTTCCTGGATCATCGCCCCGATTCTCATCATCTGGAGGATGCGCAAAGACCCGTATCCCCGGGGGTAGCTCAGGCGTCCCGCCTCTCCTTCACGAACTTCGCGAGGAACCGCGCCGTGTAGGAACGGGAGCTGCTCTTCGCCAGGTCCACCGGAGTTCCCTCCGCCACGATCTTCCCGCCCTGGTCGCCTCCCTCAGGGCCGAGGTCAATCACCCAGTCGGCTTCCGCGATCACGTCCATGTTGTGCTCGATGATCACCACGGTATTCCCCGCGTCCACCAGGCGATGGAGCACGCGGACGAGCTTCTCAACGTCCGCCATGTGCAGGCCGATCGTGGGCTCGTCCAGAAGGTAGAGAGTGCGGAGCGGGGTGAAACCCCGGCGGACTGGCGCCTCTTCCGCCGTGGACGCGGCCGACCTCGCGGCGAGAAGCGCCCCATTCGCGGGCACCCGCGCCTTGGCCAGCTCCGTGACGAGCTTGATGCGCTGGGCTTCGCCGCCGCTGAGGGAGGGGCTCTGCTGTCCCAGAGAGAGGTAGCCCAGCCCGACCTGCTGGAGGAGCTGCAGCGCATGACGGATCCCCGGGTGGAAATCGAAGCAGTCCGCCGCCTCGTCCACGCTCATCGCCAGGACCTCGGCGATGCTCCGTTCGCGGAACCTGACGGAAAGCGTCTCCGCATTGAACCGCGCCCCCCGGCACGCGTCGCAAGCAACCGTCACATCCGGGAGGAAGCTCATCTCGATCTTCTTCACGCCCTGGCCTTCGCATTCGGGGCAACGGCCGCCGGCCACGTTGAAGGAGAACCGGCTCGCCGTGTACCCGCGCATGCGGGCTTCGTTGGATCCTGCGTAGAGCCTGCGGATGTCGTCCCAGATCCCAACGTACGTTGCCGGGCAGGAGCGGGGGGTCTTGCCGATGGGGGTCTGGTCTACCTCGAGCACCCTCTGGATGTCAGGCCATCCCTCGATCGAATCGCAGCCCAGGAGGGCCTGAGATGCGGCGTCTTTCCGGGGTGCGGGCCCCGGAGAGGCGTTCCGGCGCCGGCGCCTGGCCCCCGACAGCAGGTGCTGGAGGTTCGCGTACAGCACATCCCGAACCAGGGTGCTCTTTCCGCTTCCACTCACACCGGTGACGCAGGTGAGCCGGCCCAGGGGCACGTCGACATTGATCCCCTTCAGATTGTGAAGCCGGGCGTTGCGGACACGGATGAGGCTCGCCCCCCCATCGGCCGGCGGCCTGCCGTTCATTGCGTGCTTCAAGGGGACTTTCAAGAGCCTGCCCGTGAGGGAAGCGCGGCTTCTCATGATTGCACCGAGGGTGCCTTCCGCCACGACATGCCCGCCGTTCACCCCGCCCCCCGGGCCGAGGTCCACGATATGCTCGGCACGGCGGATGGTTTCCTCGTCATGCTCTACGACAATGACCGTGTTCCCCTTGGCGCGCAGGGCGTGGAGCGTGTCCAGGAGCACGAGGTTGTCCCTCGCGTGAAGACCGATGGTTGGCTCGTCCAGGATGTAGCACACCCCGCGCAGGTTGGAGCCGAGCTGGGAGGCGAGCCGGATCCGCTGAGCTTCCCCGCCGCTCAGCGTCGGGGCGGAGCGGTCCAGGGCGAGGTAGGAAAGGCCCACGCTCTGAAGGAACGCGAGACGGGAGAGGATCTCGGCAATGAGGTCGCGCGCGATCTCGGCCTCTCTCGGGGAAAAGCGCAGGCCGATCATCTCCCGCCCCACCTCGGCCACGGGCAGCCGCGCGTAGTCGGCAATGTTTTTCCCCCGGAACTTTACCGCCAGCGCCTCCGGCCGGAGCCGCTCACCTTTGCACGCGGGGCAGGTCTTCTCCGGGCCGCCCCACCAGTCGTTCCACCAGATCTCCTCACCGGTCTGCTCGGCGTCGAACCCCGAGAGCTGGACGCCCGTGCCGTAGCACGACGGGCACCAGCCCTGCTTGGAGTTGTAGGAGAACAGGCGCGGGTCCAGCTCTTCGAAGCTCCTTCCGCAGCGCGGACAGGCCCGGCGCGTTGAGAAAACGGTCCCGGCGATGGCGGCCCCGCTGACGGCGGCGCCGGCCGCCTTGGCGCGAGCCGCCCTGGCGCGGACCGCGGCGATGACGCGGATCACGCCCTTGCCAAAGGAAAGCCCCCGCAAGAGGAGCTCACGCAGGGCACGTTCCCTTTCCGCGGAGACGATCTCGCTCCCGATGGGAAGCTCGATCGTGTGCTCCTTGAAACGGTCCAGGCGCGGCCAGGCTGCCGTAGGAAGCAGCTCGCCATCCACCCGCAGGTGCTCGAAGCCCTTGCCTGCGGCCCATGCGGCCAGGTCGGTGTAGTACCCTTTGCGCGCCGTGACCAGCGGGGCGAGCACCGAGACCCGCCTTGCCTTGTACTCGCGCAGCAGCCGCGCGGCAATAGCATCCGGCGTCTGGGGCTGGATCGGGATCCCGCAATCAGGGCAGTGCTGGATGCCCAGCTTCACGAAGAGGAGGCGGAGGAAGGGGTACACCTCCGTCAGTGTGGCTACCGTGCTCTTTCTCCCGCCGCGGCTCGTGCGCTGCTCGATGGCCACCGTGGGAGGAACGCCGTAGACGCCGTCCACGTCCGGGCGCCGCGCAGGCTGCACGAACTGGCGCGCATACGCGTTCAATGATTCGAGGTATCGCCTCTGACCTTCGGCGAAAAGGATGTCGAAGGCGATCGTGCTCTTGCCGCTCCCGCTCACGCCGGTGATGACGCTGAAGGCGTCACGGGGAAGGGACAGGTCGATGTTCTTGAGATTGTGCTCCCGGGCGTGGCGGATCACGATGGCATTGTCCGTGACACCAGGCAGGGGCTCGTGAGCCTGCCCCTCGGAGGGTCGGGGCCGTGCGCGTGGGCGTCCTGCAGTCCCCGATGCCTTGAACGCTGCAAGCCCTGAGGTGCGAAGCGAAACACCCGTCCTGCTCTCCCTGCACTTCGCCACCTGTGCGGGCGTGCCCGCGCTGACGATGTGTCCGCCTGCGTCACCGCCTTCGGGCCCCAGGTCGATGATCCAGTCCGAAGCGCGGATGACGTCGAGATTGTGCTCGATGACGACGACCGAATGACCGGCGCCGACAAGCTGCCGGAAAGCTCCCAGGAGCGTGGCGATGTCGTCGAAGTGCAGGCCGGTAGTCGGCTCGTCGAAGAGGAACAGGTTTCCCTTTCCGTCGCGGCCCGTCCCTGAATCTGCCAGGAATCCCGCCAGCTTCAGCCTCTGCGCTTCTCCGCCGCTCAGCGTAGGCACCGGCTGTCCCAGGCTTACGTACCCCAGGCCCACGGCCGCGAGGGGGGCGAGCCCGGAGAGGATTTCAGCCGAGTCCGAAAAGAAGTCGCACGCCTCCGAGACCGTCATGTCCAGGACATCGGCAATGGACTTTGCAGTTTGACGCGCGCGGGACGGAGATGCACCAGCCGCCGATGCGCCGGACGGGAAAAGGCGCACGTCGAGCACCTCCTGCCGGAAGCGCCTGCCATCACAGTCCGGGCAGCGCAGGTACACGTCGCTCAGGAACTGCATCTCGATGTGCTCGAAGCCGCTGCCGCTGCACGTGGGACAGCGGCCGTTGCCGGAGTTGAAGCTGAAGGTGCCCGGCGTGTACCCCCTCTCTTTCGACTGGGGCTCCAGGGCGAAGAGCTTTCGTACGCCGTCGAACGCACCGACGTAGCTCACCGGGTTGGATCGGGCGGTGCGCCCGATCGGCGACTGGTCCACCAGCACCACGTCCTTCACCAGCTCGTGCCCGGCAATGGCCCGATGTTTCCCCGGCGGATCGACCGGCTTGTGCTTCAGCGCGGCGAGGGCATTGTAGAGGACGTCCTGCATGAGGGTGGACTTGCCTGAGCCGCTGACTCCGGTGACGCAGACCAGCCGGTGCAGCGGGATGTCCACGTCGATGCCCTTCAGGTTGTGCTCGGCCGCGCCGAGGACTCGGATGACCTCATCCCGCTGCTCCCGGCCGCGCTGCGCCGCGCTGGCCTTCGGCAGCCGGGCTTCCACCTTCTTCCGCCCTGTGAGGTACTGGGCGGTAAGTGACCGCCTGTCCGACAATAGCTGGGGGAGGCCGCCGAAGAACACGATCTGCCCGCCGCGCTCACCGGCGCCAGGGCCCATGTCCAGCACGAGGTCCGCGGCCCGGATCACGTCCGGATCGTGCTCGACGACGACGATCGTGTTGCCCGCGTCCCGCAGACGCTGGAGGACGCCGATGAGCCGGCCGATGTCGCGTGGATGGAGGCCGATGCTCGGCTCGTCCAGCACGAAAAGCGCGTTCACCAGTGAGGTGCCCAGCGCGGTGGTGAGATTGATCCTCTGCACTTCCCCGCCGCTGAGGCTCCGGGACTGCCGGTCCAGCGTGAGGTACCCCAGGCCCACGTCCACCAGGTAGCGCAGGCGCGTCCTGATCTCGGACAGGAGGAGCGTGGTGGCTTCGTCCATCGGTGAGGGGAGGCTGATCCCTTCGAAGAGCGCCAGGCAGCCGTCGATGGGCAGGAGCACGACATCGTGGAGGGAGAGCTTCTCCTGCCCTACCTTCCAACGCAGCGCATCAGGCTTCAGCCGGGCCCCTGCGCAGTCAGGGCACAGGGTATAGGCCCGGTACTTGGAGAGGAGCACCCTGATGTGCATGCGGTAGCTCTTGGATTCCAGCCACTTGAAGAAGCGCTTTGCGCCGAACCACACCCCGTCGTCCCATTCGCCTTCCCCATCGATGACCCACGCGCGCTGCTCCGCCGTGAGCTCCGCCCACGGCACGTCGGTGGGCACACCGCGCTTTCGAGCGTACTTCAGGAGCTCGTCCTGGACCTCGCGGAAGCTCTCCGTCTGCCACGGCCTGACGGCGCCGCCGGCAAGGCTCTTGCTGTCATCGGGCATGACGAGATTCCAGTCGATGCCGATGGTGCGCCCGAATCCTCGACAGGTGGGACAAGCGCCCACGGGCGAGTTGAACGAGAACAGGTTCGGCGTGGGGTCCTCGTAGTGGATGTCGCAGAAGGCGCAGTGCAGGTCCGAAGAGAAGTGAAGCTGTTCCACGGGCTCCCCCGCGGCGTCCGTGACGTGAGCGCTGACGCGTCCCTGCCCGTATTTCAGCGCCGCTTCGAGATCCTCCACGATGCGCGCCCGATTGTCGGCAGTCGTCATCAGCCTGTCCTGCAGCACCTCGAACTTCTTCCCTTCCTTCCTGTGGATGCGGGTGTATCCCTGTTTCGAGAGGAGATCCTGGACTTCAGCTTCCGTGAAATTGTCCGGGATGGTGATGGGAAAAGTGATGAGGAGTTTGCTGCCTTTCGGAAGCTGATCGGCAATGCTCTCGGGTGTGTCGCGGCGCACTTCCCGGCCGCAATTGCCGCAGAACAGGCGTGAGGCGCGCGCGAAGAGGAGCTTCAGGTGGTCATTGAGCTCCGTCATGGTTCCAACGGTGGAGCGCGAGGTGCGTACAGGATTTGTCTGGTCTATCGCGATGGCGGGCGGGATACCGTCGATCCTGTCCACCCGAGGCTTGTCCATCCTGTCGAGAAACTGCCGCGTGTAGGAGGAGAAGGTTTCCACGTAGCGTCGCTGCCCCTCGGAGTACAGGGTGTCGAAGGCGAGAGAGGATTTGCCCGAGCCGCTCACGCCGGTGATGACGATGAGCTTTCGCAGAGGGATCTTCAGGCTGAGGTTCCTGAGGTTGTTCTGCCGCGCCCCCTCGATGGTGATGAAATCGCCGGGGCGGCGCGTCCTCGAAGCATGTTTTGATACCATTGTACGGGGGCCTGCCGGGCGGGGTAGAATATAGCGAACAGGAGGAGATGAGACAATGAGGGATGAGGCGGCAGAAACAATCGTCCTCGGCTCGACGGGCCTGCGCGTGAGCGCCGTCGGGGTCGGCACGAACTCATGGGGGGCCCGGGGAGAATCGGACCCCGGAAAGCGCCAGACTTTCGAGGATCTCCTGACCGACGGCGTCACGCTGTTCGACACCGCGGAGATCTACACGCGCGGCTCCTCTGAGGCGACGATCGGCAGATGCATCCATGAGTCGGGTCGGACACCGACGATCCTGACGAAGTTCTTCCCCTTTCCGTGGCGCTGGACAAAGCAGGCGATGAGAGCAGCACTCCAGCGGAGCCTTGCGCGGCTGCAAGTCCCCACTGTTGACGTCTACCTCCTGCATTTTCCCTTTCCGCCGGTATCCGTGGAAACCTGGGCCGATGCCCTGGCCAACGTCGTAGTGGCCGGCTTTACGCGTGCGGTGGGTATTTCCAACTGCGGTCCGGCGCCAGACCCGGCGCGCGCACGCCGCCCTGGCGGCCCGAGGTGTCCCCCTTGCGTGCAACGAGGTGGAGTACAGCCTGCCGAAACGCGGGCCGGAAAACTCGGGCCTCGCTGGCGTCTGCCGGGAGCTCGGCGTCACCCTGGTCGCCTATAGGCCGCTTGCAATGGGGATGCTCACGGGCAAATACACCCCCGAACAGCCGCCCCGCGGCGCGCGCGCCATGATGTACGGACGGGCGTTCCTGGCGAAACTCCAGCCGCTCCGTTCCGTCCTGCGTCATATCGGCGAGGCCCGGGGAAAGACCCCGTCCCAGGCAGCGATCAATTGGCTGCCGTGCAAGGGGGCCCTCCCGATCCCCGGCGCGAAGGACCCGGCGCAGGCGCGGGAAAACGCCGGCGCGATGGGATGGCGGCTCACGCCCGAAGAGCTGGCCGAGCTGGAGAAAGCCGCCCCACGATAAGCGGCTTCGGTTCCCGCCGGCATTCCTCGGTCGTATATTCAACAGGGAGACGAGGAATGCCAGGACCCGATAAAGCTCTCGTTATAGAAGACGACAAGGACATTGCGGACGTCGTGTGCCTGCACCTGAAGGATCTGGGCCTTGTCACAGAACGCGCTGCCGACGGCCGGACCGGACTGCAGAAAGCGCTCGAGAACCGCTACGCCCTGGTCATCCTCGACCTGATGCTGCCCAAGATGGACGGGCTTGCCGTCTGCGCCCGGATCCGCGAGAAGAATCCCGCCACACCCATTCTCATGCTCACGGCGAAATCGGAGGAGATCGACCGTGTGCGGGGGCTGGAAATAGGTGCCGATGAGTACGTGACCAAGCCGTTCAGCGTCCGGGAGCTGGTGGCCCGGATCAAGGCGCTCCTGAGACGTGTGCAGGCGGACAAGGATGCGGCCGCCGGTGGGACGGAAAGGGGGAGGATCGAAATCGGGGCACTCGTGCTGGACTTCGAGAAGAGGAGGGTCACCCGTGAAGGGGCCACCGTAGATCTCACCGTGAAAGAGTTCGACCTGCTGGCTCTTTTTGCCCGCACGCCCGGGCGCACCTATAGCCGGACGGACCTCTTGAACCTCGTCTGGGGATACCAGTTCGAAGGCTACGAGCACACGGTGAACTCCCACATCAACCGGCTGCGCGCCAAGATCGAGGCGGATCCCGGGCACCCCCGGTACCTGCGGACCGTCTGGGGCGTGGGCTACCGGTTCGCCGAGGCCGGGGAGCTCTCAGGGTGACGAGGTTGTTCTCCTCCTTTTACGCGCGGCTTTCCACGATCTTCCTGCTCCTGATCCTCGTCCTTGGCGCGGGGTGCGTGGCAATCGCCTTCCGTTCATCCCAACACCTGTTCGACGACGTCGAGCAGCTCCTGAACCGTGAGTACGCGCGCAGCATCGCGGAGGAGCTCCGCCCGCTCGTGGCGCAGGGCTTCTCCGAGGAGCGCGTGAAAGGCGCCATCCACTACATGATGGTGCTCAATCCCATGGTGGAGATCTACCTGCTGGATCCGGCCGGGAAAATTCTCGCTTATTTCCTCAACCCTTCCGAAAAGATCGCGCGGAGCGCCGTGGACATTGCGCCCGTGCGGGATTTCGTGCAAAGCGAAGGCCAGCGGCCGTCGCTCGGCGAGGACCCCCGGACTGCGACACGATCCCGCCCCTTCTCCGCCGCGCCCCTGCAGATGGGAGCC
>JBEKTX010000063.1:0-27156 GCA_049515615.1 Spirochaetia bacterium
GACTTCGATGGAAGGCGCCAACGTTCAAATTGATGAAGGCGAGTGGCGCAAGACACCATACCTCTTCGAAAAGGTTCAGCCGGGACAACACGTTGTCCGTATTTTGAACTTCCGGGTAGGCGATCGCATGTACACGGTCGGCGACCCTGTCCAGGTTGAAGTCAGCCCTGGAGAGACCGCTGTCGTGTCGAGAACTTTCGTGGAGGGGAAGGCGCACCTCGCCATAAGAGATGCGCCGTCTGGCAGCATCGTTACCATTGATGGGAAGAGCGTAGACTCAGAGAAGGCTCTCACGACCGGAATTGAAGTGCCGGCCGGGTGGATGGATGTCGTTGTCCAGGAGCCCAACTCCCAGAAGTGGACTGGAACTCCCTTCGCGGCAGTAGGTAGCTTCATTCATAAATCGATCAATGAAATGACGTTGGCCCTTCCTCTTCGGGACATCAAAATTGACGGCTCCTTCGATGATTGGAACGGCATTCCGCCAGTATTCACGTCCGGAACTCGGTGGCCCAAAGAGAGGAACTGGGCGATTGATAAGGTTTACCTCGCGGTCGATGAAAAGAACTTGTACATGAGATTTGACATTAAGGATGACAGGAAAAGCTCATTCTTTCATCCGAACAACTTCGATACGAGCCATGATTTTACTGACTATGGCATTGACGTATGGAATGGAGAAAAACAAATCATCCTCCAAGTTTTCTACGATTCCCAGAACCCTGGTTGGTTTGTTGGCATATCCAAATATGTCGACAGACAAGGAATATTGATCGAGGGAGTTCGTGGCAACTACGGTATGAAGGGTTCGTCTTTGGAAGCGAGTTTTTCCCTTATCACAATAGAGAGCTACCTGGGGAAGCTTGACCCAGGAGATCACTACAACGTACAAGCAAGAACGGTGTATCGCTATTCCCCGGGGAATTACTTTATTGCCGATTCTACTCAAATGAAAATGCTTGCCTTTTAACCCTATGCGGCCGCTGATTGCATGAAAACCCAAGGCTTTGCGCACCTTGAAGCCTCGCGTTGGCGCTCTCCATCCACCAACCTCTTCAAGGTAGCTTTTTGCAATTTACGACTTTGAGTGACGACTTTCAGAGATTTCCTTCTTGACCTTACACGATCCGTGATTAACGCCATCATGAGCGCATTCGAGAAAGAATTGAACCCAACAGATTGTCTTCAAACCATCTGAATAGATACGTTCCGGCAATAAGTCCGACCACGAAACCGATTCTTCTCAAACCTTTCCCAATGTTCATGAACTGATTCTATATGGGTGTGCATCCACGGATTAAGGCAGCACAGGTTGACGATAACAGGAAGCTTCTTACACGAGCGCGGCTCCCGGAAATCGACTCCACGCAGGAGGCGACTCACGGGGGTTGTAAGGGTTCTGCCCGGTTCAAGAAATGGCTTCTCAACACTGCTGTACTTCTGCCCGTGACAATGCGACGGCGAGGATGTAGCATGGCAAGCTATGGAGGTGTGGCGTGAAAAAGCGAGTAATGGTTTGTGTAGTTCTTGCGGTCCTTTTGGCGGCTTCAGCGTATGCTCAGACCACGGACTTCTTTGCGCTCGTAAAGAGCGGAACACCACAGGATGTACAAGCCGCCATCAGTAAGGGCGCGGACCTGAAGGCTCGGGACACTACATATAAAGCGACACCGCTGATGGCAGCCGCCGCATACAACCCGAACCCCGAAGTGGTCACGGTTCTCCTGAAGGCCGGCGCAGACGTAAAGGCACGGGATGGCAACGGCCGGACCGCGCTGATGTTCGCCGCCAGCGGCCAGAAACCTGACGTGATCACAGTTCTCCTGAAGGCCGGCGCGGACGTCAACGCTCATAGCAGCGTCGGCGAGACCGCGCTGATGTACGCCGCTGAGGACAACCCCAACCCCGAGGTAATCATGATGCTATTGAAAGCTGGCGCGGATGCGAAGGCGAAAGACAGTCTCGGACAGATGGCTTTGGATCACGCGCAGAATAATGCAAACCACGCACAACTGGCAGGCACCGACGCCCTTAAGCAACTCGAAAAAGCGTCGAAGTAATCGAGGACGCGCCCGAGATTTCCTTTGACCTATGGCCACGCGAGCCATTTTTGCCGGTACCACTTTCAGTACCATTTTCGCGGGAAAAGTGGTACTGACGTAAGCGAAAGCGAGCGAAGCCGAGTCGAGGTAATTCCTTTCGCTGCGTGGAGCAAGCGAGAGTGAGCGAACACAGCCTATGGCGCTCAGAACGAGGAATGCGCCTCCGGAGCCATAGGCCGCGCGTTCGAATCGCGCATTGCCCATCTGACGCTCCGGCACAATACGTCCGCCCTCGCGAGAGTCAACGCTGCATTGCACATGGGGCGGGCAAGACCAAATCTTTCCGGCATGATAGCCTGACGGAGAAATGCCAGGCGTGCCGACATGAAGTATCTCTCAATTGCCCTCGCCGACACGATCATGGCCCGTTATCCTGACCCGACCACCATCCCCTTCAGGAACTGGTGCTACGTGCACGGCTACGTGCTGGCCGGATTCGAGAAGCTGCACGATTCCACCGGAGAGCAGAAGTACTTCGACTACGTCAGGAAATATGTCGACACCCACGTGAGTCCGCGGGGGGATATCCCTGCGTTTACAGGTGAGAGTCTCGACGACATGCTGGCAGGCACCGCGATCCTCGCCGTATTCCAGAGGACCGGCGACGCGCGCTATCGACGGGCGGCGGAAACGATCCGCCGCTCATTCGAGGACTATCCCCGAAACTCGGACGGGGGGTTCTGGCATTCCCGCTCGCTTCCCCAACAGATGTGGATCGACGGCGTATTCATGGGCCAGATGTTCCTCGCCCGTTTTGGCGCGCTGATCGGCGATCGCGCAAAATGCTTTGATGAGGCGGTCCGGCAGGTCGTGCTGATCGTGGATCGTCTGGCGAAAGGCTCCTCGGGGCTCTCTTTCCACGCGTACGACGAGTCTCGTGTCGCGGCGTGGGCCGACAAGGAAACGGGCCTTTCATCCGAAGTCTGGAGCGAAGGGCTTGGCTGGTACGCGCTGATACTCGTGGAGCTGCTTGCTCTCATCGACTCATCCCATCCGGGCCGGGGACGCATCGTCGCGATTCTCCGAAATCTCGCGGAAGGCCTGGCGCGGGTACAGGACCCCGGCACCGGGCTCTGGTATCAGGTCGTGGACAAGGGCCAGAGAGCTGACAACTGGCACGAGACGTCGGGCAGCGCGATGTTTGTCTATGCCATTCAGCGGGCAGTCGAGCTTGGATGTGTGAGCGCGGTGCGCTTCCGGCCTGTGGCAGAAAAGGGCTACGCCGGCATCTGCACAAAGTCCACGCTGGACGCGAACGGCTGGGTGGATATCCATGACGCGTGCGACGGCCTGGGTGTCCAGAAGAGTTATGAAGACTATATCAACTATCCCAGGGTGATGAACGCGAGAGAAGCAATCGGGTCCGTGCTCTGGGCCGCGGTAGCAATGGAGAAGCCGGGCCAGGGTAGCGCCCGATCGGCGGCAGGCTAGCGGCCCAGCAGCCGGCCCTTTGCCTCCAGGTAGGTGAGGAAGTTCCCGTAACTGACATTCGGCGGCACCAGGTGGTCCAGGTGCGGAACGTATCCCCCCTGGTCGAGGAGCGGCTTGATGCGCTCCAGCTCACGGACGATCTCGGCGCCCCCGGCGGCAATCGCCTCCTTGTTGATGCCCCCCTTCAGCAGCAGGGCGCTGCCGTGCTGCTTCCTCCATGCCAGGGGGTCGACTCCCGCCAATACTTCGAGGGGAAACATGATGTTGACGCCCGCCTCCATCCACAGCGGCACGAGCACGCCGGGATTGCCGTCACAATCGACAATCGACAGTGTGCATCCCCTTTTCCTCGCTTCAGCCATGACCCGGGTGTAGGCCGGCAGGAAGAACGTACGGAACTGCTCGGGACTGACGAAAGGGCCGTTCTTGGAGGCCATGTCTTCCCACCAGCTCACGTAATCCAGCGGGATGTCTGCGGGCAGCTTCCGAATCTGCTCCACGCACAGGTCTGCCCACGTTTCGACCATGCGGTGCACGAGCCCCGGATCGTCGTAGAAACAGAGGGAAAGATTCTCGAATCCCATCCAGTTCCGAAGCTGGCCGTAGAAGCCCGCCATGCCGGCGGTGACCATCTTCCCTTCTGCGATCGCCGTCCGCGCGCGGACAATCTGGGAGTCGGGAAACCGGCGCGTGGGATCGCCGGGCAGGTAGCGCCTGCGGAGCTTTTCCCAGTCTGCGCGGTCGGTCACGGGGAACGAGATGAAGTGCGGGATCGAGCTTTCCTGGACATCGGTGAGGTAGCGTTCCGCAACCACCCCTCCCTGGTCGCGGACCAGCGTCCGGTCATTCTCCCGGCTCAGGACCTCTTCCGGAAAGCTGGGGTTCATATGGACGCGCAGCGAAATTTCCTCGCCGGAAGTGTCCAGCCCGAAATACTCGTCGAGCTTTTTGTTGAACATCTCCTGGCTTTCAAGTTCGGAGAGCCGTTCCCGGTCCTGGTACCACCAGTCGTCGAGACTCTTCGGAAGTCCCTCGTGCAGCCACCGGCGGATGGTCTGGGGCCAGTACCCGAACTCGACGTCTGGCGCCCGGTCGACCTGTGCCCCGACCAGGTACCGATAGAATCGCTCCGTGACTTGCGCGCGCGCCATTACGATGTCACGTGGGCGAGTCCGCGTCCGACACGGGGAATCCGTTCTCCCGGGCCGCTTTCGAGTACCATCGGCCCGAGTCCTTCAGTACCCGTTTCTGCGTCCGATAATCGACCCAGCTCATTCCGAAGCGCTTGGAAAAACCGAATCCCCATTCGAAGTTGTCCATGTAGGACCAGAGGAAAAATCCGCGGACGTCAGCCCCGTCCGTAACCGCCTGCCTGACGGCGGCCGCGTGACGGGCGATGTAGCGCGTCCGCACGGGATCGTGCACGATTCCGTCCTCTCCGGGGATGTCGGGGAGCGGCGTGCCGCTTTCGGTGACGTACATGAAGCCCGGGCTGTATTCGCGTGCGATCCTCATCAAGGTCCGGTACAGGCCTTCGGGAGCCATCTCCCATTCCTCGAAGTCCGCGCGGGGCACGAAAGGCCAGTGCACCTGCCGGGCCGCGAACACACTCCGGCCGGTCGTGCCTCGGCCGGCCGGATCCTTGCAGATGATCCTCCGCGTGTAGTAATTGACTCCCAGGAAATCAATCGGCGCGGCGATGATCTTCATGTCCCCGGCGGCGACCGGGGGAGCATCCCCGCCGTACCAGGAGAGCATATCCTCAGGGTAGCAGGCACGAAACACGGGATCCAGAAACCACCGGTTGAACGCGCCGTCGTGGCGCTGCGCGGCGGCGATGTCCTCTTCCCTCGGAGAGGCGGGCTCGATCCACTCGAGGTTGTGCACGATCCCCACACGGGCACCCGCGGAGGCGGCGCGCAGGACGGGGACCGCGCGGCCGTGAGAGAGCAGGATGCCGTGCGCGGCGGCCAGCGCGGTGCGGAGATCCGTCAGGCCGGGAGCATGGTCACCGAACAGGTGTCCAACGAATGCCACCACCCACGGCTCGTTGTGCGTCATCCAGTCCTTCACCCGGTCCCCAAGACGCCGCGCGACAACATCCGCGTAGCGGACGAACGCGTCCACCGTGGCGCGGTTGGTCCAGCCGCCCGCCTCCTGCAGCTTCTGAGGCAGGTCCCAATGAAACAGCGTGGCAAAGGGTCGGATCCCGCGGGCCAGCATTCCGTCCACCAGCCGCTCGTAGAAATCGAGCCCTTTCGGGTTGACCACCCCCGCTCCGTCCGGGATCACCCGGGGCCAGGAGATGGAGAACCGATACGCTCGCAGCGCCAGCGCCTTCATCGCATCCAGGTCCTCAGCGTAGCGGTGGTAATGGTCGCAGGCCACCCTCCCATCTGATCCGTCAGCGATCTTGCCCGGAGTGGCGGCGAAGCGGTCCCAGACCGATTCGCCCTTGCCGTCTTCATCCGCCGCGCCCTCGATCTGGTAGGCGGATGTGGCCGTTCCCCAGAGGAAACCCGGGGGAAATTCGAGAAACTCCGATTGAGTCATACTCATCCCTTCAGTGCGCCGGCAGTGACACCGGCCATGATTCGCTTGGAGAAGAAGAAGTATAGGACAAGGGGGACCGCGGCCACCAGCGTCATGCACGCGAACTGGATCGCGTAGTCCGAGCGGTAGGCGCCCTGGAACTTGATGATGGCAAAGGGCAGCGTCCGGAGATCGTCGGTGGCGAGATACGTGTAGGCCATGATGAACTCGTTCCAGTTGTTGAGGAAGCTCATCAGGCAGACGGTGACCGTCGCGCCGCCCGCCATGGGCGCGACGACGCTCCAGAATATGCGTGGCCAGGAAGCCCCGTCCATGAAGGCCGACTCTTCCATGGAACGCGGCAGCGTGCGAAGCTGGCCCATGAAGACCAGGGTGTTGAAGCTCAGCGTGAAGGCGACATAGGGAATGATGAGCCCGAGGTGCGTGTTGATCAGCCCGAAGTAGTTGAACCAGAGGAAGTTCGGCAGGAGGGTCGTATGGATGGGCACGACCATTCCCATTGTGACCGCCGCCACGGCCACGGGTTTGAGCCTCCATTTCATGCGCGTTATGGAATAGGCGAGGCAGAAGGAAATCAGCGTCGAAGCCGCCACCGAGCTTGCCACCACGATCGTGCTGTTCAGGAAATAGCGGGGGATCTTCCCGTCCACCCATGCCCGGATGTAATTTCCCCATTGTGGATGCACGGGCAGCTTCAGGAGCTCGGGACCGAAGAGGTCGCCGGACTTCAGCAGCGAATAGTCGAACACCCACAGGAGGGGAAAGAGCTGGAGCGCGGCGAGGACGATCAGGAAGAGGTACAGCACGGCCCTGCCCGCCCGCCTATTGCGCATCTTCATTCCCCTTGAGCATGCGCTGCACGACGAGCGTGAGCGCCACGGCCACCAGGACGAAGAGGACGGAGAGCGCGTTTCCGTACCCGTACTCGCTGGCGATGAACGCCTTCTGGTACAGGTAGACGGAAACGAACTGGGTCAGTTGACCCGGCCCTCCCTCGGTGGAGAGGAATATCATCTCCATCTGTTTCAGCGACGAGATGACGTCGATGACGATGACCGCCGAGATGATGGGAAACATGAACGGGATGATCACCCGCACGTGGGTCTGGAGCCAGCTCGCCCCGTCCACGCGTGCCGCTTCCTCGATCTCGGAGGGCACCGTCATCAACCCGGTGTAGTAAAACAGGAGGGCCCATCCGAACCCCTGCCAGAGAATGATCCACAGCACCGCACCGAGGGCAGTGTGGGGATTGGACAGCCACGAGATTGCGACGCTCTTGAGGCCGATGAGATGGAGCATCTTGTTGAGAATCCCGTACGTGGGATTGAAGATGCTGACCCAGAGCTTCGTGATCACCACGAGCGACAGAACGGCCGGCACGAAATAGACTGTCCGCAACGCGTGCGAGAGACGCGACGGCAGGTGCGCCAGGACGGCTGCCAGGGCGAATGCGGCAGGATTCTGGATGCAGATCGTGACGACCATGAGGATGAGGGCGTTCAGGAGCGATCGATAGAACACCGGGTCGGACGTGATGATCTCCCGGTAGTTGTCCAGTCCGATCATGTGGAAAGCGCCGAACCCGGCCCAGTCGGTGAGCCCGTAATAAACGCTGAAACCGATGGGAACGACGAGCGCGAATACCATGACGGCGAGCCCCGGCACCACCAGCGCGCTGATCACTTTCCCGTTGCCGAACAAGGCTTTCACCGGCGGTCCTCCCGTGTCTTGTCACAAAAATGCGGCGCCCCGGGGAAGGAGCGCCGCTGAAGGAATTGCGCGCGTGAGAGGACTACTGTTGCTTCGACGCCTTCTCAGCCGATGCGTCAAGCTTTTTGCAGAACTCCTCGGGGGTCACGAGTCCGGAAGACAGCTCACGGGTGAAGTTCTGATGATCTTCCTTGAACTGGGGAGTGGACCGGTCGATGGTGGTTGTACCGCTCGTCTTCTTCGCGTCCGCCAGGATCCTGAGCAACTGCTTGGCAACAGGTGAATCGGACGCCCTCGGCTCGACCTTCTGCGCGGGGAACGTTGCCTGCTTCTCCCATGCGAGACCGGGGAAGCGTTGTGCGTAGTACTTCAGGTACTTGAGGTCGAGGTCCTTGTACTTCGAGGCCGCGCTGATTACGTAGTTTCCGCCGTACCAGGCTTCGAGGTCGTCCACCTTCCCCTTGCCATTCTTCAGAACGGGGAACTTGAAGGCATCCACGTTGGTTCTGAACTCGTCGGAGAAGTTCGTGTCCGCAGCGAGTCCCATTTCCCAGGAGCCCATGAGGTACATGGCTGCCTTGCCTTGGCCGAAGAGGTTGCGGGAGGCGCCGTAGTCGGAGACCATGAGGTCCTCCTGGAACAGCCCCGACTGCACGAACTTCAGGTACTGGCGGGCGCCTTCAACGAAGTCGGGGTCGGTGAACTTCGCTTTGCGGTCAAGTGCAGCCTGCTGACGGGAGAAGTCACCGTTCACCCTTTCGACGAGGACATCATACGTTATGGACAGCGGCCACGCGTCCTTGCCGTCGGTGACCATCGGGATGATTCCCTGGGTCTTGAACTTCGGCGCAAGCGCCTCCAGGTCCTCGACGGTGGTCGGAAGCGTGGTGATCCCCGCGTCCTTGAAGAGCTTCTTGTTGTAGTAGATCACCCACATGTCGGCGGATACAGGGATGCCGTAAAGCTTGCCGCCCCATATGTTGCTCTCCAGGGAGCCGGGGACGAAACCGAACTTGGCAAAGTCCGCCTTGTTCAGCTCCATCACGAACCCGCCGTCGACGAGAGGCTTCAGCAGCGTGGAGAAGCTCCAATACTTGAAGACGTCAGGAAGCTGCTTGGCCGTGGCGTAGATCTTGATCTTCTGCTGGTACGGCTGGTCGGGGTAGCTTTCCGTGACGATCTCGACGCCGGGGTTTGCCTGCTTGAACTCCGCGTTGATCTGCTCCACGACTGCGCCCCAGGTGGTGGTGCGGTCGGAAAGGTTGTCGCCCATTTTCAGGGTGATACCCTGAGCCCAGAGGCCGCCGGCAACCGCCAGGGCGAGCGCAATGACGATCAGTTTTTTCATGATTCCTCCTTTGTGGGTTTGTTCTTGGGGGAAGTATCTCATGGCGCCGGCCTGACGTGAATGACACGCATTCCGATTGTTTGACGAATTATCCGATAAAACACCATTTTTCCAGGGCGACCCGAGCGGGTTCATGCGTCGGCGCCGCGCCCGTCTTGCGGCCAGGAACGGGGGCTTTTCCCCGTGAGCTTCTTGAACACCCGGCTGAAATGCTCCACGTTCGGGTAGCCCACCCGCTCCCCCACCTGGTAGACGTGGAGGTTCGTCGCCTCGAGAAGGTGTTTCGCCTGCTCGATGCGAAGGCGCGCCAGGTGCTCGGTCAGGGTTTCCCCTGTCTCCCGTGCGAACTCCCAGCTGAGGTGATTTTTCGAGACTCCTGCCCTCTCGGCGATCTCCGCCAGGCAGATCCCCGAATCGGCATAGTGCTCGCGGATGAACCGCTTCGCGATCACGACAATTCTCGATTCGACGCCCCGCCCGTCGAGCAGGCCGCGATAGGAGGCGGCGACCGCTGCCAGGCTGTCGCACGTATTTCCCGCCGCGCAGTGGGTCCGCACGGAAAGATAGCGCTCCAGGTATTCCTTCGCGTCCGTGCAGAATGCCTGCGCGGCGGCGGCGGGCCCCGCCAAAAAAACCACGACGTGGTCCGGCCTGACAGGCACCAGCTCTCCCCTTCCCCGTTTTGCCAGCACCTGGCCGAGGGTGCGTTCCATCATTGAAGAGAACCGTGAGAGTCCCTCCTCACGATAGCGCGCCGCCACCTCTTCGAAGTCCCTGATCCAGAATGCGCAGAGCGTCAGAGGCGGGATGAGGGACACGCCGAGACTCACGAGGACGTCACCGTAGTTCATGTCGCCGTGCCCGGCGAGAAGGTCACGCAGGGTCTGGACCCTGAGGAGATCCACCTGCGTGCGGTCGATGATCGACGTGGTGCGCTCCCGGGACTCTTCAATTCCCGCCGCGGTCTTCCGCAGGAGCGCGAGGAGGGATTCCGCCTCCATCTCCGCCTTCAGGACGTAGTCACGGGCCCCCAGCGTGAATGCGGTGCGCACCAGGTGAAAATCGTCGTATGCGGAGAGGACGATGACCGCAGGAGGAGGCCCCTTCCGCCCTGTGTCTCCCGCAGCGATCCTGCGGAGGCACTCGATGCCGTCCATGACCGGCATCGTGATATCGAGCAGCACCATGTCGATTTCCGGGTGCGAGGCCAGGACCGCGAGCGCTTCGCGGCCGTTCGACGCCTCGAAGCGGAGCGAGAACCCTTCCTCTTCCCAGCACCGCAGGCTTGCCAGGGAGAGCCGCACGAAAGGCTCGTCGTCCACCAGCAGAACGCTATGCACCGTCGTGACCCTTGCGCGAAATCACGGGAAGGTGGAACCGCACCAGCGTGTGCTCTCCCGGCTCGCTTTCCACGGATATCCCGAAGGGATCGCCGAAATTCAGCCTGATCCTCTGCATGACATTCGCTAGCCCGATCCGGTGCAGGCTGCCTTTGCCGACGGGTGACTTCGTCGGTCGGGCAAACAGGTCGGCAATCCGCGCCTGATCCATGCCGATGCCGTTGTCCCGCACCTCCAGCACGAGGAGCTTGCCCGCGCAGGCCACGAGCCCCGGCTCGGGCAGAAGAGGCTCGGCCAGCCCCGGCGCATCTTCCCGGCGCGCGCGCAGGACGATCGCGCCTCGGCGGCCGCTTGCCGAGATGCCGTGGAGGATGCCATTTTCCACGATGGGCTGGAGGATCATCTTCAGGACCAGGCACTCGCGAGTTCCCTCGTCCAGCTGGTATTCGACGTCGAAGCTCCCGCCGAAACGCACTTTCATGATCCCGATGTAGCTCTCCAGGTTCCCCACTTCGTGGGCCAGGTCCGTGAAGGGCCCGCTGCCCGAATAGCTGTCCGCGAGCACGCGCATGAGCGCCTGGGTCATGTCGCCGATCGCGTCCGCCTTTGCCGCGCGCGCCATCAGCCGGATGGAGTTCAGGGTATTGGAAACGAAATGGGGATTGATCTGGAATCGCAGCGCTTCCATCTCAGCCTTCATGCGCTGCCTCTCGCGCTGCTCCTTCTCGGCGGTCAGCGAACGAATCTGCTCCATCATGCTGTTGAAGCTCCGCGTGAGATCGGCCAGCTCTTCGATCCCGGCGGTGGTCACGCGCACCGCGTAGTCCCCTGTGCCGGCCTGGTGCATGCTGCGCACGACCGCACGAATCGGATGCGCGATTCTCGCGGTGAAGATCCCCGCATAGACGAAGAACAGCACGGTGAGAAGTGCAAGGGCGGGGTAGATGTACCACTGGTAGGAAGTGATCCGTCCCGTGATCGATGACCGGTCGGCGAGAAGCACGATGGTCCAGCCCGTGGACTCCATGCGGAGCGAGCTCGCCAGCCACGTTCGGGACCCGACCCTGACCTGGCGGAAGGATGCGCCCCCTGCCGGCGGCTCGGCGCCCGGCTCTGCCCGCGGCTCGACCCGGGGAAGGAGGAGCGCCGCCGCGTGGTTTTCCGCTGCCGAGGGCGGGAGGCTGGAAAGGAGCGTCCGGCCGTCGCGTCCATAGATGACGACATCGCTTGCCGTCTCGGATTGGGGGCGGGACATGAGGCTGTCGAAGTACGGCACCCGGAACATCACCAGGATCGCGTCGAGGCTGGTGTCGTATTCTTCGGGCGGCGGACAGACTGCCACGGAGAGCATGAACTTTTCACCGATATTTCCTGCAACTCCGGTCAGGCTGTCCAGCAGAAAAACTTTCCCCGGGTTCGCCTTCGCCTCGGCGTACACCGATCGGTCGATCCCCCCGACCGCGCGAATGTTCGGGTAGTTGCTGTAGTAGTAGACCCCGCCCCCGCGCATATACAGGATGACGGCGCCGACGCGGTTTGAGTAGGTGAAAAAGCTCACGAGCTTGTCGTCCAGGCTGTTGGAAACGAGGAGGCGCTCTCCGCGCCACTGTGCTTTCGCATAGCGATCCGCGAGGGCGCGCAGCTCCCCATCGTGGTAAAGAGCTGAGACGAGGATGGAGACCTCATCCGTCTCGCTGCGGATGCTTTGTGCGACCTGGGTCACCACAGCCTCGGTCTGGCGCGACACTGTGGAGAAGAGAGCCGAGAGGTACAACCGTGAAAGGACGACGGTCACCAGGAGCATCGGCAGAAAAACCAGCATGACAAAGGCAAGGCTGAACCGGCGCCGGATGGAAACCACGACGGCAGTATACCATGGAATCCCTGATCATCTCCGCTGCGTAGAGAAGCAGTTCGCGGCGCGGGTCGTTGACCGCCCTCGTGGAGAAGAATATCTTTGAAGATGTGAGGTATCCTTCCGAGGGAGACTCGTGCCCCCTCCTCTCCTCGCCAGGGAAGCTTGGTTTGAAACAATATGAGGGAGTGGATAGTTGAGGTGTTCACGTGACTCGGACACCAATCCGGAGCACGAGTGCGTTCCCTGTCATTCGGCATCCGCTCGGAGGGATATCATGAAGTCAGCCTCAAACCGACATTGTCTTTTCGCACTCTGTATCTGGATGCTCGGATGCGCCCCCACGCTTTGGAGCGATCCTCCCGATCGCGTCGGCCGTTTGAACTTCGTCAGCGGGACAGTCTCGTTTCATCCGGAAAGTGTCGACGAGTGGGCTCCTGCAACCCTCAATTATCCTTTGACCATCGGGGACCATATGTGGACCGACCAGGACGGGCAAGCTGAAATACACGTTGGCTCAACGGCGATGCGTCTTGCCGCAAACACAGAGATTTCCTTCTTGAACCTGAACGACCAGACAATCCAGATCCGACTATCGACGGGGTCCCTGAACATGCGGCTTCGTCACCTGGGCCCTTCTGAGGAGATCGAATTGGATACACCCAATTCGAGCCTTTCGCTGCTTCGAGCAGGCACCTATCGAGTAGATGTTCAGCAAAGCGGAGACACAGCGATCACCGTGCGCGCGGGTGAGGCTGAAGTGACAGCGGGCGGCTCAGTGTTTCCCCTTCGCCAAAAGCAGACCGCCGCAATTACTGGCCTCGACTCTCCCGCGTACCAGGTTACCGGCGCCCCAGCTCTGGACGATTGGGATAGGTGGTGCCGGACACGGGATCAAAAAGAGGACGAGGTCGCCTCAGCCCAATATGTCCCTCGTGATTTAATGAGCGGTGTCGAGGACCTGGACCAGTATGGAAGCTGGAGCAACGACCCAGACTATGGACCCGTTTGGGTACCAACCGTGGTCGTAGCGGGATGGGCGCCATACCACTTCGGGCACTGGGCCTGGGTTGATCCATGGGGTTGGACCTGGATCGACGATGCTCCGTGGGGATTTGCCCCTTTCCACTATGGCCGCTGGGCCTTTCGGAGCAGCATCTGGCTGTGGGTGCCGGGCGCTCATGTCGGCGACGTGGTTTATGCGCCTGCGCTCGTGGCTTTCATTGGCGGTGGAGGAT
The DNA here is from genome assembly GCA_049515615.1 of Spirochaetia bacterium. Classification (GTDB taxonomy): domain Bacteria; phylum Spirochaetota; class Spirochaetia; order SZUA-6; family Fen-1364; genus Fen-1364. Next base: position 13,578 of record JBEKTX010000063.1, read on the forward strand.
GGCATTCCAACCAGGCCCCCGGGGAGAACGTCGGCTGGTTTCCGCTCGGTCCGCATGAGCCCTATATCCCACCCTACCGCACCAACCGTACGCGCCTGCACAACATTGACGTCGAGCACATGGCCTATGCGAATCGGAGCGTTCCCGGCGCAGTGACGGTTGTTCCGAACGAGACGTTTGTACGCGGCCAGCCGGCGGCAGGAGCCGCGCTGCGATTGACGAACGAAGAACTCATGAATGCTCCGGTGCGCGGAGCTGTTGCGCCGCTCGTCCCGCGGAGAGAAAGCCTTCTTGGCTCTTCCGCTGCCTCTCATGGCACGGTCGCCCATCCTCCCGCCTCGGTGATGTCTCGGCCGGTCGCAGCCCGCTTGACCCCGCCACCGCAGGCAGTGCCCTTCGCGGCCCGTCAGCAGGCGCTTACAGCCCATCCTGGCCAGCCTCTGGATGCGGGAACATTGTCCAACTTGAGAGAAGCGGCTCCCGCTGTTCGCTCGCCAGTCAACGTCGTGAGGCCGGGATACCCGAGGAAAGACGTCGGGCAAACATCCTCTCCGCCCCAGCCGCAGGCAACGGGAAACGAAAACCGCAAGCCGGCCGCGGGGCAGCCCGGGCCGGCAATGCAACCAGCAAGGCAACCAGCTGCGGGGCAGCCCGGGCCGGCAATGCAACCAGCAAGGCAACCGGCTACGGGGCAGCCCCGGCCTGCAATGCAGCCAGCAAGGCAACCGGCCGCGGGGCAGCCAGGGCCTGCAATGCAACCAGCCAAACAGCCGGCTCCAAGATCAAAGTCTCCTTTGCTCCTTGATGAAAACAGCCCTCAGTGAGCGCCAAAGCGCCGACCCCTCCCTGGTCGCGGACCAGAGTCCGGTCATGCCGCGACGATGATCTCCTCCGGGAGGCTGGGGTTCGTGAGCACGCGCAGTGAGACATCTTTGCCGGAGCTTACGAACCCGAAATGCGCGCAAAGTTTCTTATCAAACATTGCGGCCGCCGGTCTGCAGTGCGAGACCGGATCAGGTGCGGCTGACCGTCTTTCCCCATGCTGTTGCCCGCTCCAGCTCCCCATCAGCGAGAGGACCGTCACGTCCTTTCACGATGAAGCCTTCCGGAGGCAGCTTCGGGGAGCACCCTTTCTGCACAAATGCGTCCACCATGCGCGTCGCAGCGAAACCGAAGATCTTGGCGAATTTCATCGAAATGCGAGTGTCGAAAGCGGCAAGACTCATTTTTTGCGCCGTGCCCTTCGGGATGCTTTCCAGAAACTCCTGCATGGGTTTGGTGGCGCGGCCGCCGACCGTCGGAGGGCCCACGATCAGCAGGTCGGCGCCGCTGAGGTCCTGCGGTGTTGCTCCGTCGACCTTCAACAGTTTCACTGTCCCGGGGATCGCTTCAGCGATCCGCCGGGCGACCTGTTCCGTGTTGCCGAACACTGAATCATAGACGACGAGCGTCTTCATGCAGTTCCTCCTTCACGCTTTCTCATGCGGCGCAACTTTTCCCTGCGCGTGGGTCATTTCGCGCACCGCCCTCGCCTGATTCTCTTCCCTCCACCTTTACCCTTTGCCTGATTCCAAATTGACAGGGCAGCCCTGCGGTAGGAAAGGCGGGTTGGCCTCCCCTACTTCGCTGCGCGCTTTTTCTTTCCTCCGGCGTCATTCCTCCGCGCCTTCGGCTTCATGCCCTGCGCGTACTCGTAGCTCCGATCGAGATAGCGAAGAAGCTCGAAGGAGTTCTTGAACAGCGATTCGGGTACCTCCACGTACTCTTTCAGGACTGATCCGTGAGCGAAAAACAGATTTGTTCTGTATTTTATCAGGAACTCTTCCCTCGTCTCCGCAGGCAGTCGCAGGGCAAGGGAACCCGCAGATAGCAAATGAAACTCGCGGAGAGATCCTCGTCGAGGTATTCGATTGAAAGAATGTTCACTATTCGCCTGGTTTCTTCGTCTGAAATCCAGCAGCGCACCTCGTAAGCTTTCATTCTTTTGATCTTGAACGCGGACTTTCCCCAGGCTCTTTTTCGATTCGTGCCAGCATCGACGAATAATCGAGATTTTCAAGATTCCTTTTGAAAATGATCCCGATCTTGACCTGGCTCCGCGGAACGGCATCCGTCTGGTCTTAAGCGTTGTTTCGCGCGCGCAGAGAAAAGAACACTGTCAATAAGAGCGCGTCTGTCAGGAATGCTGACCCTGATCTGCGTAAATTGCAGTTCTGCATATTGCTTTCAGGGCACCTCGTGTCTTTTTGCGCAATGACGGGCGAGGGCTGAGCTTCTCCACCGGATGTGGAACTACTTGCCTGCTATTTTAACACATGCGGATTGTCGTCGTTGCCTTCAATGGCAGTTGACTTCAGCTACGATCTCAACTTCATCAGCTGAGTGAGGAATTTTGAGACTGACTTGCACTCAAGCGGGCTCTCTATGCCGAAGCGAAGAGCATATCCTTCAGAATACTTTGTTCCAGACTTCAACTGCCCGTGAACTTCTTGAAGATCTTCGCAATTCAGAAGCTCTGCCCTCTCACTTTCCCGCACGGTAAGGCTGACCTCTATGCCGTCTTCGAATGCAATAAGATAGTATAAAGCCTTGCGCATGTCATCAACTTTCAGAATCCATCCATTTCCACGGTTGAACTGCCACTGTTTTCGATACTTTCCCGAGGTTGAGATGATGCCGACGTAATAGTCCATCGCGGCGCCCAGTTTCTTCCGAAGCAGGCTGTCCGTAGGTGTCACATCCATATCCGTAAAAAGACGTCTTTTCATCCTTCCTCCAGGACCTGCGAATTGCAGGCAACTCTTTTCCTGCAATGTACGCCATTTTTCATGGTCATGCCAGACTGAAAGAGGCTCTCGTCGAGCAAGGTCCCGACCAATCAGTCCGACAGCGCGTCAGCCCGATGCTGCCACCGCAATCCTTGAGTCTGAACAGTTGAATGCAAGTATTGATTGAACGTGGGGTGCAGGGAGGCACGTAATCCGGCCAGTGCCCGAATGGTCACTGCTTTCAGTTTTGATACAGGTTGGTTTCCCCTTCAATCTCAGGACACGTATATCCTCTGGCACCTTGAGAGCCGCAGGCCAGCAAAGCGATCCTCGTACCGAGCTACGGCTTCAAGGCAGTGGCGATGAGGTCTTCCCCCTATTTGGACGTTTTGGCATCCAGCAGACTTATCTTCTGCTTCTGCGCCTGCTTCTTCCCGCCAAACAATCTGGACCAGAACGAACGAGGACTAGACTTGACAATCTGTGAGCCCGGTTTCGAGCTGTTGGCCTTGGATTTCCCTGCCGATGTTCCTGCCGTTTCTGGCTTGGCGGGCTTCTTCCTTGCGACGATTCTCCTGGCGGGTGCTTTTGACTTTCTCTCTGCGCGAGGTTTCTTCGATGCCTTGACGAGTTTCTGGACGTCGAGCTGCGAAAAGACCCGTCTGTTGCCAACTTTTGTTCCTAGTTTCTGGCGTGATACGTACACGCGAAGCGTCGGAATAGAGAGTTTGGTCAGTTTTGATAATTGCTCAATCGTAAGCTTCACCTTGTTACCTCCAAACGTATGTTATGGAAGCTTCGATTCACAAGCTCATGATGAGCAGCAATGTAAATCCTGCTTCCGCCTAACCCCAGCATAACATTCCTTGATTCTTTGCGCAATTCCGTTTCCACGAAATTCACAATAACTCAACGAGAGATGTTCGCCAGCCTGCCGCGGTCATTTCTGATGATTTCCTCGCATTGTTGTCCAGTACTCTTCTCGCCGAGCTTTGACGTAGAGTCCAGCACAGCAAGACGGGCACGATACTTCCCGACACCCGGCTTTGGTGTTCATCTACTTGATGCGCGTTCGGGAATGGGATAGACATGCAGAAAAGGGGAGAACAGATGTTATCCAGGAAGAGGAAGATCGACCTCTGGGCGGAAAACAAGGAGTTGTTCACCCCTTCGGCCAGGGTGCCCTCGATCGTCAAGGTTCCGGCACTCGCCTACGTCATGGTAGATGGCTCAGGGGACCCGGATACAAGTGCCGCCTTCCATGATGCGATCGAAGCCCTCTACGCAGCAGCGTATACGCTGAAGTTCATGCTGAAAAAGCACAGCGGCATCGACTTTCGCATCATGCCTCTTTCGGGGCGATTCCACGGCGACGAGCCTCCAGAGTTGCTTCTTGGCAGAAAGAACGAATGGAAATGGACTCTGATGATCCTTCTGCCGGCGCTCGTCCGGCAGGCTGACTTCGCAAGGGCGGTTGCCGAGGCCGCCGAGAAAAAGAAAGCCTCCCCCGCGCTGCCACTGCTCCGGAGAGAAGTCTTGAAGGAAGGCCTCTGCGCACAGATTCTGCATAAAGGCCCTTACGCTGCTGAACGGCCGACTATCGAGAAGTTGCACGATTTTATCCATGAACAGGGCCTGACCTTTGCGGGCAGCCATCACGAGATCTATCTCTCGGATCCCAACCGCGCGGCGCCGGAAAGAATGAAGACGATCATCCGCCAGCCGGTGAGAAAAATTTGAGGGGCGTGGGAGACACGGGAGCCGGGACCTTGTACTGCTTGAGAACCGCGCGGCCTGTGCGGCAAGACCTCGACGGGGTAAAATCTACCGTGTAGACTCGCCCTCCATGGAGCGTATCAGCTTCCCTGATGGCTTCACCTGGGGAGCGGCAAGCGCCGCATACCAGGTTGAGGGCTCGCCGCTGGCGGACGGCGCAGGGCCGACAACCTGGCACGAGTTCTCTCATCGAAAAGGAAAAATCAGGGACGGTACGACGGGAGACGTGGCGTGCGACCACTACAACCGCGTCGAGGAAGACGTCCAGATCATGCGCCGGCTCGGACTGAAGGCCTACCGGTTTTCTCCGGGCTGGGCTCGGATATTTCCCGAGCCCGGCAGGCTGAACCAGCGCGGCCTGGATTTCTATGACCGGCTTGTCGATACGCTTCTTGCCGCGGGGATCCAGCCATGGCTGACGATCTTCCACATGGAAGAACCTCTCTGGCTTGCCCGGATGGGCGGATTCGTGAAGCGTCAGTCAGTCGATCACCTTGTGGACCTGGGAACGGCGCTCGTCCAGCAGCTCGGGGACAGGGTGAGAAACTGGATCACCATCAACGAGCCCACGATTCATGCGGTGTGCGGATATTTTCTTGGCGAGTTCCCTCCTGGGCGAAAAATTGCCCTGAAGAGTCTCTTTCACTGCCTTCACCACCTTCTCCTGGCGCACGCGAGGCTCTGCGATATATGGGGTGCCGTGATTGGGAAAGGAAATATCGGCCTGGCCCATCACTCCGTGTGGATTTCTCCCGCAGACCCTGGACGGGATCGTGACGTGCAGGCAGCGGCGTTCATGGACGAAGCGGCCAACAGGACGGTTCTGGACACCATCCTGAAAGGCGCGGTTCCAAAAAGCGTCGTCTCCCGGCTGCGCCGCTTCTTCCCGCGAAGCCTGGAGCATGATCTGCCGGGCATGAAGAGGCCCGGCACATTTATCGGCATCAATTATTACACGCGAAATGTGTACCGATGGTCGCCTCTCGTGCCCTTCTCCCACGCTGCGCAGCTCATCCCCCCGGGCTCACTGAGGAGCGCAATGTGGGAAGTGTTCCCGCAGGGAATCGCCAATTCATTGCAGCGGCTGAAGGATGAATACGGGAATCATCCGAGCGTCATCACGGAAAACGGCTTCCCTCTGCCAGATTCTCCGGGCAAGGACCCCCTCGATGATGCAGAGAGGATTTCGTACCTCACGGACCATCTCGCGATGGTGGGGAAGGCGATCGCCTCCGGCGCGGACTGCCGGGGATACTTTCATTGGAGCCTGATGGACAACTTCGAGTGGAACAAGGGATTGTCAATGCGCTTCGGCCTCGTGCGCACGGATTTCCGCAACCAGGAGCGGAGCTGGAAAAAGAGCGCCTTCTGGTATCGCGACCTGATCGGGCGCAACTGGCTCGAGGCGCCGGCAATAGCCTGACGGGCGGGAGCAGATCTCAGCCTGCCCGGGAAAGCGCCCCCACCGCCGCGGCAAGCTCGTCCAGCGCTTCGGGCCGCATGCGGGAAAATTGGCCCGTACGATGCGGCAGGCTGCGCACCAGCAGGCGATCAAGGAATGTGAGCCTGTCGTAGTGGACCTCGCCGCCGGGCAGGACCCGGGCGAATGCATGCGCGAGCAGCCAGTCGGGAAAGGCGGATTGCAATTGCATCAGCGCCTCTTCGCCCTGGTAGAGGCAGCAGAGAAAAATGCCCACCTTGCGCTGGAGGAGCGCGCTGCGGTTTTTCTCGCAGAAGGAAACGACCTTTCTCTGGAGCTTTCCCGCATAGATCGACCCGCCGATCAGGACCACCTCGTACTCCTGCACGTCCACGTCCCGCGCGTCGGCAAGGTCGGCGAGGACGGTCCCGGCCCCGATCTTTTCAGCGAGGACGCGCGCGCAGCCCGCCGCGGTGCCGTACTTGCTGCGGTAGGCGATCAAGGTTTTCATCGGGCTGCCTCCTCTCTGTCGTCCGGCTGCCCCGCGTCCGCCAGGCTCATTCGGACGTGGTAGAGCCGATTGCGCAGGTAGAGCACGATGTCCACGCTCACCATCACGGCGTTCAGCAGGTACAGGAAAATCACCAGGTCGTAGTGGAAAATGAGCTTGTGCAGGACTCCCGCCGCGTAGCCCACAAGGACGATGATCAGGAAAAAAAGGCTCTTACCGGCGACGGCCCGCGTCTTCAGGGACTTGTAGATGGAAACGGGCCATGCGGCGCCAAAGCACACCAGCATGGTGATCTCGAAAATGCTCACTGTCGTCTCCGTCTTTCCTGCACCAGATCAACGGCGTGAAGCGCTGCACGCAATGCGGTTGCCGTGCCGGAGCCGGCGAGGCGCCCGGGAGCGCCCAGGGCATCCTCGATTCCCGCATCGAAAGCAACCTCGCCTGCAAACGGGACCTGGAACTTGCTGCACATTGCCTGGACCGATGCCGAGTCTCCCTGCACCATGTTCGCAATGACGCCGGCAACGACGATCCGCATTTCCGCCAGGAACGCAAGGAGCCTCGCCACGACGGCGATGGATGCGGTGGACGGAGTGGAGACAACCAGCGCCTCCATCCGCGGAATAAGCCGACCGAGGTCGAGCACTTCCTCCCCGATCCCCGGAGGCATGTCGATCAGGAGAAAGTCCAGCCGTCCCCACTGTGTCACAGCGAGAAGCTCGAGGATCGCATCGGACACCTCGGGACCCCTCAGCGCGAGCGCCCGGTTTCCCGCGAAGGCCGCCGCGCTCATCAGGCAAAGACCCTCTGTCACGAAGAGCGGGAGAAGACCCTTCTCTTCTTCAGGGAAACGCGGCGGGACCCCGAGGAAGACGTGGGCGGAGCTTCCCTGGAAATCGAGATCGAGGATGCCGACCTTTTTCCCCTGTTCCGACAGCACGAGACCGGCGACAGTCGTACACAGCGTTTTCCCCACCCCGCCCTTGGCGGAGCAGAAAGCTGCTATCCGGCCGATCCCGGAAAGGCGCCTCTGCACGACGGTGCCCCGAGGATCAATCATGCGCAGCTTTCGGAGGTATCCAGGGAAATACTGGCAATGCTCACTCCCCTGCCTTGCTTCACGCGGTAATCGGGGCTCTTACAGGAGGGGCAGCGGACGAAGGCGTGCGCCGCTTCCGGAAGAAAATGAATGGCTTCCCTCGTCTGGTCGTCGAGGTCCCGCGTCTCCGCGAGGGACCACTCTCGCTCACAAGCCCCGCAGAGAAATCGGGCAGGCTCGGTCTCGAGTTTGTAGACGGCGGTGCGGAAAGGACGTTCCTCCAGGAGCGTGTTCAGGGCGAAACGGAAGATCTCGTGGTCGATGGCCTGCAGCTCCCCGACCGTGACCGTCACGGCGCGCAGGCAGGTCGGATTTCTTCCTGCAAGCGCGGAGGATGTCGCTTCGATCACGGCATCGGCGAGAGCCCATTCGTGCATGGGACCTAGGGCAACCTCCCGATCAGCTCCTTTACCCATGGATCCGTCACGGAGTAGATCCGCCTGTTTCCTTCAATGCGGGAGGCCACGATCTTCTCACGCTTCAACACGGCCAGGTGCTGGGAGACGACGGGCTGGGGCTCCCCGACGCACCGCCAGAGGTCGGACACGCAGGGCTCGCTGTTTTCAATGGCGCGCAGGAGCTTCAGGCGGACGGGGTGGCCGCACACCTTGAGCGTCCGGGCAATGCGTGGAATGCCCGCGGAGGAGATGGTCTTCGACGTAACCTTGTTTTTTTCCATGGTCTTCTGTATTTTCCAGGGGATTCTACCGGGAGGAGCCAATCGTTTCAAGGATGCGTCCCGAGGACATGATCTACCTGGACTGGGCTGCCTCTGCTCCCCCGGAACCTTCCGCATTGGATGAAGCACGGGACGTCTCACTTCGCTTCTTTGCCAACCCTTCATCTCTGCACTCGGCGGGCAGGCAAGCGGAGGAGAAGCTCGCCGAGGCGCGGGGACGGCTCGCCTCGTTACTCGGTGTCGAGGCCGGCGAGATCGTCTTCACCTCGGGCGGGACAGAATCCAACTGCTCGCTCCTTCTCTCTGTTCTGGACAGGCACCGGCTCGGCGGCGTTGAGAGACAGAAGGCAGCCATCGTCACGACGGAGCTGGAGCATTCATCGGTGTACGAGCAGGCGCGCATCCTCCAGGGACACGGCATCTCCTGCACGTTCGTTCGTTCCCGCCCGAACGGGACCGTGGATCCCCATGAGGTGGCTGAGGCGACGGACGAGCACACGGTGCTCGTGTCCGTCATGCTGGTCAACAATGAAACGGGAGCTGTGCAGGACGTAGGAGCGATCGCCCGGGAGGTCCGGGAGTCCTCGAGGCACAGGGGGCGAAAAATCCTCATTCACACCGATGCCGTGCAGGCTCTGGGGAAAATTCCCTTTTCGCTGCGCAGCCTTGACGTCGATGCCGCTTCTTTCAGCGGCCACAAGATCGGTGGTCCCCGCGGAGTGGGCTCCCTGTATCTCAGGTCGGGAACGACGCCTCAATTCCTTTCCATTGGAGGGGGCCAGGAATCAGGCCGAAGGCCCGGCACCGAAAACCTGCCCGGGATCTGCGCAATGGCAGTCGCTGCCGAAGCTCGATTCCGCATGATGGGGGAGAATCTCTCCCACGCCCGAGAGAATGCGCGTGTTCTCATCGAGGGGCTGCGGGAGATCCCGGGGGCCTGGACTATTCCCGTCGTGCGCGATGCGGACGGCACGGATGGCTGGTCGCCGTACATCATCAATGCAGCGTTCCCCCCGCTGCCGGCAGAGGTCGTGGTGAGGACCGCGGAGGAGCGGGGATACTGCATCTCCGCCGGGGCCGCCTGTTCCTCGAAGAAGAAGGACAGGACCCGCGTGCCGGAGAGTATGGGTATCCCGCCGGAGACAGCGCGTTGTGCAATCAGGATTTCCACAGGGCCATCGACAACGCGGCAGCACGTGCAAGGCTTTCTCTCGGCGATGCGGGAGGCCATCCCGCCCCTGCTTTCAATTTCCCGTGGACGCAGCGCGTGAGCGAGATACTGTTCCTGGTGAAGTACGGCGAGATCGCCCTGAAGAAGCGGAACAGGGGCGCCTTCGTGCGGCGCTTGAAGGATTCGATACACGCGAAGCTCCCCGAGCTCCCGTTCGACGTCCACGAGACTTTCCACAGGGTATTCGTGCGATGCCGCGGTGCCGACCGTGACGCGGTAGCCGGCGCCCTGCAGCGCACATTCGGCATCGTTTCTTTCTGCGAAGCAGTGCGAGTGAAAACCGAGATCTCCGAAATCGAGAGGGCGGCCGCCGCGCTTGCCGAATCCTACGTGTCCGCGGGCATGGGCATGAAATTCAAAGCGGAGGTGCGGCGGGCCGAGAAGACGTTCCCCCTCACTTCCTACGAGATCGCCTGCCGGATCGGTGATCTCCTCCTTGCCCGAATTCCCGGATTACGCGTGGATGTGCACGCGCCCGACTGGATCCTCTCTGTAGAAATCCGCGAGCATGCGTACCTCTACGGCCCATCCACGCGTGGACCGTATGGGCTGCCCGGCGGAAGCTCGGGCCGAGGTCTCCTCCTCCTCTCGGGCGGGATCGATTCGCCCGTTGCGGGCTGGATGATGGCCAAGCGTGGAATGGCGCTCGATGCCGTCTACTTCCACTCGGCTCCCTTCACCTCGGAAAAGGCGCGGGAAAAGGTGGAAGCACTTGCCCGCACGCTCGCGGCATGGATGCCGGGCATCGCCCTGCATGTTGTCCCCTTCACACCAGTGCTCGCGCGCATCAAAGAGACATCCAAGGACGAGGAGATCACTCTTCTCCTGCGGGCGTGCATGATGCGCTTTTCCGCGCTCATGGCAGAGGAAACCGGGGCGATGTGTCTCGTGACGGGAGAGAGCCTCGGCCAGGTCGCCAGCCAGACGGTGGAGAGCATGGCATTCACCGGGGTCTATGCTGAGCAGCCGGTGTTCCGGCCCCTCGTCGGCATGAACAAGGAGGAGATCATCGCCATCGCGGAGAAGATCGGAACTTTCGAGATCTCGAACAGGCCGTATGCGGACTGCTGCGCCCTTTTTGCCCCCGAGCACCCGCTCATTCACCCCGAGGTGGATAAAATGAAGCGCTCTTATGAGCGTCTGGAGATTGAGCCGCTGCTCAGGGAAGCGATGAAGAACACCGAGGCTGCTGTGCTCTGAGAGATTGCCGCAGGAGCCGGCGAGAAGGGGCCGCGCATGCGGGCCAAGCTCAGGTCGCCGGTGCTTTTTCCTTTGCGGCAGCGGTGTCGGTCGTGGATTGCTTTGGCTTCTCCGGTGCCTTGTCCTTGTCCTTCGAGCTGCCGTTGCCCCCCGCGAGCACCGAGCCCCTCTTGTTGTCAGTGGAGTAAAAGCCGCTTCCCTTGAAGATGACGCCCAACCCGCCGTTGATCACGCGGCGAACCGCGCTCTTGCACACGGGGCACCTCGAGAGCGGCTTGTCCATGATGCTCTGGAAAGCCTCGAAGGTATGACCGCATTTCGTGCACTTATACTGATATGTGGGCATACGTGAAACTCCTGACTCCCCTGAAAAGCTGCACAACCCTCCCCGTGCTCCAGCCCGGGTGTGGCTCTTCGATTTTTTCTAATATAGCGACAACCCGCTCTCATGGCAACAGGGTCTTTCGCCAACGGCGAAACGGAGCCTCGTCACGGATCCGAAATCACGTGGCCCGGACTGGAATCCCGCTCCGGATCAGGTGGTCTTTGATGCTTCCGACGGTCCATTCCCCGTAATGCACCATGGAGGCGATGAGGGCTGCATCCGCCCCGGCGTCCTTGAATACCGACACCAGGTGCTCGGGCTTCCCCGCGCCGCCGGAGGCCACGACCGGAATGCCCACAGATCGTGAAACGAGGGCGGTCACGGTCAACTCATAGCCGTCCCGGGTCCCGTCCGCGTCGATTGAGTTGAGCACGATCTCGCCGGCGCCGAGAGACTCCGCTTTCCGCGCCCACTCGAGGCAATCCAGGCCGGTGCGTGCCCTGCCGCCGTCGATCACGACTTCGTACCCCGAGGACATCCCCTGATCCCTCGCAACGTCCATGCCAAGCACGATGCACTGGCTTCCGTAGAGGGCGGCCCCCCCCGCGATAATTGCCGGATTCCGCACCGCAGCGGAGTTCACGCTCACCTTTTCCGCGCCGGCGAGGAGCACCTCGCGCATCTCCTCCACGGTGGAGATGCCTCCACCGACGGAGAAGGGGATGAAGACGTTCTCCGCGACGCGGCGCACCGTGTCGATGCGGATGGCGCGGCGCTCGGCGGAAGCCGTGATGTCGTAGAATACCAGCTCGTCGACCCCCTGTTCGTAGTAGGCTTTTGCCATTGCCACAGGGTCTCCCACGTCCACGTTCCCCTTGAAGCGGATGCCCTTCGTTGTGCGCCCGTCCTTCACATCGAGGCAGACAATCAGCCTCTTTTCAAGCATGTGCAGCCGCCCGTGCCGGAACATCCGCCCACTTTCCATCCCAGGAAAGGAAGTTGCTGAGAAGCTTCAGACCGAAGGGACCGGACTTCTCGACGTGACACTGGAACGCAACGAGGTTTCCCCGTGCGATGCAGGAGGGAAACGCGATGCCGTATTCGGTGACTGCGGCGATTACCCCACGGTCCATGGGATCGGGGTAGTAGGAGTGAACGAAGTAGAAGCTCGTGTCCTGGGGAATCCCCGCGAAGACGGGGTGCTGCCTCGTGAAGTGCACCGAATTCCACCCCATGTGGGGGACTTTCAGCCCGGCGCCGGAGGAAAACCTGCGGACCGCGCCGGGCACGAGGCCCAGGCACGTCGTGTCACGCTCCTCGGAGCGGTCGAAGATGACCTGGCAGCCGATGCAGATCCCCAGCACTTTCCTTCCGGAGGCAAGGAAGGACCGCAAACCCTCGCCGAGGCCGGTCTTGTGGAGCACCGCCATGGAGGCAGCCGCCTCGCCCACGCCGGGGAATATCGCCCCTTCCGCATCGGCAAGCTCTGCCGGGTCATTCGTGGTCCTGAACCGCGCACCGAGATGCCGGAGAGCATTCTCCACGCTCGTGAGGTTGCCTGCTCCGTAATCAAGAACAACCGTAGGTCCGGCGCTCATTCGGACTCCGGCGCGCCCGGGGCGCTCTGCGGGGGAGCTTGATCAGGCGCCGGCGCAGGGGGCGCGTTCAGTCCCTTCACGAAGGAGAGGAACAGCGGAATGATCTCGACATCGGTCACGTGCAATCCGGCAAGCTTTACCTGCATGCCGACGGGGCTTACCGTGACGGGCTTCAGACGCTCCGCGAAATCCACCACGCTCTGGGAGCGCATCCACGCCACGAGGCCCAGCCGGAGGGCAAGCGCCAGGACCTTCGCCTCCTTCTCCGAGCCCGTATTCACCGTGCCGGAAAGCTCGTAGCCGTCCTTCCCCTTCACTGCGTTCATCCAGACTTCCTGGATGGGGAGGCTCAAGCCCTTCTGCGCCGCGCTTTCGGTGAGGTTCCCCGGCAGCTCAGGCATGTACAGGACAAAGTCGGAGCCGAGCATGTCCTGCGCGGCGTCGGGCGGTATTGTCAGGGCAATGGGAGCCGCCCAGCGCGAAAGCAGACGCTCGATCCCTCCATTGGAGGCGAGCAGAATGCCGTTGTTGGGGATCCCCATCTGCAAGCCGGCTTTGCTCCACTGCCAGTATTTGCCGGAGGGGCTCGCGATCTCTTTCCATTCCTTGTTGCCGCCCAACCGCATCCCGATGATGCCCGAGGGATAGCCGCCCAGCGCTGCGACGTCGAACCGCGCGGGTGTACCCTGCTTCAACGTCACCGCGCCGACAAGGCGCTTCGTGCGGTCCATCAATGAACCCACATCCTGAAAATCCGGACCTGCATCCTTCAACGCCTTTCGAATCAAATCCGCGGAACCCGTGACGGAGAAAGAGACATACATGGTCGCATCCATGGGCAGGACGCCCAGCCATTCTGAGGGAGTGCGCCGCGGCACGGTGGCACAGGAAGCGAGGGAAAGCAGGACCATGGCCGCAGCGGTCGGGATGCGGAGGAACGGGCGCGGGCGGACCATCAGCGGACCTTTTTCA
>JBEKTX010000064.1:0-15002 GCA_049515615.1 Spirochaetia bacterium
CCTGTACGTGTCCGCTCCGGCCGCCAGGATATAGAGGGCCGGCCGGGTCGAGGAGTGCGGATCGTAGGTCACCTTCACCTCGACGGGCGCGCTTTCCGTACGGTCGCGGCTGAAACCCACTGCTCGCAGCAAATTCTCTCCCGAGGCCAGGGGCACGTTGAACTCCCGTGTCACGCTCTCCCCCGCGGTCGGGGCGAGGCCGCCCAATTCCAGTCCCACCGCCTTGCCGGAGACATAGAGCCGGATGCCGTCGATTCCGCCGCCGGTGTCCCGCGCGCTCACCCGGACCGTGAGGTAGCCGTCTTCCACCAGCCAGTCCGATGCCGGGGTAAACGCTGCCAGCATCGGCAGAAACCTGCCCGCTTTGGTCTTGAGGGAAATGGCAATATCCGGCGGAACGGCGAAGCCTCGCGTGAGGTTCTCCTGCCCCATGGACCCCGTATCCAGCCCTTTCAGGCGGGCGATGACGATATCAGGCCGGTGGAACCGCTCGTAGAATCGGTCGATGGAATAAGTCTTCATCCCGTCGACAACGTAGACGAGGTTTCGCATGGCCCAGTCGGTGCCGTCGAAGTAGCCATCGGGGGTCCACAAGAGGGAATCCTCGCCGTCCTTGGAGGACATTCCGCTTACGAGCAATGACAAGGATCGAAGGTCGATGATGCGGAACGTCGCATCGCGGCCTGCCGTCACGGCGAATTGTCCCGTGCGGTCGGGCTCGATGCTGAAGACCGTGCTCTGAAAGTCGGCAACATCGCCGAGCTTCCTGCCGTTGAGGGCGTCGATGCGGGTCACAAGGCCCGCCCCGTCCGCAACGAGCACGGTTTTTCCGTCCCTTGTCTCCATGAGGCCGTTGACCCCGTCGCCCACCTCGGTGCTCAACCATTTCTCGTTGCCGGTACGCATGTCGTACGCGTGGAGCGCCTTTTCTTCGCAGGCGACGTACAGGGTCGTGCTGTCGCCCGATATGCGGACTTTGCGCGCACCCATGCCGCCCGTATCGATCGAGCGGAGGAGCTCTCCGCTCGAGGCCTCCCACACCTTGACCGTCGCGTCCTGGCACGCGCTGGCAAAGGATGTGCCGTCCGGCGAAAAGCAGATCGAGTAAATGAAGCTCCCGTGCGCCTGGATTTCCTGCCGCAGGTCGCCTGTTTTCGCGTTCCAGACGCGGATGCGGCCCTTTGCGTCCCCCGCAACCAGGAGTGAACCGTCGGGCGCGAGGGCAAGCTCGTTCATCATGGCCTTCCCCGTCTCCAGCTCTCGGATCTGCTTGCCCGTTGCGCAGCTCCAGATGCGCACGGTGCCGTCCCACGAGCAGGTGGCGATTGCGGAATCGTCGGGGTAGATGACGAGGCTCCTGATCTCGTCCGTATGCCCTGACATGACCTTCACAATCTCGCCCCGCGACAGATCCCATATCTTCACGGTGAGATCGCTTCCCGTGATGGCGATCCGCCGCGAATCGGAGAAGAAGCGGGCGCAGACGGGAGGAAAATTCTGTCCTGAGAATTTCCGAACGATCGTCTTGGACGCGACGTCGTAGCAGAGGATCTCGTTCCTGAAACCCGTGAAGAGCAGGCCGGGAGCAGAATCCTCCCGTGTGTAGAGATTTGCGGTGCCGCAGTAGAGCTGCTTGCCGTCCGCGGAGAAAGCGGGACAGTAGGGGATCGTGTCGTAGGTGTCCGTCCAGAGACGCCGCTGCGTTGTGAGGTCCCAGACCTGGATGGTCTTGTCCCAGGCGGTTGTCGCGAAAAGCGAAGCGTCGTCGCTGAAGGCCAGGCCGCAGGCAGCGCCACCGCCGCGGCTCTTGAGGGAGACGCGGAGCCGCGGCTGCTGGCCGAGGGAGAAGACGCCGACGTTCCCGTCCTGGTCGCCATACGCCCCCAGCGCTCCATCCGGGCTGAGGCAGACGCCCAGGATTTTTCCGGCTTTGACCGAGACGGAGGAGCCCCGCACGGCAGGGCCGAGCTGGTAGACCTGGAGCGACCCCGACGCGTGGCCGATCAACGCCGTGGATCCATCGCGACTCAGGCTGAAGGCCTGTGCATCGCTGCCCATCGACAGCTTGACGCTGCGCGCCGGTGTGCCCGTCGTCGTGTCGAACCAGGTCACGATTCCTTCGGCGTCCAGCGCAACGAGCAGGTGTCCGTCATTGGTGAAGGACAGCGCCTTCACCTGGGCATTGGTGGCAAGCCGGAGAGCGGGATCCCTGGCGTAGTCGCGCAGAAGGAACAGCTTTCGATCCGCGTCCGCGGAGGCCAGCATCCTCCCGTCGGGGGAGAGGGCAATGGAGAGGATCGTGCTCTTGTGGTAGTCGAAGGACCTGATCTCGCGGAATCCAGAGAGCTCCCAGAGCTTGATGCGTCGGTCAGCCCCGGCGCTCACGAGGAAGGCCCCGTTGCTGCTCGGGATCACGGCCTGTACGGGCTCGGTGTGCCCGAGCTCGACTTCAATGCGCGGCGTCTGCGTCTGCGCCGAAAGCGGCGTCACGGCCGCAGCCGCGGCAGCGACCAACGCAGCCAGCAATTTCCCTCTCATTCGACAAACCCCCTGTCGTTTGCGGCAGCCTTGCGCCCCGTGCGCGGGAATGCCTATAGTGATGTGCTCATGAAGCTTCGAGTGGCCTTTGTGACCCAGTACGACGCCACGGATCGAACGAGCTGGTCGGGCACATCCTTCTTCATCTCCCGCGCATTGGAACGGCAGGACGTCGTGGTGGATCTCATCGGCAGCCTGCGTCGCCGCGCGGGGCCGATCCCGCGCGTGAAGGAAGCCCTCCACCGCCGTCTCCGCACGGGAAGCTACCTCCTGGACCGCGCCCCCTCTGTCCTCAGGGCCTACGGTCGCGAGGTGGATTCCCGTCTTCCCCGGAATGCTGACCTCATCTTTTTCCCCGGAAGCTTTCCGCTTCCTGCATTCCTGCGGGACCGTCGTCCGTGCGTCGCCTACACCGATGGCAGCTTCCACGCGCTCCACGGGTTCTACCCAGAATACCGCACGATTTGCCGTGAGAGCGTCGCCGATGCGCTTCGCGCCGAGGAAGCTGCGCTTGACCGCTGTGCCCACCTTTTCTTTTCTTCGCCCTGGGCTCTTGATACTGCGCAGCAAGGGTATCCCTTCCTCGCTGCAAAATCCACCGTCGTACCGTTCGGCGCCAATCTGGACGAGCCGATGGGTCGCGACCAGATGGAAGGGACCCTCGACCGCCGGGGCGGGGCGACATGCAGGTTGCTGTTCGTCGGCAGGGATTGGCGAAGGAAGAGGCTGCCCTTCGTGTTCGAAGTGATGGAGGCGCTCGCCCGGCGCGGCATCGACGCCGCGCTCGACGTGGTCGGGGTCCCCGATTTCCCCGGTCTCGGACCCTCATTCCACGTCAGAGACTGGGGCATTCTGGACACGTCGACGGCGGAAGGGAAAGGCGCTTACGACGCGCTGCTTCGCGGCTCGGACTTCATGATCCTGCCCAGCGCGGCGGAATGCTTCGGCATTTGCCTCTGCGAGGCGGCGTCCCGTGGCCTTCCCTGCGTCGCTTCCGGGGTCGGCGGCATACCGAGCGTCGTGCGAGACGGCCTGAGCGGTTTCGTGCTGCCTCCCAAAGCCGGACCGGGGGATTATGCGGAGGCCATCGCGACCGCCTTCACCGACCGCGTTCTGTACCGCGGCCTCGCATACGGCGCTTTCGAGGATTCTACCGCGAGGCTCAACTGGCACGCGGCGATGCAGATCATCGTGCCCCGGCTGTGGGAGATCGCCTCGAGCTGAACTGTTGGACGAAACGGCTCGCCCTTGCGGGTGAGTTATTCACCGGGTTGGAGGAACGGGGCCCTTCTTTCCGCGAGCGGCAACCAAGCGTGTTGCGCGGGCTCTGGTACGAGTCATTTCCCTTAGCTCTCCGAACTATTGAATAGGCAGCTGCCCGGAGGCAATTGCCGTCGCGTGCTCCATCGACTGTGCGTGCGGACACCTCCTATTTTGCCTGTTCGAAGAGCCAATCCCTCATCTCTCTGCTTGCATAGGCGGGCACCCAGGACCAATGGGCGGCCGGTGCGAAGTAGACTTCCCTGCCGTACTCCGTATACCGCGGCTTTCCGTCGGCCTCCCGCAGGGCGCTGACCGTCTCCCGCGAGAACCGGACGTTCACGATCGGGTCCTGCTCGGCGTGGAACACCCAGATAGGTTTTTTCGCGAGCACGGGCGCCTTTGCCGGATCGAGCCCTCCACAGATTCCCACGACTGCAGCGAATGCATCGGGATGGTCGACGTTCATCGCGAAAACGCCGAAACAGCCCATGGAAAGTCCGGTCGCGTACACGCGCTTCCTGTCGATGCTGTAGTCGGCCATGACCTGCTGCAGAATGCGGAACGCCGTCTCCAGAGCCAGCTCTGATTTGAATGGATCCGCAAAGCCCCTTCGCAGGAGCGTCGTCCATCCCATCCGCCCGGGATCTTCCGGCGAAGTCGCCTTGGGATCTTTCGGGTTCTGGGGAGCCAGCACGAAACAGGGGTGCCTGGCCTGCTCTCGCGGCTTTGCCCATATTGTCGCTCCCTGGTTTGCCGTCAGCTGCAGCTCGTTGTCGCTCCCGGATTCTCCGGCGCCGTGGAGGAAGAGAACCAGCGGGTAGCTTTTCATCGGGTCGTAGCCCTCGGGCGCGAAAAGCCGATAGCCCATTGTCAGACCTGTCGCGGGATCGTGAAAAGTCATTCTTTTGAAACTGTTCACGACAGGCCTGATGTCCTCGCGCGTGACGGTGACCGTGTACACCGCACGCCTATCAGCAAGATCCTTAACCTTGATCCTCACCGGATTGTCTCCAACTGCAAGCTTGACCACGTGGGGCACTCCCGGAGAGACTGTTTCGCCGTTGAGGATCACGCTGACCGCCGCGCCGTGCTTTGTCATGGGTACAACCGTGACTTCCTTGATATCGCTCTGGACATCGACTGTGTAGTCGAAAGCGCTCTCTGAGAAAGCAGGGCTGAGGGGGCCGAGGCCTCCGGCCGTTGCCTGAACATCGAGACCGCTCAGCCGGGGATCCGCTGCGGGCAATACGCGCTGCGCGGCACACCCCCCAAGCAAGATCGCCACTGCGAAGGCTGCAAGTGCACATTTTATGATACTTTTCATCTCCTACCTCGCTTGCGTTGCTTCGGAGACCCTGAAGAAACCGCAGTTAGCTGAGCTTTGCATGTCATTCCACATTCTCAATTCCTCTCCGATTGGCGAGAGGTCGCCAAGGCCGAGTCTTGCTCCATCATTGTTTCATAGGGAGCGGAGAATTCAATCCCCAGTGTTCACATAGTAGGTAGATTTTCATGATGACCGTGGCGCCGAGAAGTTTGCCGATGGTGGTGACCCCTGGCTACCGCGGCGAGATGGGTAGCGTCGGAACTGGATGCAAACTGCAAGCTACCTTGCCAGCACGCCCAAGGCCATCGAGTAGAGCTTGTTGCGCACCGAGTCGCTGCGTGAGGCGAGCACAAACGGTGCCCGCGCGCCCATGACGATCCCGGCTTCCTCGGCTTTTGCAAAGAAGATCAG
This sequence comes from Spirochaetia bacterium, assembly GCA_049515615.1. Taxonomy (GTDB): domain Bacteria; phylum Spirochaetota; class Spirochaetia; order SZUA-6; family Fen-1364; genus Fen-1364. The sequence goes on from JBEKTX010000064.1 coordinate 5,540, forward strand.
CGCCTTGTAGAGGATGTTGGCAGCCTCGATGTTCGGGGCAACCAGAATGTCGGCCCGTCCCGCAAGCTCGCTCACGATGCCCTTGTGGCGCGCCGCCTCGACGCTCACCGCGTTGTCCAAAGCCAGCGGGCCTTCCACCCGTGCGCCCCTGATCGCGCCCCTCTCCGCCATCTTGGACAGGGAGGCCGCATCCACGGTGGCCGGCATCTCGGGATTCACCGTCTCGATCGCACAGAGGATCGCGACGATGGGCTGCGCGATGCCCAGCTTGTGCGCGAGGTCCACTGCGTTCTGCACGATGTCGATCTTCTGCTGGTAGTCGGGGGCGATGCTGAGCGCCGCGTCCGTGACGAAGTAGAAGCGGTCGGACTCGGCAAACTTGAACACCCCCACATGCGAGAGGATGCGCCCTGTGGTGAGCCCGTTCGACTTGGAGAGCACCGCGCGCAGAAGGTCGGCGCTCTGGAGAAGCCCTTTGACCAGGATGTCCCCGTCGCCGCGCGCAACGCTGCGCACCGCTTCGACGGCGGCTTCCGCTGGGGTCGCAGCCTCCACGATCTGCCAGCCCGCGATATCGAGCGCGCGTTCCCGTGCCGCCTCCTCGATTTCCTGCCGGCGCCCCACCAGCACGGGCACGGCAAAGCCCGCCGTCCGGGCCTCCGCGAGGGCTTCGAGGATGGTGCCGTCAGCCGCCTGCGCCACGACGAAGCGCGCCGGGCCGGCCTTTCGCGCCTGCTCGAGGATCTGTGCGAAGGTGTTCATGGATTCTCCTCGCGGGAGTATACCATAACCCCGGCGGCATAATAAAAGCCGGCGATTGCCGGCTTTTAAGAAATCCGGTCGAGTGACTGCACCCGCAGCTTCGAACACGGACTCACGTGGTGGAGGAGGAACCTGTCCTCTCTCCATTCTCAAGCATACTACAGCGAACGGGCGGCGTCAATACTACGGCCGAGTGGTGAAGTTCCTCGTGGGCCGCGAGGGTTGCGGATAATTCCGCGCGGATGCCGGGGTCGTCGAGAAGCCCGCCATAGGTGATGTGAAGGAGCTGGCGGGAGTCCCTCGGGTCCAGGTATTCTTCCAGCTCGCCGTCGGGCCCACCCCCTTCGCCGAAGGTAGTGCGGCGGGATCCGCGGCGACGTGGTACAGCTTCGCCGCGTCCGGGAAGCAGGAGATCGCGCGGGCGAGCATCTTCCGGAACAGCGGGGGATTGGCCGAACGGAGCGTCCCGCACGCCGCCCGAAAAACGGAATCACGAAAGAGATTCCGATGAATGAAGCGGCTACAGCCGGTGATTCCAACGGTTATTTCTTTTCGAGAAAGACGGAAATATTCCGTTTGTTGATTTCGTAGGTGCCTGTGTCCTCAAAATCTTTCAGGTTCTTTCCATGCATCGTGTCATACAATCTGCGGACAATAAGCTCTCCCCATAGGCCCTGCCTCTGGGCGATGATCGCATTGGCATGACCCCTTCGGATCGATTCGAGCGATTCGTCGCTTTTGTCGAACGCGATGATGATCATATCCCTTTTTATTTCCCGGCGGATTCGTTCCGCAAAATAATATCCCATCGATTCGACACACACGAAGCAGTCTATTTCCGGATGCTGCCGGAGCGATTTGCTGATCGATTGCCACCGCACCTCGACATCAGGGGAGTTCGGCGAGTCGATTGCGACGATGCGCATCCCCTTGTTCCTGGCGATCACCTCCTGCAACCCGGTGATGCGTTCGTTGAGATTGAGAGTCGTCTGGTTCGACGTGCTGCAGAGCACCTTCCCTTTCCCGCCGGAGAGCTTGACAGTCAGATCGCCGAGCTTCCTTCCCGCTTCGATATTATCGGTTCCGATGAAACTCAATCGCGGAATATCGGAGAGGTCTGTGTCGAAGAAGATAATCTTCATGCCCTTTTCGATAGCGGCGGAAAGCGAGCGCCTCACCTCAGGGGAGTCAATGGGACCGATACCCATGCCGTCCGTGTTGCTTTTCACCACTTCGTCGATGATCTGCGCCTGCTGCACTCCGTCGTACTCCGGGGGGGCTTTGCAGAACAAATCGACACCGAGCTTCGCCGCGGCCTCTTTCGCGAATGTGTACGTCTCGTTGAAGAATACAATATCGATGCAGGGAATGACCGCGAATTTTGTTCTTGCTATTTCATGATGCGCGAAATTAAAACCCTGCAACTGCGAATTAAGCCGCATTACGATGTCCGAAAAGTCGGATGACAGGCTTACCATCATTTCGGCTGAGTTCGTCTGGGAATACAGGAGGGATGATATCTCTTCAGTTGATGCGACAGCCGATTCGGCGACCGCCGCAATCCCTGAAATGGATTTCGAAAGCGGTTCCTTGAATTTCACAATCCCCGCGATGCCGTCGTGCACTTCGAGGAGCTGTCTGAAAAGCACTGTCAGTGCGTCGGAGATGCTGACGAAAGCGTCTTTTGTCTTATGAACGGAAGACACCTGCGATGACAGGGTGTCGACCGTTCCCTTGATTGTTTCTGTCGTACGCGTGGTCTGCGACTGGATTCGTCCGATAATGCCGGAGATCTCCTTGCTCGAATTGAGGCTCGCATCGGCAAGTTTGCGTATCTGATCCGCGACAACGGAAAACCCTTTCCCGGATTCTCCCGCGCGCGCCGCTTCTATTGCCGCGTTCAGGGAAAGCAGATTCGTCTGTGTCGCGATATCTGAAATCGCTGAGGTTATCTGAGTGATCTCCTCTGCGAGATTTGCGAGGTCATTCATGCGGACGGTGATATCCCGCATGTTTTTTTCAGTCATCTCGCTTGCCGTCATGAGCTCTTCTATATTGGTCTTGCCGAATCGTGCCATTTCAAGGGCAATATCCGCCTTGGTTTTCATTTCCTCGGCAGAATTGGATACGGACTCGATTTTCTGGACAAATTCGGTGGTGATAACAGAGACTTTTGCCGCATCTTCGGCCTGAAGGGCCGCTCCTTTCGCGACATCTTCGGCGGAGGATGTGATGCTCGAAGCAATGCGGGCGGATTCGACTGACGTCGTATGAACCGAACTGATGAGATGTTTGAACTCTTCGGCAGACTGGTCAATATTGCCGATGAGATCGTTGAACTTGTCGGTAACGAGATTATATTCCTTGATGATCTCGTTCATTTCGGATACGGACGAGGTTTCCTGCGCTGCGGTGAGATCACCCTTGTTGATGCGCTTGACGTCCTCGACGACGTGGCCGAAGCTGCGCGATATTCTGCGCGAGACGCGGATGACAAAAAAAAGCCCCCCGAGCACCCAAATCAGAACGGCGGATGATACTGCGGTTATTATGGGCGTGGTGAATGCAGTGATTTTGTAAATATTTGACAAAGCGACAGCCGAAATGACAATAAGCGGCAGCAGGGAGAAAAGAAGAAATATCGAAATCATTGTTGTGCCGATTCTTGTTTTCCTCATGGCGTCTCCTGAAAACAAAGCCTGGAGAGCATATCATCTCCATAACGCTCTTTCAAGATATTAATAGTCTGGGATCGGTGATAATGGTGAGGGCCTTCATCCGGGAACCGCAACGGGGGCAGTGCAAGGGGTTTGCCTCGCAGACCTTTGCGGGCAGCTCCCCGCTTGTGCGCGTGCTCGAGGATCTCGGCAAAGCTTTTCATGGTTTCTCCTCGCGCGCATGTTTTCGTGGCACCTCGAGCAGCCTGACATGCTTCTCCATGTGCTCCTGCACGGCCGAGTAGTGAAGCTCCTCGTGTGCCGCGAGGGTTGCGGATAATTCCGTGCGGATGCCGGGGTCGTCGAGAAGCCCGCCATAGGTGATGTGAAGGAGCTGGCGGGAGTCCCTCGGGTCCAGGTATTTTTCCAGCTCGCCGTCGGGCACCCCCTCCGCTGAAGGTATTGCGGCGGGATCCGCGGCGACGTGGTACAGCTTCGCCGCGTCCGGGAAGCAGGAGATCGCGCGGGCGAGCATCTTCCGGAAGAGCGGGGGATTGGCCCGGGCAACGACGCGCACCGCCTGGAGCCAGCTCATGCCGGCGGTCTTCAGGTGCAGCCTCATGCCGGTGTGCCGTCCGATTGCAGGATACACGGAGAACTTGTCGCTTCCGGAGTGGATCGAGATCTTGTAGCCCCCCCGCGCCCGCGCAATGGCGCAGTGGACGGCGAACTGCTTCTCGAACTCCGCTAGGTCCCCGATGTAGTCGATTCCCTTCTGGAACTCCCCGATAAAACGCGGGGCCATGGATGTCACGGCCACCCCTCGTCGCTGGAGCTCGGCCGCAATGAACAGATGATGCGCCGGAAGCGTCGGCGCAGTGGTCTCGTCGATGCTGACTTCCAGGTCGTACTGCGACCCGCGCCTCTCCCTTAGGTGTCGGTCGACCTCGGCGGTGAAGTCCAGAGCCCGGGCGTACATGAGCGCACATCGGCGCGCCTCTACCGCGGTGAAGGCAACCCCGCAGCCCGGCAGGTCGAACTGTCGGCCTTCGTACTCACTGCTCACCCGCGCCGCCAGCCCGGCATCCAGTCCCTGGAATGCGGCATCGACGCGGCTTTCGCTCCAGTCTGCGGGCTCAGCGGCCATGACCTCTGTGAGGTCCAGGGTGATCATCGGCATGCCCGCATCGAGGGCCGAATCGATGTCCCGAATGTTCTTCAGGTGATCCCCGTCGGCGCCGTAGCCGTCCTCGTATCCTTCCTGGAAGACCAGGAACGAAGCGTCCCGCACGACGCCCGGAAAATCCCGCCGGGTCAGCGTGAGCTCGCGGACGGATTGCTGGGCGAGCACCGGTGCCGCTTCGAAGCCCTTCAGCGCCCGGATGTGACCGGGTGTCGCAAGACCGAGCCGGTCGCCGCATCCGATGGTCGTGGTCCTCCGCCGCAGTGAAACGGGGGCCGAAAAAGGGAATCGAGCGTGAAGGGCGCGTGCGTTTTCCGTGGACAGCTTTGCCTGATGCAGATGCAGGCCCCCGATCGTCGCCGAGCTCCCCTTGAACTCCGTGCGGATGGGGGACGTGCCGACAAGGTAAAGGTGCTTCTCCGTTCCGTCCGAGCAGATGAAATACAGGACCCCGTCCTGCAGCCGGAGAGATCGGCGATAAATGCGCTGCCCCTCACCCACGATCCAGGGCTCTGCGGCGGCCTTGAATGCGTCCAGCTGGCTCTTGCCAGCCCCCGCCAGCCCTGAAGCCTTGACCAGACGGGCGACATTGTCCAACGCGTCACCACCCTCTCAGACGTTGTCCACCAGATAACCTCCGTCCACGGGGAGGGTGACGCCTGTGACGAATCCCGATGCCGCATCGCTGGCGAGGAACAACAGGGCGCCGGCCAGCTCGCTGACCTCGCCGAATCGGCCGAACGGGGTGTGGGCGATAATCTTGCGACCCCTTTCGGTGAGCTCGCCCGTGGCCTGATCGATGAGCAGGGCCCTGTTCTGATTGCCAATGAAAAACCCCGGGGCCAGGGCGTTCACCCGGATCCCGTAGGGTGCGAACTCTTTTGCGGTGGCCATGGTGAGGTTGCGCACGGCCGCCTTGGCCGCATCGTATGCCCAGACTCCCGACAGGGGAATAAAGGAGGACATCGAGGCGAGGTTGATGATGCAGCCCCGGGATTTCCTCTCGATCCAGCGGGCGGCGACAACCTGGGTCGGCACAACGAGACCCGCAGTGAGATTGAGCCGCAGCACCTCCTCGAACTGGGCCACGTCCATTTCGAGGAATGCGGATTTCCCTTTGTTGCCGCCGGCGCAGTTGATGAGGATGTCCACGGTGCCGAACCTGTGTTCGGTTGCATCGAGTGCAACGCGCACGGATGGCCGGTCCGCGGCATCGGCCTCCAGCGCGAGAAGCCTGCCGGCCGTACTGCCGGAGGCGGATTGGGCGCCGCAGGAGGCGGTGAGCCGGGCCGCGGTCGCCTCCGCGCTCTGCTTCCGATGAGCCCAGAGGCTCACATTTGCTCCGGCCTTCAGCAGGGCCTCGGCCATCGCTCCCGCGATGACCCCGCCCGCGCCGGTGATTGCGATGGTTTTCCCGGTGAGTCCGAACATTTCCTCCGTGTAGCTCATGTGGAGCAGATACTATTTCAAGCGGCCGAAGTTGTATATCCTTTTTCCCGCCGTGATCTTCTACGCGCGCGGATCGAAACTCGAATCGATTCCGGACAATCAACTCAAGGAGGGACTTTTCCACGCGCTGCGCGCGATGGGACCCCGCCGGCGCGTGCTCGCGGTGCCGCCCGATTTTACCCGGTTCCATTCGCATGCGGGACGTATTACCGAGCTCGCCTGGGAGCACTACGGGGCCGCGCTCACGGACGTGCTCCCCGCCACCGGAACCCATTTCGAAATGACCGACGGGGAAAAGCGGGAGATGTTCGGCCGTATGCCGCGGGATCTGTTCCGAGTGCACCGATGGAGGCAGGACCTGGAAACCCTCGGCCGCGTGCCGGCCGGTTTTATCCAAGGGGTCTCCGAGGGCGCCCTCTCCTTTGACTGGCCGGCCCAGGTCGACCGACTGATTGCCCGGGGCGGCCACGACCTGATCCTCTCGATCGGGCAGGTGGTTCCCCACGAGGTCGTGGGGATGGCGGGCCACATGAAGAACATCTTCATCGGGGCCGGCGGGGCGGAGGCCATCAACAAGAGCCACTATCTCGGCGCCGTCTACGGCATGGAGCGGATGATGGGACGCGCCGAGACTCCCGTGCGGGCGGTCCTTGACCGCGCGGCCGCGCAATTCGCTTCCCACCTCCCAATTGTCCATATTCTCACCGTGGTGGGCCGTGAGCCTGATGGGAACCTCGCCCTCAAGGGACTGTTCGTCGGTGATGACCGGGAGGTCTTCACGCAGGCCGCGGCCCTCGCCCGGGAGGTGAATGTTCAGCTCCTCGACGAGCCGCTTCAGAAGGTGGTCGTCTTCCTTGACTCCGGAGAGTTCAAGAGCACGTGGCTGGGAAACAAGTCCATCTATCGCACACGTATGGCCATTGCGGACGACGGGGAGCTCATCGTGCTGGCCCCGGGCGTGGGTCGGTTCGGCGAGGACCCTGGCATCGATGCCCTCATCCGCAAGTACGGCTATTTCACCACGCCGCGGATACGGGAGCTGGTCGAGGAAAACCGGGATCTGCAGGAAAACCTGAGCGTGGCGGCCCACCTGATTCACGGCTCATCGGAGGAGCGGTTCACGATCACCTATTGCCCGGCGGGCCTCACGCGAGACGATGTGGAAAAGGCGGGATTCCGTTACGGGGATCTTGCGGCGATGAGCGCGCGTTATGATCCTCGCGTCCTCCGGGAGGGGTGGAACGATTGTGCGGGCGGAGAGCGCGTTTTCTACGTGTCGAATCCCGCGACAGGCCTCTGGGCGGCGCGTGCACGCTTTCACTGAGGAAGGGACTCATGATGGAGCAACTCGCGGATTTTGGGTTGATCGGGCTCGCGGTCATGGGCCAGAACCTGGTCCTCAATATCAACGACCATGGGTACTCGGTTATCGTCTTCAACCGTACTGTCGCGACCGTGGACGAGTTTCTTCGTGACGCGGCCCATGGGCGATCGAACATCCGGGGGGCGCACAGCCTGGAGGAGCTCACCGCGGGCCTGAAAAGGCCGCGACGGGTGATGCTCCTCGTGAAGGCCGGGGACCCCGTCGATCAGACTATTGCGCAGCTCCTGCCGCACCTGGACCCCGGGGACTGCATCATCGATGGAGGCAACTCGCATTTCCCGGACACGATCAGGAGGGCCCGGTCCCTCGCAGAGAAAGGCCTGCTCTTCATCGGCACCGGGGTCTCCGGTGGGGAAGAGGGGGCGCGCCACGGACCTTCCCTCATGCCGGGGGGAGATCCGAGGGCATGGCCGCTGGTGAAGGAAATTTTCCAGGCAATTGCCGCGAAAACCGACGGGGTGCCCTGCGTCGACTGGGTGGGGGAGGATGGGGCCGGGCATTTCGTGAAAATGGTCCACAACGGCATCGAATACGGTGACATGCAGCTTATCTGCGAAGCCTACCAGTTCATGAGGGACGGGCTGGGCATGAGCGCACCAGACATGCACGAGGTATTCGCCGAATGGAACCGCGGCGAGCTGGACAGCTACCTGATCCAGATCACCAGCGATATCCTTTCCCATAAAGACGACGACGGCCAGCCGCTGGTGGAGAAAATCCTCGACGCCGCCGGCCAGAAGGGAACCGGGAAGTGGACGAGCGTCTCGGCACTCGACCTGGGAATGCCTGTCACGCTGATCGGCGAGGCAGTGTTCGCCCGATGTCTCTCCGCCATGAAGGATGAGCGTGTGAGCGTCTCCGCCGTCCTGAAAGGACCCCCGGTCCGGATCAAAGGAAAGGCGGAACTGTTGATCGAAGACTTGCGGCAGGCGGTTCTGGCATCGAAGATCGTCTCCTATGCGCAAGGCTACATGCTCCTGCGTGAAGCGGCGAAGGAATACAATTGGGACCTGAACTACGGCGGAATCGCGCTGATGTGGCGCGGCGGATGCATCATCCGCAGCGTTTTTCTCGGAAAGATCAAGGATGCGTTTGACAGAAATCGTGAGCTGTCGAATCTCCTTCTGGATCCCTATTTCAAGGACGTCATTTCCCGCTGCCAGGATTCATGGCGCCGCACCTTGGCCGCCGCATTCGAGCATGGGATCCCCATTCCCGCGCTTTCCACGGCGCTCTGCTTCTATGACGGGTACAGAACGGCGAACCTGCCCGCCAACCTCCTGCAGGCGCAGCGGGACTATTTCGGCGCCCACACATATGAACGTATGGACAGGCCCCGAGGGCAATTCTTCCACACCAACTGGACGGGTCAGGGAATGGACGTTTCTTCGGGGCACTATGACGCGTGAGCACGCCGCAGTTCAGTTCATTGGCGCGGTCCTGAAGTCTGCGTTGCCCATAACCGCGCCGTGCTGCAGCCTGACCCTCCGGGCAAGGTGGATACCCCGAGTCCAGCCTCGGGGTTTTTTCGTATATTCTCCCTGAGAGATACGAAATGGAAGACACTGGAAAACTGATCCTCCGGCTGACAACCGCCGGGCTCATCCTCTTTCACGGGATATCCAAGATTTTCCGCGGCGTGGCGTTCCTTGGCGGAGCGTTGAACGCGTTCCATCTGCCGGCGTTCGTGGCGTATGGCGTCTACGCGGGGGAAGTCATCGCGCCGATCTTCATCATATTCGGCTTGTGGACGCGAATTTCGTCACTCGTCGTTGTCTTCAACATGATCATGGCAGTCCTTCTCGAAGCGCACCGCAACGTTTTCGTCATCCAACGAACCGGGGCATGGGGGTTGGAAGCGGAGGCGTTCTACTTCCTGACCGCGCTCGTCGTGTTCCTTATAGGATCGGGGAAATACCGCCTGGGTCGGGGCGAGGGCATCCTGAACTGACGCAACGCCATCAAGCGAACGCTTGACACTTCCGTATCGTGAATGTATTCTCGATTCGAACCTGCGGCGAGGAGCTT
>JBEKTX010000065.1:0-14898 GCA_049515615.1 Spirochaetia bacterium
GATCTGCGGTCGTTTCGAGAGGCAAAGGCGAACCTAGACGTCGCACTCTCTAGCTGGAAGAAAGCCGTTTTGGAGTTTGAGGTACTCTCTCGACATATTCTAAGTTGTCTCGGACTGTCTGAGGTTGGAGGACTGCGTCGACCTCTTGGCAAGCCCAAGGGATTTGAGCTCCTCGAGGGCATTGAAGACAAGACTACGAATGAGCAACTGCTGGCTTTCATCCTGTCTATAGGTATAGTCGAGATCCAGGGTTGGATGAGAAGCGTGGCGGAAGAGGCCAGCAGAAAGACTTCGGAGACGCTTTCAAAGCTTCCGCCCACTTCAGCTTCCGGAGAGTTGGCCGTCTTTGCGAACATGGTCGAGGAGTTGGAGAGGAAGCGTGCTTCTCTGACGCAGGACGAGGAGAGGCATTCAATACTCGAGAAAAGAAGTGCGCTCGCCACTACTATCGCCGAAGCTATACGGCACGCTAGACAGGACGTCGCAAAGGAGATACTGGACACCATTTCTGAAACAGTTGTGGAGTTCTACAAATATATTCATCCAAACGCTGACACAAGCGAAGCGACAGGGGCACCATCAATCAAAGTACAGCGTCACGGAAAAGGAACGGCATTTGTTCAGGGAGTTTTCGCTGGTAGGCCGGTGCCCGATCCTAATTGGGTCTATTCGGATGGTCATCTAGACACAGTCGGCATATGCGTCTTTCTAGCCCTGCGAAGGTTTCGAGCCGATCGCAAAGGTGATGCAAAGCTCATGGTATTGGATGACGTAGTGCTATCAATCGATTTGGCGCACGCCAGGCGGTTCATTGGCCTTCTCAAAGAGCGCTTTAGCGATCATCAGATCCTTATATTTACTCATAATGGCCTCTTTGCTCACTGGTGTGCAAGAATGCTTCCAGGAATGAAAAAGCTCAGCATCAGCTCTTGGTCTCTCGAGACAGGCCCGCGAATTGGAGAATACCGGACCGCGATACGGAACGTAGAGTTGTCCATACCTGATCAATCGCCAAAGCAGATAGCCATGGAAGTCATGGCGTTAATGGACGAGTGGCTGTCCGAATGTAGATACGCATTTAGCCTTGCTGTTCCAGCAAAATACGGTGAGCAATACACAATGGCTGACATATGGGATGCATTCGCGAAGACGATAAAGAAGATTGCAAAGATAATCGGTAGCGATCTAGGCGGAGCAGCAAGACTCGTAGATCAAGTGAATGACCTTCCGTCAGTCAGAAATGCACTTGCCGGGCACGAAAACCAGTTTGCCCGGGAATTCCCAAAGCAGACTATCGCTGAAATCGCTCAAAACACCGTCGCGCTCGTGCGCAGTCTTTACTGCGAAGGATGCCAGAGCTTTTGCCAAGCGCTTCCCAATCGGTTCGAGCCGATTATTCTCCGCTGCGATTGCGGCAATATTCAATATGTAAAAGCAAAAAGCGCTGAGCAGCAAGGTGCTCACACCTAAGCAGGAACTCGCTATCAAATCATAGCATTCACTCGACTATCGGTCCGGAAAGATGTCTGACGCTGCTGGGTAAGCTGAGGCAACCTGCAGCGTGGTCCCTGCCAATCAGGCTTAGCACCCAGTCGAGATGTTCGGTCTGAACCCTCATCCTAGCAAGGCGGAGCGCGTCCAAGACCGCTTGCGCTAGACGTTCGCGCCCCAGCGACCTCTGTAAGGCTGAGTGCATGAAGAGGTCCAGGGAGCATCCAATCCGCAGGCTCGGGTGGAGCTTACGGCAAAGGCGGATGGCCTTGCGCTCATCGACTAACGCGACGGCGCCGCATTCTACAGCCCATGCGATCGTTGCGGACTCACCGTCGTCCAGCGTGTCAATGGCTGGACAGATCACCATTTCGTGAAACCGGCGGGTCCCCTCGTCCCCAAGCCGGACAACTCCTACCTGGCCCGACGATATAAGCTTTCGAAGTAGGTCGGCATCTTGCCTACCACGCTGCTTCCCCCGATATAGTTCCTCGAGAATTGTGTCGACGACGCAGACTCGGTTGGGGATGGCCCCCAAGATTGCCGAAGGGATGCCGGTCGCGTTCAGATTGATCGCGACGCTGGCGTCGATTACGATTACTGCCTTAGGGTCGGTGAGGCAACTCTCGGACTGCACTCGTCCCATCCTCATCAATCTCGAGACTATCCAGAATCGAGCGCAGCTCAACGCGATCGATGCACATGAGAAGTGAGAGTTGCCCCTCGCTTAACAGCTCCTGCTTGTGAGCCTCGGCAGCAAGCAGGTTGAGCCGCAGGTTCGTTGCTCGATCTCCTTCAAGCTCGCCGGCCCTGGCCGTCGCCAGGTCCCCAAGTACCTGCCTCTCCTGCTGATCAGTGATCCCGCCGTTCTCCTGAAACCAGTCCCACGTGCCTGCCTTTACAAGTCCCAACTCCTCTAGCCTCCTGACCGCAGCCTCTCGTGACACTCCGAAGAAGTGAGCCAGTACGATCACATGTTTTCGGCTCAAAAGGTGCGCACCTGCGGTCACTTCCTGGAACTTGTGCTTCACTGCGCGCGCGGGCATCAGGAATGCCCTGCCAAATGAAGCGGCGTAACGCTCTTCTCTCGAGCTCTCCTCACTGTCCGTCCGAAGTATCTCCGGGCTGCGGCGCGTCGACACGAAATGACCGCATTCATGGGCGGCTGATTGCACTCTGCGGCTTCTCGGATGGCTCGCGTTAAGAAGGATACACGGGCCGAGAGCTTCGTCGTAGGCATAGAGGCCAGATACCCTTGGGTCTAGTCTGAGAATGTAAATGCGCACTCCGAATTCGAGTTCGAGCAGAGAAATTAGATCGGAGACTGGGGCATTTCCGAGCCCGAGGCGCTGCCTGAGTTCAACCGCGTCCTGCTCGGCTTGGGCTTGGACGTCGCCGGGCAGAATTGGGCGTTCAGGAGGATAGTTTCGGGCACGAGAAATGCCCAGAAGATTCTCAAGCTCTGTCTCTGCGCTCGCGACCTGACAGAGCAAACGGACAGCCTCCTGCACTGCGCCGTCGCTGCTGCGGGTAAGCTTACGGAATCGAGGCGCCAGATCTACATGGACAGCCTCGCGACGAAGAAGCCCGTTTGCAGTGGTTCCATAGAGACGCGCTAGCTTGGTCAACTCGGAGGAAAGAATTCGCCGTTGTCCCGCCTCAATTGCAACGATTGTGGTCCGGGCAACGCCGATTCTGTCTGCGGCGTCAGACTGCCTGAATCCCGCGGCCTCTCGAGCTAGTCGTAGCCGCTTAGCAATCTCCATAGAATCAATCGTACCAAAGTCACTCATTGCGTCACCTTGTCAGTCCATCGGGCGACAAAGGAGTCCGGCCCAAGATAGTTCAGGAAGTTTTCCCACTCTGCCGCATGACGCGCAAGCATGCGGTCGAGTCGGGCACGAACTTCTGCCGCCGTCAGCTCGCACGCCCTGGATATCTGAAATGCACTGAGATCGAGGATCTTCTCGCTCGAACGGGCGTTCCGGAGTCTGGCAAGTTGGTCGAGATGCAGAGTCCCCGCGATCGCATATTCTCGCATAGCTCTGGTCACGCGGCGTTTCTCGAAGCCCGTTGCAGCTCCTGATTCGAACGTTACGGTGGACAGGTCTTCCCATACGTAGGTGCTAATAGGTTCACCGACATTTGTGGCATGCATGCTCATCCTCCTGAGCATGCATGCCGCGCAGATGCCGCACTGACGGCGCTTCCCGGCAACGCTCGACTGCCTGCTCTGCTGCCAGCACGAACGGGTTTGCGCCAAAAGCGGCCCCGCATTGTCTGTAGTCTTCATAAACTCAGCAATTGTCTCGCCCTTGGTTAGCCAAAGCTGCGGAAATACATACCGCCCTCTCCACCCCAGGAGTGACCGAAGGAGTCTTTCCATGCGAATGGCGAATAGAGGGTGGCTGCGGTAGTCTTCATAGACCTGCCCAACTGGTACAAGAGACGGGCCTAGAGCTCCTTGTCCGCTTTCGGGTACGATAATCTCGTCGGCTTTGGCCAAATAGGCCGCGATCCCAGCTACTAGCGCGAACTTGAACCCTCGGGACCGGGCGCTCGTTTCTACGAAGGGATGGATGCCTGGGTTGACTCTGTAGGGCACGGAAGTGAAGGCGTGCAGACGTTCGGGGCCGTGCGATCCAAGGCTTCCAAGGCGCACCTTCACGAGACTGCGGCCAAGCTTTTCTTCTAGGATCCCAGCTACGGCACAAGAGTCTATGCCGTCACTAAAGGGAATAACCGACGTAACATCTGATCCCAGACGGAACATCCCCTGACGTGGCTTGGATTCCGGCTTCGCACGGGGCCTGAACGAAACGCTCCATCGGTCCCCAGTAAGGAAGTCAAGAGCCGAATGCAGGGACTCTGACACCTGCTGAGTGGCCCAGCGCTCGGGGTCGTGAACGGGGAGGGAGAGTTCGAACAAACGGCCCCACTGATGAATAGGTCGCGGTATGGTCCTGTCGCAGAACTCAACCGCAGACGCAACAAGCAAAGCGTCATACAGAACGGGTTGCCAAGTTTCAAAGAAGTACGATTCCATCCGCGCGGTGTCGAACTCAACCATCTTCTCAATTGCGCACCTGAGCCAACCGCGTCTGCCGCGTCCGCCTTCTTCGACTACTTCGACCCGGAAGGGATGCTTGGTGCCACTGATCATATCTGCACTCCTTCATCAAGGCCGGTTTGCTTGTGAATCGTCCAAGCTTTGGGGCTGTCGCCGTTGGCCAAGAGCCCAGCTGCTAGTCTTCGGAAAGAAGCTGCTCTGCTCCCCGCTTCAAGACGCTCCCGGATCCTACGTCCGTTCTGTACTGAAGACTTCCTGAAGTAGTGCTCCTCAACTTGTCGCGATCGCCGCATAGCCCAGGATTCCATCATGGCAGCCGCGGCGTCGATGAACGCTTCACCTCCCAACTGGCCCGTCGCGGCCACCTGCTCAGCATACTCGATGAGCACTTGGGCCATCGGGCAGTCAGCTGTCAAAGGGCGCAGGCTTTCGAGGTGCTCGATTCTGTCGGTAGGGAATAGCGCAATCTGCTGGCTGACAAGAATTTCGGCAATCCGTGCAGGCAAACCTCCACCCATGGCTGCACTGTCCGATGCGATTGCGGCTTCGATGGCTTGGCGAATCTCAGCCACATCAAATGCCTTTTTGTCGGCGTACATCGCAACCTTTTTCCAGGCGCGCGACATTGGCAAGCTTCGGTGAGGTCCGTCGCTCATGTGGACTCCCTATGTCAGCAATAGTAGATATTTTTCCTGACAATGTCAATAGCAAAATCGAAAGAATTGTTCAGCATCATAGTTCCTATTTAATTCTTTATTCGATAAATAAATATATTGGTGCTGCTATTCGTGAAGTGAACGAACAGCTGATGATAGCCGCGTGGAGTGTGAGCGGGCGGAGGGACGCAGAGCGGTCCGAGCGAAGCGAGGACGGAACCCCCGCAGCACGCGACCCGCCCGAGGGCTGTCGCGGGCCGCGCTCATGAGGGCGCGGCTCCTTTGCCGTCGGGCGGGGCACGCCCATGCTAGAAAGAAGAGCCCACTTTTCTAGAAATCAGCCGCAATGCAGGCCTTTTCGCGGCGCACAAAAAATGGTGGTTGCCTTTGCGTCCGTCAAGGTTCTCATTGGTCGAGTTCTTTCCTCAGAGCATCAGTAAGGTGGGCTTGCCCCCCGCTTGCTTCCGATCTCCCGAGAGGGCAACGGCGACTCGTAACGCAGGCGCGCGATGACTTCCCAGGGGGCAGGCAGCCGGTTCTTGTTCTTGAGCCGCCCGTAGCACTACAGCGACTAGGAGTGGCAAACAGCAATCGGCCGTTGGCCTCCCTTCGTATGGTAATGGCCGGCTCACGGGGGAGAAATCCGCAGGATCCTGCAATCAATAACTGGTATTGAATAATACCGAAAGTGGTGGTACACTATTGTGAGTAGACCATTCGCAGCGGCGATGTTCATCAAACGTCTCAAGCTGCTCCTGCCGGAAGGGAGGGTGGTCTTTCAACCTCGGAATCGCCGGAAGACGCGAGAGTTCATGCTCGCAGAGGGATTGAATGAAGAGGACGTCGTTGACATTCTCTCGCGTTTGGGTCCCGAGCACTACCAGTGGGGTCCGAAGGATGACCACGATGGTTCCGGCGGGAATGTGATGCTGTTCTTCTATCCGTATGGCGAGAAGAGGCTCTATATCAAGCTTAAGATATTGACCGAGAAGCGGGGAGACGCCTGTGTTGTTCTGTCGCTTCACGAAGAGGGAACGTATGAGTGAGAGACGGCAATGCCCGCAGTGCGAAAGGGTCCGGCATGTCGTGCTCATCGAACGGGAAGAGATCGTCACGATCAAAGGCAGGGAGGTCCGGTTCAACGCGCAAGCTTATCGCTGTAGTCAATGTGGCGAGCAGTTCGAGGCTGCCGGCCAACTGGACCGAAACCTGGACGCAGCCCGGGAAGCATACGCCCGGATGTATGACTCGCCCACTCCGGCGCAGCTGGTCGCGCTCAGGTCCCGGTACGGGGCAAGTCAGAAAGCCTTTGGCCTAATCCTGGGATTTGGCGAACTTACGGTGAACAGCTATGAGCAGGGCGCCCTGCCTGATTCGGCGAATCGCCTCCTGCTCAAGCTTGCGGAGAATCCCGCCGTCTTCAAAGCGATGTATGACCTCAATAGCATGCGGATCGGGAGGCTCCAAAGGCAACGCATCGAGTCATCAGTCGGCTTTCGCTCGGCACAGCCCTGGGGAGGCGCGCGCCAAGCCTCGGCGGGATGACGTTTGTAAACGAGAGATTGCTTTGATAAGAGACAAGCGGTGCAACAGCATTTGCGACCTGTGTACAGAGCGTGAGCGGAGCACGCGACCCGCCCGAGGGAGATATGGGCGGTGCTGCACGGCCTGCAATCGTTACCCCTCGGGCGGGGCACGCCCAACTTCTTCGGCAGGATCGGCCCGGGCATCGTGGAGGTACAAGCGCGGTTCAAAAATGTCTGCGCACCTCGCCCCGCCCGACGAGATTAGCGAATGTCCGGAAATCCTTCCTTGCGTGCTGGATGCGGCCCGCTACAACTGCGGGATGAACGCCGTGGGCATGGGCATAGTCAACGACTTCTGCCGCGGATAGCGCTTCTCGTTTGTCCAGGTCGAAGTCTTCTGGCAGGAGCGCTTTTACGGCAAAATCGTCAGCATCGCGTTCCTGAGAAGAATCCGAGTCTGTCAGATCGAGATCGTCTGCTATCCAGGAGATTTCGGCCGACAGGTGTCCGAGCTTGAGGTGTCCAAGCTCGTGGAGCAGCACGAACCAGAAATTGTCCAGCCGATCATAGCGCAGCGTCAGGGCGATGACAGGGCTTGCACCTTGTCTGAGAAACACGGCTCCGTCGAGGTAGGTATGCGCAAGGTGTTGCAGGGCAATCATGACCAATCCTGCCTTGTTGAGGTAGTCGCGGGCGTGACGCGGACCATCGTCCAGAACACTTAAGGAGACAAGTGTTTCGATGAACCTTTCGGAGAGGGTATCAGCGCTGAACCGGCGAGGAGTACTGATTTCGGAGGCCTCCTGGAGCGCTTGGAGACCCCAGCCGAGCAACGCGTAGCGATTGAGTTTGGCATTCAGCCGCATTCCATCGTTTTTGCGCAGAGCAAACTGCGGCACCGCGGGGAATCCCCCAACACGGCCAATGAGCCAACGGATTGCTTCCTCGGCCTTCTCTCCAATATCACCTTGCCAAGCACTGAAGCCTCGAAAAGCGCCGTTTTTCTCCATCTCCCGTACAGGGAACCTGGCAAAATTCATGTCGGCCAGGCCTTTTGGAAGAAGCTCCTGGGGCTCTCTGATGAGCACCTCAGCCGGAATTCCGATGTGCTTGTTGAGCGAACGGATCATGGCGAGTGTGAGCGCACGTTTGCCGGAGAGCACCTCTGAGACCTTGGAACGCGAACCGAGATAGGGAACCAGATCCTTCTGCGAAAGTCCCGACTGCTCCATGCGGAACTTTATAGCTTCCACAGGATCGGGCATATCGATTGGGAAATGCTCATCCTCGTAACGCTCAATGAGCACGGCCAGGACATCCCTCTCATCGTACTCGGGTTGGCCCGGCTGAGCACCGAGGAGAGCTTCGAAGCGCTCAAGAGCCGCTGAATACTCAGCTTCTGTCTTTATTACCTTCAGTTGTCTCATCGTAGGTCTCCGCGTTTATGGCGTCGTACTGTTTATGTGTTCCGATGAACTTGATAAACAGGATGCCTTGGCCGAACAAAGCCTCGCAGACGAGCCGGTACTTGTTCCCGCAAATGTTGAAAACGACTCGTCGCCCTTTGAGAATGCTCGCGCTGCGATACTGAGCCTTGATGTGCTGCGGAGTCTGCCAGGTTGCTCGCGTCGCTTCATGATACCAGGATCTGAGCTGCTGCTCGCTGTCCCGGTACTTCTTCCAGAAGAGCTCCAGCCTGCTCCGCGCGATCACTCTCACTTGGAGAAGAGAATAAACTGTTCCCAGCCAGTTGTCAAGTAAATATTTCCCAATTTGGGAACATAATAGTTTACAGGTAATAGGAAACTAGCATGCGCAGCGTCCATACACCCCGACAGGAGAACGTGTCGACGCATGCAATTCGAAGGCGTATATTGTATAACGTGATGCGTGATAAAGTCGTTCGGTGACAAAGGAACTGAGGACATCTATGACGGCATGGTCTCGGCGAGTGCCACAAAGAGGTGCCCAAAGGGCCTTTGGTCGATCGCCAGGCGAAAGCTTGACCTGATCAACCGGGCAATGGACCTGAATGACCTTTCAGTCCCGCCAGGCAACCGATTGGAGAAACTGAAGGGCGATCGGAAGGGTCAGCTGAGTATTCGTATCAACAATCGGTTCCGGATTTGCTTTCGTTGGGAAAATGGAGAAGCACATGAGGTCGAAATTGCGGACTACCACTAGATCACCCGTGGGACGCGCGGTTCGTCAACTGTCGATGGGCAAGACCTTGAAGAGCAGACTGCCCAAGAGCCGCGCTCCCACGCACCCGGGGGAGATGCTGCTTGAGGAGTTCTTGAAGCCTATGAGGATCACGCAATCTGATTTCGCCGCGAGACTCGGCGTTTCATTCCCTCGCCTGAACGAGATTGTCAAGGGAAGACGGGGGGTGACTCCTGATACTGCCCTGAGGCTGGGCAAGGTGCTGGGGATGTCCGCGGAGTTCTGGCTTGGACTCCAACTCGATTGGGATCTCTGGAATGCGATGCAAAGTAAGCACTACGCCGAAATAGAGCAACTGCAGCCCGTAGAGCACGGGGCACAATAGCGCGTTATCCCTCTCGACGGTGAGCGCGTGTTTGACGATGGGCGCGCGCCAAGTCGTTGCGGCTAGTGGCGGAAACGGCCAACTATCGCGGAAGGAAGTCGACCACCTGAGCCTTCGGGTTGATGATTCACCATGAAGGAAAAGGCTCAAGGTCGATGCACTGAGTTATTGCCCCCGCGAAAGGGATGCGGCTGCACGGCCTCCAATCATGGTCCCTCGGGCGGGGCACGCCCCTCTTCGGTCCTTTGACATTTGGATACTGGCGGTATATATTCCGGTATATATCGGAGGTCAGATGGACACTGCGAAGATCTTCAAGAACGGACGCAGCCAAGCCGTTCGTCTGCCCAAGCAATACTCCTTTCCCGGCAGTGAAGTCTATGTGAAGAAAATGAGCAACGTTGTCATTCTCATTCCCAAAGATGGTGATCCTTGGCAACCGCTGATTGATAGCTTGGATAAGTTTTCCGACGACATCTTTGCCGGCGGACGCGATCAGGGCCAACTGCAAGAGCGAAGCCGATTGAAGTGACCTACCTGCTGGATACGAACACCTGTATCTACATCATCAACAAGAAGCCGCCGTCTGTCGTCAAGCGGATACGAGCCAGGCGGCCGGAGGATATTGCCATATCCACAATCACGATCGCGGAACTCGAATATGGAGTGGCCCGAAGCAAGTTCCCGGAACGGAATAGGGCTGCTTTGATGGAGTTCTTGCTGCCTTTCAGCATTCTGGAATTTGACCAAATCGCGGCTACGTTCTACGGAATCATAAGGTCAGGTTTGGACAAGATGGGAAACCCTATCGGATCGATGGACATGCTCCTTGCCGCTCAAGCTCGCTCCCGCAACCTGACAATGGTCACCAACAACGAAAGTGAGTTCAAACGGGTCGAAGGCTTGGAAATAGAGAACTGGGCGCGGCCGTACTTCCGTGGTGGAGGTGACGCCTGAGCTCGCTGAGCAATCCCCTGTCCGAGGATCTCCTCCTCTCCAGGTTTCTGTCTATCCGCGACAACTATTCCGGCCACATCGCCGACTTCGTGCGTTACCTCGAGAGCAACCACCTGAGCCTGAACCTTTCAGCGGTACGAGCATATTTCAACACGGGATGCCGCGTGGCAGAAATGTGCAGCGCTCGGCTGGACAAGTGTGAAGGGCTTGGGGACATGGTGGATGAGGCGTCTGGCCTCGGACGGGAAAGGATTTCTAGCTCGCCTGCTGCCACTTTTCGAAGCGGCGAGCAAGGCGATCCGGATCAGGGCGGTCGGCTGCCCGGGCGGGCAGGATGATTCGCGTGCCGTTCAGCTCCTGGAGTCCATGCCGGAGCATCGGACCGTCGCGCTCTTCAAGTACCTTTCTGCTTATGTGCACTTCGTAGTCCGGGCTGATTCCAAGAATGTCGGTATCGTAGGCGGCGTGGTGGATCTTGCAGAGGGAGAGACCATTCTGGACGATCGGAGTGCCTCTCATATCGTTGTCGGGAATGATGTGCGCGGCGTCCAACAGCTGGGTATGTCCCAGGCGACATACCGTGCATCGGCAACCGTACGCGTTTATGACGATGTCTCGAAAGGCTCCCTGGTGGAGGCGCTGCCGGGTTTCGGCCCAGGCATAGCGGCGAAGATCCAGGGGGGAAAGGGCGACTGCCGCAGGGTCCGCTTCGGGCCGCAAGTCGGCATAAGCAGGGTCCATTGCAGCCATGACGCAGAGTGACTCAGGGTGGTCTTCCAGGATGATCACAGGCCAGATGGCCTGGTAATGGTGCTCGTGCACCTCCCTGAAATAGACCAAAGGTGTTCGAGTCCGGCTGGCTTCCCGGAGGCCACGGTTGTCGCGATGGTTCGGGTCATCCCCTCGGTAGTCATAGGTCAGGAGCCCGTCTTCAGCGATGTCGTCCAGGCGGTAGGGGCCGTTGAGGGCAGTGGTGATCGAGAGGGGAAGCGTGAATCCCTGCGGGAACCAGATGCCCGCAGCGCCCTTCAGCGTGATACGGCGACCCTGGTAGACGAATCCTTCGTTGAGCTCGGTGCCCGGGAGGACTCCGCCGTTGGCAGCTCCCTTCTCGCGGAGCCACGCGAAGGCGGCGATGCGGACATCCAGCTCTGACACTCAGCGGCCTCTGTGATCCTTGTACCACGACAGGCCTTTCTTTCGCAAACCCGGAAGGTTGACAATAGATGGTGAGGTTGATACCATGGTCATATGTCCATGGTCATAAAGGGCGAGGGGAAGGCGATACCAGCAGGGCAGTTCAAAGCCCACTGTCTTTCTCTGATAGACCAGGTGAGCCGGACCCATCAGGTCATCATCATCACGAAACGCGGCAAACCCGTGGCTCGGCTCGTCCCGCTTGAGGAGGAGAAACCGCGGAGTCTGTTCGGCTGCTTCGCGGGGCACGTAGTGGAGGAAGGCGATATCGTGAGCCCGACGGGCGAGGAATGGGGAGCGGAGCGTGAATAGACCGGTTCTCCTGGACACTCACGTCTGGGTATGGCTGATGGAAGGACGAGCAGGTGTCAGCCCCGAGGCCGTGCGGCTCATGGAGCGGGCTGGAGAAGAGTCGTTCTTGCGGGTCAGCGTCATCTCCGCCTGGGAGGTCGGCATGCTGGAGGCAAGGGGAAGGCTCCGCTTCGACATCCCGTGCGAGGAGTGGGTGGAGCACGCCTTCGGCCTGCCCGGGCTGTCCTTGATGCCCCTTACGCCTTCTATCTGCGTTCGCAGCTCCCGGCTTCCCGGCGCGTTCCACGGAGATCCGGCTGACCGACTCATCGTGGCAACGGCTCGAGAACTGGGAGCCGTGCTGCTGACAAGGGACGAGCCTATTCTGCAGTACGCCGCTTTGGGTCACCTGCGGGCGCTGGCGGCATAGACGCTGCCCGTATTCGCCCTGGGCGCTGATCCCACGTATATTAAGCAAAGATCAGCCCGACGGAGCGCATGTGGCCCTCAATTCCTCATTCGAAGAGTTCCTTCAACGCGTAGCTGCGCGGCTCGACCCCATCGATCTGGCGAAGGTGCCGGCCGCGGAAGGGGGCGTGACCTGCGCGGCGGTCACGCTCCTCTTGCGTCAGGCAGATGGGGACGCCGGCACCGATGCAGGGGGCGATTCCGCCGAGATCCTTTTCATCAAGCGTGCGGTGCAGGCCGGGGATCCATGGTCGGGGCATCTGGCATTTCCCGGCGGTCGGGCGGAGGAGTGGGACGCCACGCTGCTGGACCTTGCCATGCGCGAAGCCGCGGAAGAAGTGGGAATCGACGCACGACAAGGCGGCAGAGTGCTCGGCAGGTTGCCAACGGTCCGTCCCCTGAGCGCCCGCATTCCTTCGATCACCGTGACACCGTTCGTCGCCCTCGCACCGCCGGGAGCGATCCCCCGCCCTCAGCCGCAAGAGGTCGAGGAAGCTTTCTGGATGCCCCTTGCGGCGCTCAGGAGAAGCGGGCGCTCGGCTACGGTGCGCTGGGAAGCCAGGGACGGTACGCGGGAATTGCCTGCCTTCCCGTCTCCCAAGGGTCCGATTTGGGGCATCACCGAACGCATCCTCTCTCAATTCCTTGCACTGGCTGAACCCGGCGAGGGGATTTCATGACCTATCGCAGGCTGGAAAGGGCCGGCATCGAGGTGTCCGTGGTGGGCCTTGGGTGCATGTCCCTGGGACTGGACAAGTCCCGGGCAGAGCGCATCCTCCGCCGGGCCCTCGATCTCGGGGTGACGCTGTTCGACACCGCGGACCTGTATGACCACGGCGTCAACGAGGAGCTCGTTGGAGAGACGCTTCATGGCGTCCGCGACAAGGTGGTGATCGCGACCAAGGTGGGAAACCGGCGGCGTCCCGACGGCTCGGGGTTGGACTGGGATCCCACGGAGAAGTACATCCTGCATGCGGTCCGTGAGAGCCTGCGCCGGCTCAGGACGGACTACATCGACCTCTACCAACTTCACGGAGGGACCATCGACGACCCGGTAGAAGAGACGGTAAGGGCGTTCGAGCGCCTCCTGAAGGACGGCACCATTCGCGCTTGGGGAATCTCTTCCATCCGGCCGAACGTGGTGCGCCGCTACGCGGCCATGGCCGAGAGCGGGGTCGCTGCCATCTCGTCGGAGATGGTCCAGTACAGCGTGCTCGACCGCAGGCCCGAGGAGGAGATCCTGGAAGCCGCCAGACGCGCCGGGATCGGCATCCTGGTGCGGGGGGCAGTTGCCGGCGGCCTTCTAGCGGGCAAGCCTCCAGCAGGAAAGCCGGCAGCGGAGTACTTGGACCTGGCTGCCTCGGAGGTAGAAGCCGCCCAGGAGGCCCTTCGGGCGATCTCCGGGTCTGACAAGGGCATGGCGCAAACGGCCATTCGATTCGCGCTGGGCCATCCCGCGGTGACCGTCGTAGCGGCCGGGGCCAGCAGCGTGGCCCAGGTCGAGTCAAACGTCGCCGCAGCCGACGGACCACCCCTGAGCGAGGCCGATCAGCGCGTCTTGCGGGAAGCGGTCCGACAGCTTCGCTACACGAGCCATCGGTAGAAGGCCAGGGGGGCGATTGTTGATTGTATGACTGGTTGGGGGTAGTATTACTGTAAGAGTAATACCATGAAGGTAACCAGCAAAGGTCAGGTGACGATTCCACAGGAGCTCCGGCGCAAATTCAGGATCGACTCTCACGCGGAGGTGGACTTTGTCGAGGAAGACGGGAAGATCGTCGTCAAGGTGGTAAAGAGGTCCGAATCCCCGATCCGAAAGCTTGTCGGTCTCGGGGATGTCCGCATGTCCACGGACGAAATCCTCCGTCTGACACGGCGGGATTGATGCCTGGCTACCTGGTCGATTCTTCCGTGCTTCTTGATATCTTTACCGCGGACCCCGTCTGGGGCGAGTGGTCGACCGGCCGCCTGGAGAAAGCGTGCTCCCAGGGGACCGTGTTCATAAGCCCGGTGATCTACTCGGAGATCTCGATTCGCTTCTCGCGCATCGAGGACCTGGAGGAGGCGATCAATGAGAGCGGGCTCACCTGGAGTGAAATACCCCGGGAAGCACTTTTTCTCGCGGGGAAGGCGTACGTGTCCTACCGGAGGAAAGGCGGGCTGAAGACAGCTCCGCTGCCGGACTTCTTCATTGGAGCGCACGCGGCCGTGTCCGGCCTCGTGCTCATCACTCGCGATCCCGAGAGGGTGCGAAGGCACTTTCCAAGACTACGGCTGTCGTGCCCCGAGTCCCGCCACACACCCCGAAAGGAGAACGTATGACAAACGCCTCTGTTCGAGCCCTCGAGCACCTGCGCGACTTCTCGATGCTGAAGTGGTACGTAATCCCGCTCCTGGCCATCGTGCTGTACATCTACGCGGCGGAGATGCGCAAGGCGCGCTCCAGCGGGAACTGGGACCCGATCCTGGCGGGGCTGACCCTCTTCGGGATGGACTTCTTCAACGAGACGTGGAACGGCTGGGTGCTGGTCCTCTCGGGCCGCTCGGCGTTCTGGACCGCCCCCGGGGACACCGCACTTCGCACCATGGTGGGCTGGAACATCGAGATCATGCTCATGTTCGCGATTGCCGGGATCGTCTTCTACTACATGTGTCCCGAGAATCGCTCCGAACGGATCCTGGGGCTTCCCGCCC
>JBEKTX010000066.1:0-14871 GCA_049515615.1 Spirochaetia bacterium
GTACGAGCTGGTGGAAGCGAAGATCAGGGACGGCAGCCTGAGCGAGTCCGCCGTCCATTACCTGGCGGGAATCCTGGAGAGCCCGTTCCGCGTCTCCTTCGTTTTCACCGGCTCTACGAATCTCGAGGACAGGAAGGTCGAGGTATGGAAATTCCTGCTGGGGAAATCCATCTACCGCAAGATTTCGTATCTCTCCCGCAAGGACACCTTCCGCCTCATCGCGGAGCCCCTGCGTGACTCGGTCTTCTACACCGAGGAGGTGATGGGAGCCATCTATCGCCTCACCAGCGGCCAGCCCTTCTACACCCAGGTGATCTGCCAGAACATGACCGACCTGCTCATCGAGGCAGAGAAAAGCGAGCCTGGGCAGGCGGAGCTGGAGCGCATTGTCCGGGAAATCGTGGACAATCCGCTGCCTCAGATGATCTATTCCTGGAACAGCATGAGCGAGTGGGACCACATCATCCTGGCCGCACTCGCCGGCCGGCTCGTCGATCCCGAGGAATGGTCCGACGGCCGGTCGATCCTCCGTTTCATCCGGGCCAACAGGATCGTCCTCCCCTTCAAGAGCCAGAGGGTGAACGTCCTTCTCGAGGATTCCTACCACCGGGAGTTTCTGGAGAAGAGCGACGCTGAGACCTATCGCTTCAAGATGGACCTCTTCCGGCGATGGATCCGGCGGGAGCACTCCATCTGGAAGGCTGCCAAGGAAGCCGGCCTCGAGTTCCGAAAAGGCAGCAGGACCCTCCTGGTCGCCGGCTCGATCGCGGCCGCCGTGATCGCTGTCGGTGTCCTCTCATGGCTCTTCATACTTCCCCGGGTGGAAAACGCTGCCGGCGGGGTTGGTCCATCGCCCATCGGCGCTCTCGCTTCCCCTCCCCTCGAGCAGGCGGTGAGCAGAGTCACTTTCAAAGCAAACCGCGGTCCGTTCCGGCTCTCCGTCGACGGCCAGCAGCCCCTGACGAGCGAGGGGCAGGGGGATCCGAAGTTGATCGTGGTGGCGTCGATGAAGGCCGGGGAACACGCCATTTCCGCTTCCCTGCCCAGCGGGGAAAAGGTGACGCTCCGGGTCGAGGTGTCCCCCGAGAGGCGCGACTTCAGCCTGAGGTTCCCGGCGGAGAAGCCGCAGATGCAATCGGAAGCTGCCAAGCCCGAGCCGGCCCCGATGACCGAGAAGACCGTTGCGGCCCCGGCCGTGCCGGAGAGCCCAGCGGCAAGCCCCGTCCAAGCGCCCGCCCAGGCAGTCGTGGAACAGGCACAGGGCATCCTGATCATCACGACCCGGCCCTCGGGTGCCGAGGTCCTGATCGACAGCGCGGAAACGGGGAAGCAAACTCCTTTCGCCGAGAGAATCCCGGCAGGCGAGCATGAGATCAACCTGACGATGGAGGGTTTCAAACAAAAATCCTTCGAGGTTGCCGTCGAGCCAGGAAAAGAGGTCACCCACGCTGTGACCCTGGAAGAGGCGCGGAGCTGGCTCCTCTTCGATGTGCGCCCCACGGCCCGGCTCTCACTCGACGGCGCATACATCCTCGATACGCCCTATGCGAAGAGCTATCCCGTTCGGGCCGGGCGCCACACCCTCACGATCATCAACGAGGCCCTGAAGGTGAACAAGACCATCACCGTCGACCTGAAGGAGGGAGATACCCTGACGATCAGGGAGGTCTTGAAATGAGAGGCCAGCGAGCGCACTATCGTGCCGCTTTCGCCCGCGCAGCGTTTGTCCTTGCCGCCGTGCTTGGAATACTTCCCGCATTCGCGCAGGAGCGATTGCCCTCCATGGCCAAGGCGGCCGAGGAGACGCTGAAGAAAGCGCAGGATCTTTATGCAGCGGGCAGCTACGAGGGCTGCCGGGAGCTTGTCGGGCCGATCCTGAGGGAATACGAGGCGCAACCGGCCTCCTATCCGCCGGGGATCATTGCGCGCCTGTACCGCCTCGATGCCCTTATCTCCTACACCTTTCGCGATGAAGGCTATGCCGATGAAATCGCTAACCTCCTGAGAAAAGCGATCGTGCTCGACCTTGACCTGGACATCGGGGATCCGGCCGAAGTGCCGTTCTTCGTGATCAACACGTTCACGAAAGTGAGATCCGCTTATCTTGCCCAGTTTTCGCGGATGGCGAAGAGGAGCGCCGTCGGGGTCTTCGGGGCGGTCGTGCTGGAGCCTACGGTTTTCCAGAACATCTCACTGCTTGAGCCGGGGATCTTCTACGCCTTCAACCTCACCGATGTATTCAGCCTGGACGCCCAGCTGCGGTTTCCACTCCAGACTCCCATCTGGAATTCCATCCGCGGCCAGATAGGACTGTTGTGGTCACCTTCGTTCCGGGTGGAAAAGATAGCTACGGGGATTTTCCTCTACTACATATTCGGCCTCGACAACCTCTCCACCTATTCTCACTCCCTGGCCTTCGGCGGGAGGATGGAATACGTCACACGCTCAGGCATCGGTTTCGCTGGCAGCGCGGAGCTCCTGCGGGCAGATCTGGTCTTCGGCAGCCAGGCCCCCGCCTCGCCTCCGGCATATACCGAGATCCCCTTCATCGGTGTGGGGCGTGTCGTGTTCGCGAACATCACCATCTACATGCTCTATTCGTTCTGACGGGGGGCGCGAATGATCGATCCCGAAGAGCCAGTTCGCGATCCAGCCGAGTTCATCGGACATGCCGGGCTGGTGCGCCGCATTTTTTCGCGGATCGCCGCCGATAGACCCCAGTCGGTCGCCGTCATCGGCGGAAAGAGGAGCGGCAAGACGTCGCTCCTCGCCTGCATCTCTGATGACGGCAGGATTCGCTCCCTTCCGGAGGGCGATCGTTTCATGTTCCTGCGGATGTCCGCGAAGCGTGAGACCTACCGGGACACGGATTCCTTTTTGGCGGTGCTGATGGACCTCCTCCCGGCCTCAGGAGGGGACGGCGCCAACCGCTACGAAGTGGTGCGCAGGAGAATCGACGCGCTCCACGAGGCAGGCAGACGCGTGATCGTGTTCCTCGATGACTTTCACTTCATCACGACGAACACGTTCTTTCGCCTCGAGTTCTTCTCTTTCCTGCGCTCCATGGCCAACAACTACAACCTGGCCTACGTGACGACCTCGATTCTCGAGCTGCAGAAGCTGTGCGCGGTCAAAGACGTCCAGGAATCTCCCTTCTTCAACATCTTCACGAACCTGCATCTCGGCATGCTCCTGCCCGAGGACGCCCGGGCTCTCTTCACACGGGTCACCGGTCTCGGGGAAGAGCTTGCGGAACGGGTGACCAGCTGGTGCGGCGGCTCTCCGTACCTCCTGAAAAAGGCGGGAGAGCGGCTCGCCTCCGAGAATGCCCCGGAATGCCTGGACGATCCAGGGCTGGAACGGATCCTCTACCCCATTGCGGAACCCTACTTCGAGGAGATCATGGGTCTCCTCCTCCCCGAGGCGTACAAGCCTCTCCTCGCCATTTCGAAGGGCAGGGTACCTGAGCTCTCGAGCGCCCATTACCTCGACTCCCTCCTCAAACAAGGATTCCTCGTCGAGAGGCGGGAGGAGATATCCTGCTTCAGCCCTGCATTCTCCCTTTTCCTTCGAAAGGGGCTCGCTCCGGGCTTGCTCAAAGGTAAGGGATGAGATGGGAACCATCGAGGAGCTGCTGCGCCGCCGCAGAGAATTGCTTCGGGAGATCGATCAGGAGATCCTGAAAAGCCATACGCGGGAGGTCACCCTCCTCTTCACGGACATCGTGGGCTCCACCCGGTTCTACGAGCGAATGGGAGACATCACGGGCCGAGAGATGGTGCAGACCCACAACGACCTGCTCTTTCCCATCATCGCTTGCTTCGAGGGTCAGGTCATCAAGACGATCGGGGATTCGATCATGGCCAGCTTCGCCGATCCTGCCCGCGCGGTGCGCTGCACCGTGGAAATGCAGAAGGCGATCCTGAAGCATGACGAGGATCCCTCCTCGGCGCACCGCTTCCACGTGCGCATGGGACTTCACTGCGGCCGTGCCGTCGTGGACGAGAAAGACCTTTTCGGCGACGCGGTCAACACCGCCGCCCGGGTGGAAGCAAAGGCCGAAGGGGACGAGATCCTCGTCTCGGGCGCCGTCAAAATGAGAATCCACGAGGAGGACATTCCGCTCGTGTTCCTGGGCAGCGGGGAGGTGAATGGAAAGGAGGAGACGGTCGATTTCTATCTAGTCAACTGGCAGGGATTGAAACAGGAAGACATCATGGAATCCTGGAGCGTGCGGGAGGGCGGGAAAAAAGTCGAGCCTGCCTCCGCGGAAGAGCCGGTGCCCACGAAGCCCTCTGAGCCTCCGTCCCGGGGCCCCAGGGTGGAAATCAGGTCCGGACCCGATCTGCGGCGCGAGCCCGCGGCCGCAGCCCCTGTCTCCCCGCGGGGCAATCCCTACCTCAACCGCGTCATGATTCCCGACCCTAAGATGTTCTTCGGGCGCAGGGCGCTCGTGCGGCGGATCATGAGCCGCCTGTCGGCGCAGAGACCGCAGTCAATATCTCTCGTCGGGGAGAGACGAATCGGGAAGTCTTCGCTCCTCAACTTCCTGAGATCACCGGGGATCAGGCTCGAAGCCCCCGAGGCGCCGGACTCCTTCCTCTTCCTCTTCATCGATTTCCAACAGGCAAGAACCCTCGACGCGGGGCAGTTCTTCGGCCTGTTTTTCTCGGAGCTGCGCAGGCAGCACCCCGGCAGGGTGGATATTGATCTTCCTGCTGACGACGAAGGGGTACGCATCCTGTGCGAGGCGGTTGCAGAGCACGGGCTTCGTCTGGTGTTCCTTTTCGATGAGTTCGAGTGCGTCACGAAGAACGAGAGGATACGGCCGGAGCTCTATTCCTTTCTTCGGTCTCTGGCCAACAACTTCCCCGTCTCCTTTATCACTGCATCCGGACGTGACCTCAAAGACATGTGCGTAAGCCATGAGATCTCCGACTCCCCTTTTTTCAACATCTTCTCAGTCCAGCACGTGGGGCTTTTCCAGAAGGAAGACGCCGAAGCTCTCATCAGCGGGCCATCGGAGGCCCGCGGCGTCCCCCTGGCACCGCTCGCGGACAGGATCCTTGAGATGGGAGGGCTTCACCCCTTTTTTCTGCAGATGGCTTGCGCGGCATGGTTTGAACACCTGGAAACAGAGGGCGCAAAGGCTGGGGAGCTGAAAGAGATGGCCGTGCCCCACGATGTCCTGGAGTCATTCCGCGAGGAGGCACGGCCCCACTTCGAGTTCATCGTGGAGAGCCTCCCGCCAGGTGAGCGGACCGCCCTTCTCTCCCGGGCCCGCGAGGAGAAGGAGGAAGAAGACTCCGATGCACTGGCCCTCGAGAGAAAGGGCTACGTCCACCGTGCCGGCGGAAAGCTCGAACCTTTCAGCCTCGAGTTTCGAGATTTTCTAGTGAGCTGGAAATAAAACGGCCTTGGGCCGAACTCGTGTGCCGCGCGCCCTTCGAAGGAACATGAATGACGCGTGGTGGGCTGCACCCCGCGACTGCGGTGAATTTCTGGTCTTGGGATTAGATCCCAAGAGCCACGCTTCATCCCCTTGCCGCGCCGTCGTCAACAGAACCTTGCGCCCTGTGTCTACGCGCCTTTCGATTACTTTCACCATAATGCGCGCTTATAGGGAAAGGCAGAGAGGGGCATAGCCAGAGACGCGGCGCAGCTGGCAGGAAGGCGCTTATGGGCACTGCCCTTCGCTGTCGATGAGCTCGGCGACATCCCCCCGAACACGCTCTACGCCGCGCGTCACATGGACAGTCGAAGGGCAGGCACGCTCTGTTGTCTTCGAATGCTACTTTGCCAGCTTCAGTGACTTGAACTCCTTCACCTGTCCGGTGATGGCGCGTTCCGTGGGCAATCTTTCAATCGAGGAAGCACCGAAGAAGCCTGCAATCCCGGGCATCTTGGCAAGCGCTTTGCCGACATTCTGCGGTTCGTCGAACGGTCCGCCGTGGCATATTACCAGGAGGTCCTCGCGCACCTTTCGGCCGGCTTCAGCGAGGGTCATTACTTTCTCGATTGCCTGGTCGAGCGTGAGCGCGACGGCGGCGCCTATGGTACCCGCCGTGGTGAGGCCGACGTGTGCGACGAGCATGTCCGCCCCTGCTCTGGTCATTGCCTGCGCTTCATCGGGGGTGAATACGTACGGCGTGGTGAGGAGATCGATCTCGTGCGCGAGCCGGATCATCTCCACTTCCTTGTCGTAGCCCATTCCCGTGCCTTCCAGGTTTGCACGAAAGTTACCGTCCATCAGTCCCACCGTGGGAAAGTTCTGCACGCCGGTGAATCCGATATCCTTCAGTTGCCTCAAGAATACGGGGAGGAGACGGAAGGGATCCGTTCCGCATACTCCGGCCAGCACGGGTGTGTTCTTCACAACCGGAAGCACCTCGGCGGCCATTTCCACGACGATCCCGTTGGCATCTCCGTAGGGCATGAGACCCGCGAGCGAACCGCGTCCCGCCATCCGATAGCGCCCTGAGTTGTAGATAATGATCAGGTCGGCGCCACCTGCCTCTGCGCATTTGGCGGAGATGCCGGTGCCTGCCCCGCAACCGACGATAGGCTTGCCCGAAGCCGCCTGTGACTGCAGTCGCTTCAACGCTTCCGCACGAGTGATGATTGCCATTCCTGTGTCTCCTTTCATGCTTTGAGCATATCGAGCAAAAGCTCGGCTGCTTTCTGCGCGAATTCAGGGTCGTTGATGTTGAAGTCCACCTCGGTCACCGGGATACCGGGCTTCAGGTTGTCTTTGATGGCCGAAAAGCACGCTTTGTCCGCTTCTACATCCCAGAATTCTTTGCCCGGGCTGTCTAACATCGAAACGCCTTTCAACGGCAGAAGAACGGCGACCTTTCCCTTCGACAGGTTGACGGCGTTGGCGATCATCCTGCCGATCGCGATGTTCTCTTCAACGTTCGTTCGCATGAGGGTCGTGTTCGGGTTCCACTTGTAGAGATTCCGGCCACGGTATTTCTCAGGCACCGTATCCACAGCCCAGAAATTGCACATATCCACGCACCCAGGGGCTGCCACTGTAGGGACACCTCTGGTCGCCGCCGCCTTCATTCGATCCGGCCCGGCGCTCAGGACCCCGCCGCACACCTCATCCGCCAGTTCGGTTGTCGTGAGGTCCAGCGAGCCCGTTATAAATCCATCGGAAATGAGGCTTTCCATGGTTCGGCCGCCCGAGCCGGTGGCATGGAACACGAGCACTTCATATCCGGCCTTCTCCATGACGCCCCGCGCATGGTCCACGCACTTCGTCGTGTTGCCGAACATGGAGGCGGTGATCAGGGGTTTTTCGTGCTTCGTCACAGGCACTTTGATATTCACCATCCCGCTGATCGCCCCCGCTGCATTGGCATAGATTGCTTGACTGATCCTGTTGATTCCTGCCACATCGACGATGGAAGGGACGAAGGCGATGTCCTTGCTCCCGGCGTACGCACTGACATCGCCGCCGCCCACGGTTGACACCATGACCTTCGGTATTCCGATCGGCAGGTCACGCATCGCGGCTGTCGAAATGGAGGTCCCTCCGCTGCCTCCCATTCCGAGGATGCCGTCAAGCCTTCCCTCGTTTTTCAAACGGCGGACAACCGCCGTCAATCCCGCTGCCATCACCGTCATTGCTTCGTCCTTGTGGTCACCCGAGCGCAAGTAGGACAATTCCTTCCCACCCGCCCGCGCAACCTCCTCGCGTGTGATGTCAGCAGCAATTGTGGGCGTGTCCATGACACCAAAATCGACAACGAGCGTTGAAAGCCCTTGCCGCTCGATGAGGCCTTTCACGAAGGCGAACTCCTTCCCCTTCGTATCCATCGCGCCTACGAGCACTACCGTTTTCTTCATTTGATGCCTCCTTCAGACACCGAGGTATTCCTTGCGGAGAGATTGATTCTCGAGAAAAGCCGCGGCGCCGGATTCATAGACCGTTTTCCCGCTGAGCAGGATGTAGACCCTATGGGCCAGGGCTTCCGCGACGTGAATGTTCTGCTCGACCAGGAGAACCGAGATCCTGTTCCCGAGGAGCTCTTTACAGATTTCAACAACACGATCGTTCGCAACAGGCGACAGCCCTTCCGACGGTTCATCGAGCAGCAGCAGGGTGGGGTTGGTCACCAGAGCCCTGCCGATCGCAAGCATCTGCTGCTCCCCCCCGCTCAGGCGGGCTCCACTGATGCGACGGCGTTCCTCCAGCTCAGGGAAAAGCTCGAGGACCCTCCTTGGATTCCATTCCCCCGGTCCCGCGCTCCTGCGATACATGAGGCTTAAGTGTTCTTCCACCGAGAGGGAGGGGAAAAGACGCCTGCCCTGGGGGACGTACCCAATTCCTCTGCTCGCAATTTCAAATGGTTTCTTACCCGCAATTTCCTCGTTTTTCCACTTGATGCTCCCCCTCCGCGCCGGGGTGAGGCCCATGATCGCCCGAAGCAGCGTGGTCTTCCCCATCCCGTTACGTCCGAGCACGGCCACGCACTCATCGGCGACTTCAAGCGAGCACCCCTGGAGAACGTGGCTGTCACCGTAGTAGGCATTTACATCGGAGACTTTCAGCAGAACAGAGTTCTGATGGCCCGGTTCAGACATGAGAGCTCCCTAGATAGATCCGTTGGACTTCCTGGTTCGACCGGATCCCGGCAGGCGTGTCCTCGGCCACGAGGATTCCATGGTGCAGCACGGTGATCCGCTCGGCGATTTCCATGACGATCTCCATATCGTGCTCGATGAGGATCAGCGTGACCTCCTTTGGAAGGGCCTGAATGAGGGACGTGAGAGTGGTCCGCTCCGTGGGAGAGAGTCCTGCCGCCGGCTCGTCGAGCATGACCAGGCGCGGACGCATCGCCATTGCGATTCCCAATTCCAGCTGCCGCTGGAGCCCATGAGACAATTCTTTCACCTGCTTATACAGGTGCTCTTTCAGCCCAACCGCTTCCGCGATTTTCCACGCCCACTCACGGTCCGCACGGTAGCTCTCCCACCTCCTGAAGAGGGTGAATGTCATTCCCCTCCCTGCGACCCCTCCCAGGAACAGGTGCTCCTCGACAGTGAGGTTTAGAAACAGCTGCGAGATCTGGTAGGTGCGGCCAAGCCCCAGCCGCGCCCGCTCGCGGACAGTTCCCTGCGTGACATTCACCTCGAATACCTCGATTTGTCCTTCGTCGGCCCTCATCTCGCCGGCAATGAGATTGAAGAGCGTGGACTTGCCCGCTCCGTTGGGCCCGATCAGGGCGCGCCTCTCCCCTACCGGGACTGAGACATCAACGCGTCGAATTGCATGCACCCCCCCGAAGCTCTTGGAGACTCCACTCACCACGAGTGCGCGTTTCTGATCGGACCCTTCCATTGTCTTCTCTACTGCCCGAACGGCACGAACTGATATTCCTTGCTCACCTGTTTCATCTCTGCGGGGAGGGCCGAGGCGCTTTCGGGCGGATACGCGCGGCCATCGGCAGGCTGCTTCAGGTAGAGCGTGGGATCATACGGTCCGAACTGGCTCACGTTCTTCACGGTGAAAAGCCCCTTGTTGTACATGCTCCCGTCCTTTGCAAGCGCGATCTGCCGGATATAGACGTTTTCGATGATCGCGTTGTTCTGGCCAAGTTTGATCGGTCCTCGGGGGGCATCCGACATATCCACTGACTGCATGGCTTTCACGATAGCGGCCTTGTCCGACACGTCTCCCTTCAGCTTGGCAAGGCTCCTGAGGATCATGCGCATGCTGCCGTAGGCGAACTCGGAAGCGGTCGAAGGATTGTGGCCCCAACGCTTCGCAAAGGCATCGCGGAACTTCACCCAGGCCGGGGTGCTCAGGTCGTCGGTCGTCAGCATCGCGGAGTAGGAGCCGACGATCTCCTTGGGCATGGAGTCGAGGTCGGGCTTCTCAAATGTATTGGACTGCCCGATGAGCGCGATCTTCTTGTGCATGCCGAGCTCGACGAACTGCTTCACGAACGCAACCGCATCCCCGCCCGAGCCGTTGTACATCACCGCGTCGTACCCCTGGTCCAGGGGGATGGAAGCGATGATCGATGAGTAATCGGAGGTGGGCACCGGATGCCATACCGTCTTGACCTCCACCCCTCCGCCGCGGAAGAAGCCGCGCTTGAAGCCGCCGCCCTGGTTGTACGGATACGAGTAGTCCTCTCCGATCATGTAGATTTTCTTGAAGCCCTTCACCTTGGCCAGCCAGTACCCGAAGGGATCCATAGGCTGTGCACCCGTCCACGTGGCGCGCACGATGTAGGGATACCATTCGCGCATTGTCATGTCTTCGGAGGCCGAGTACATCGGCACCACGGGGATCTTCTTGTCCTTCATGAAGTCCCCCACCGTCAGGCCCTCGTCCCCTGACACCAGGCCGGTGAGGATGTCGATCTTGTCCTGTTCCACCAGCTGCTTTGCCTTCGTGACCGCCTGCTCGTTGTCCAGCTGATCGTCCGCATAGATCACGTTGAGCTTCTTGCCCGCTATCGCGTAATTGACTTCCTCCAGCGCAAGCACGGCGCCTTCCTTCTGCATCTGGCCGAAGGACGAGAACACGCCGGTGAATGCGCTCAATATCCCGATGTTGATTACATCTGGCGCCGCGAACAGCAACCCGGCGCAGAGCACCAGACCCGCCACAATACACAGAGCTTTCTTCGTCATTCCCTCTCCTCCTCCTCGATTTCATTTTTCCGTCAAAACACGCCCAATTCTCCTATTTTCTCTCACCTCCTTCCCTCGCCGCGAGGACATCTTCCTGCCGCTTTTTCGCGTACTGGCGTCTTCTTGCTGACGCGGCGCGGAGGGCCCGCCGTGTCCTGTCCAGCAAGCCCATGATGCCGTTCGGCGTGAGCAGCACGACCGCGACAAAGATGACTCCAATCACCGTGTTATACCGAGGCGTCATCTGGCTGATGATGACGTCCAGCCAGACCGCGATCACCGTGCCGACCACCGGTCCCCAGAAATAATTCGCGCCGCCCAGAATGACGACAAGAAGGATCCAGATGGTGCGGCTCAGCTGCATCGTCGTTGGCGTCACGATGCCGGTTGCATACACGGCAAGGATTCCCCCGATTCCCGCGTACAACGCGGCGATGACGAACACCATGACGCGCATCCAATAGACGGGGTACCCGAGAGCCCTCATTCGCAATGGGTTTTCGCGGATGCCCTTGAGAGCCAGGCCAAAGGGGGATCGCACCACACGCCACATGACGAAAAGACCCACAAGGAAAAGGGCGAGTGACATCCAGTAGAAGAACGAGTCCTGGGTGAAATCGATGCCGGCCAGGGGGAAGGGCCGTATCCCCCTGATGCCCGCCCAGCCGTGAAGGAGCGAGGTGTTCTGTCGCGCGAACGACCAGCAGATCTGACCGAGAGCGAGCGTGATCATCAGGAAGACGATTCTGTGCGTGCGCATGATCATCAGCGCGAAGATCGTCGCCACGACGATGACGGCCGCGACGGCGCTCAGCTCGGGAATGGGGAAAGGCAGTCTCCGTTCGCGCCCCAGGAGGCCGACGACGTAGCCGGCCAGACCGAAGAATGCCGTCTGCGTGAGGCTGATCATGCCGCCTTGACCGATGAGCAAACCGACGCTCATGGCAAGGAAGCCGAAGTAGATGATCCGGACGAACGTCGTGATCGTGTATTGCGAGGCATACAGCGGCACCAGGACCGCGGCTGCGACTACCAGAATCCCCGCGAGAAGCCTTCCGCCTTTCCTGCCCTCGTCCCTCACGCTTCCCTCCCGAAAAGACCCTGCGGGCGGATCGCGAGGACGATCGCCATGGGGACAAAGACGAGGAACATCGAAATCTCCGGCGCATACGCAAGGCCGAAAGACAGGATCTGCCCGAGGATCAGCGCGCTCACCACGGTGCCAAGGAGGCTCCCCATTCCCCCCACGATTATCACGACCAGGGAATACGTGAGGATAATTGTGTCTTCTCCGGGGCTCAATTGCAGGAATGTTCCTCCCAATACACCGGCGACTCCGGCAAGGAAGGCGGAAAGCATGAACATGATCGTGTAGATCGCATCAATGCGGACGCCGAGCGCGCTCACCGTTTCTCGATCATCGACACTCGCCCTTACCGCAGCCCCGAACCTGGTTCTGTAGAGGATGAACCAAAGGGCGGAGGCGATGATGACGCTCGAAAGGATGAGAAAGTAGCGAAAACCCGGATATGTGATCCCGAGGACCGTGATCGGCGGATTGATCACTGAAGGGACCTTGATGGACTGAGGATGGCCACCCCAGATCGCAAGCGACACGTCGGCGATGATCGTGGAAAGGGCGATCGTAAGCAGCGTCTGGGGCAGGTCTCCGCCACCGCGCACGCGCAACAGCATCGTGCGTTCGAAAAACAAACCAAATACCGCAATGGAGAGGCCGCTCACCGCCAAGGCGAGCACCCAGTTGCCTGTCGCGCCGAGAACCGAAAGCCCTATGTAGCCACCCAGCAGATAGAAGGCGCCATGGCTCAGGTTGACGACCTTCATGAGACCGAAAGCAAGCGTCAGCCCGCTCCCCAGGACGAAGAACAATGCTCCCTCAGTCAGGCCGTTCAGGATCAGGATTGCGATCTTCATGCTCATGGTCGCTTCGATCCTTTCCGTTCGTCGCCGCGCGCGAGCGGGGACTTCGCAACCCGGCTCCCTTTCTCAGGCATGCCGTTTGCGGCCGGGAAGCACCGCTTGATCAGATCCCTTATGAATCGCGTCAGGACTTCGTCTTCCCGCAGTGTTTTCCCGAAGAGTCTTCGGCCGGACTTCATGCATCATCTCCACTCAGGGGATCATCAGAGCGACTCCGCTTCCTGAGCGCCTCGGAGGCGAACCTACCACCTGCGGGGAGAACGCGCATGAGGAAAAGGGAGCAGAGGAGACTGGTTATTTGTTCCTAGCCTGAATGCATGGGTTTGCCGGGTTGCGCGGGAGCCTGCAGCAGGACGAACCCCGCCGCCTCGGTTCGGTTGCGCGCGCCCAGCTTGGAAAGGATGTTCCCGACATGATTCTTCGCCGTGTTGAGGCTGATGTTGAGTCGTCGTGAGATCTGAGAATTGGAAAGCCCGCTCGCAAGAAGGCCCAGAACTTCCCGCTCACGGTGGGTGAGGCCGTGCTGAATCGGTGAAAGCGCAGGGGGACGCTCTTCCACGAGTGCGGGCGCGATTTCGGGAGCGAATGTAGGGAGGCCTGCCAGGGACGATCGTATGGCTTCCGCAAGCCTGTCCGCGGAGATGTTTTTCAACAGGTAGCTGGTGGCGCCAGCGCGGATTGCCGATTTCACGAGTTGCTCGTCCTCGAAGCTCGAAAGCGCGATGATTCGCACGCCGGGACGCTTTTCATGGATGAGCCTCGTTGCCTCAACGCCGCCCATCCCCGACATGATAAGATCCATGAGCACGACATCAGGCGCGAGCTTGGTGCACAGCCGCACGGCATCCTCTCCGCACGCCGCCTCTCCCACCAGCTGCATGTCGCGAAATGCCTTCAGGAAAGACGCGAGCCCCTCCCTCAACATGTCGTGGTCGTCGACAATCACCACTCTGATTCGCTTCAATTCCCTTCTCATGATTGTCCTTGCTCCGTCAGCGCGAAGATTCTCCATGACGCGCGGCGTGCCGACCATTTGAGGGCCACCGCAGCGTAACAGCAGTGCCCGCACCGATGCCGCTCTCTACCTTGAGTGTGGCCCGAATCGTTTCTGCGCGCTCGCGCATAATATCCATGCCCAGATGATCGGGAGAGTGATCGTTCGGGTCGAAGCCGCGGCCGTTGTCCCTGATCTTCAGGGCTACTCGATCAGGTGCGCCGTGGAGGCGCACCCATGCACTCGACGCCTGTGAGTGCCGTGTCACGTTGTTGAGCGCCTCCTGCGCGATACGGTAGACCACCACCTGCACGTCGGGAGGCAGCGAGCAGGAACCGTCGACGGTGAGAGATATCCTGATTTTTTTGCGGCTCATTGCCGCGTCGACCAGGTGACGCACAAGGTCCTCCACCTTGGCTCCCGTCAGCGCGGCGGGCCGCAGCTCCAGGAGCAGGGTCCTCATCTCGACGAGCGCTCCCTGGGTCAGCTGGCGCAGGCGCGCGAGCACGCTTCGTCCCTCCTCGCGATCGTTTGCCCATAGCGTAGGCAGCACGTCGGCAAGGAGGCTGACGGTCCAGAGAGTCTGGCTCACTGCGTCGTGCAAATCGCGCGCCAGCCGTTGGCGCTCCTCCAGGGCGGCGGTTGCCTGCGCGCGCTCGTACAGGAGCGCGTTTTGAATGGCGATTGCAGCCTGGTCAGCGAAGGCTCGGAGGCGATCACCATCGGTATGCTGGAAAAAGCCCGGTGTCAACCCATAAAGGTTGATGAAACCAATGACCGCATTCTCGATCAGTATGGGAGTGCCAAGGTAGGAACGCACCCGGCTTTCGCCAGGCCGGGCAACCCAGAGCGCCGACATTCCCGTGTTCTCGATGATGAGGGGTTTCTTTGTCTCCATCATGCGCTGGAGAGAGGGCAGGGATCCCAGCGGGAAAGACTTGTTGAAATCTTTTGCGGGGACTCCTTTCTTTCCAGGGTCGCGGCGGCGTACGATGGTGGCCGTCTCGCCCTGCACCATGATGATGTTCGCCGTGGAGTGGGGAACCACCCTGCCGATCTCTGAAAGGATACGATCGAGCACCTGGTCCGGCTCGAGTGTGCTGTTGATGACCGCTGCGGTGTCGCGCAGGGCCTCAGCGAGCGTCCGCTGCTCCCGCTCCGTCGCCTCCACTTGCTTGCGCTCGTTGATCTCCTGCTTGAGGAGGGCATTCGCCTCCTGGAGGTCCGCCGTGCGCTCCTTGACCCTGAGATCGAGCTCGTCGTGAGCGCGCTGGAGCGCCTCC
>JBEKTX010000067.1:0-14803 GCA_049515615.1 Spirochaetia bacterium
GGTCTGGCGCCTGGCCAAGGAAGTCCGCAAGACGCAGAGGCGCGTGAACGCGCTGGAAAGAATCGTCATTCCCGACGTCGAAGAAACGAGAAAGTTCATCGAGGGCGTGCTGGAGGAGCGGGAACGCGAGGTTTTCTTTGTGCAGAAAATCCTCAAGGCGAGGCTCCTCGGAGACAGGGTATGAGAGAGCTCTTTCAGACTATCGTCGTGGCCATCAGTGGTTCGGAGGCTTCCATCAACGCAGCGAAGTACGCGATTGCTCTCGCCAAGGAATACCACAGCCGGGTGTATGCCGTTTACGTCATCGACACGGCGACCTTGAAGGAGCTTCTGCACTCACGCATCTTCATCGAGGAGGAGAGCGCCGATTATGAGAAGAGCCTCGAACAGAACGGCCAGCGCTACCTGAACTACGTCGCCGAGCTCGCGGAAAAAAAAGGAGTTCATATTGAAAAGATTCTCCGGCGGGGCTCCATTTCGACCGAGGTCGTCGAAGTGGCCGAGGACAATCACGCCGACCTGATTCTCATCGGGGGCTATGAGGACAAGGGCATCGTCCGGGACGCCATCAGCCGGCAGCGCCGGGAGATCGTGAAGAATGCACGTTGCTCCGTCCTCGTCGTAAAAGAGCCGGAAATAGACGCGATATACAAGAAGCTGTAGGCGAGAATGTCGGCGTCAGTTTCCTCTTACGGGGTGAGCGGTATTCGGAGGAGTTTCAGTTCCCCCTGGGACAGCAGAACGTAGAGGGCATCGGGCGTTCGCGCGGCCGCGAAGCCTTCGATATTCGCGCCTCCCGAAGAGAGAACAGCCTTTCTATATCTCGTCCCGCGCGTCCCCAGGAGGGATCCCGACGCGATGAGAGACACTTGCGAAACGGTCCTGCCGGCACCAAGCGGGCGAATTTCGTCGAACAACACCATGGGGTTTGCATCTGTCTGCCCGGGGAGCAAGGCCACGGTTCCCGTGCCGTCGCACAGCGTCACCACTGTCGAAGAAAATGCGCCGCCGGGTGCGCTCTCTTGGTGGAGGATGAGCCGACGAGCCTTCGCATCCCACGAGACCACCCTCAGCCTGCCCGATGCCGAACGGAGAGAGGCCTGCACGGGGCTGCCCCCGGGAACGACCTGGATGGAGAACCCCGTCCCTGTCCAGCGCAGGCAAAGCAGACGGGATGTCAACGAGTCGAAGGCGGTGAATCCGCCGGCGCCGTCGGCGCTTGCGCGGCCCCCCAGCTTGAAAGCGATGGGGGGCACGGCAGCAGCCACCTGAGCGCCCGCCGCGCGGTACGAGAGAATACCAGGGGACCAGGCAGCGCCGAATCCGCGCCCGCTGTCGGGGTCGAGCGAAAGAGGATCTCCTGCCGGTTCAAGGATGTCCAGGTTCCACTGTGATTCACCGAGCTTGCGGGTTGCCAGTTTCAGGACGTTTTTTGCATCGTTCACCCGGTCCAGGTAGAGAACGGCCGCGCTGCCTCCCGCAACGGACAGCACATGCTCCCCGAAGGCGGGTGAAAGCGGCGGAACGACATCCACCTTGTCAATGAGCTCCGGGGCAGGGGCGGCGGAAGGAAGGTGAGGGCCATCCGGCAGTTTGACCAGGTCCAGCGTGGTTGCGGCCCTGTCTGCATAGACCGCATACAGGGATCCTTCGGAATAGGCCAGGGAAAGGATCGGCGCGGCGGGCCCGTGCAGCAGCACGAGCGACTCCGCCTTGACGTCCATGAAAGGGCCGCGGACAGCGCATCCGCAGGTGGCAAGCGTGCATACAGCCAATGCAATCCCGGGGAAATGAGTCCTCGTCTTGACCATGGTTTTCCGGAAAACCTATACTACCGGAATGCGCGGAGAGTGTACAGAGAATCATCTTGCAACGCTCCGCAGACGTTATGGGGAAAAGAGGCTGTGCGAAGCCGCGGCGCGCCGGGAGCACCTGAATTACCAGCACCTGTCCATCGGGGCCAGCCCAGGGAACGGCCGCGTGAGGTCCCTTCTCGCTCAGATGCACCAGACCTACTATTTCGGCTTCGCCGAGGGCGCGTGTATCCTCGCGGGGACCCTGCTCGAGCAGGGTTTGATCTATCGTCTGGGCTCCGTGCTGGACGAACGCGGCCCTCTGCCATACGTCCGCGGGGCAGAAAAGCGCTGGCTGCAGACCCGGCACGACCTGCTCGAGCTGGAGCTCGTGGACATGCTGGAGCTGGCCCGTTCTGCCGGGATCATCACCGAAGGGCGGACGCTGCTGCTGGCGCACGAGATCAGGTGGATCCGCAACATGGTGGTGCACGAGAAGATACCGTTGTTCCATGCGCACGACGAGCAGCACCTTGAAATGACGGTCACCAAGAGCCGCAGGGGACGTGTACGCAACGCGCGCATCCTCCTGGACAAGGCCGAAATCGAACACCTCATCGATGAGCGGCATCCGGGCTCGGGCCAGCTTACCGCGTACTTTTGCGTGAGCCGGACGCGGATGGTGCTGCGACACGTTTTCACACAACCACGCACGGAGGCGAAAAAGCGCGATGAGAGTGGCGGTAGTCTTCTTCTCTGGTCAGAAGCGTGACGGGATGATGAGGCTTGCCCAGGCTGTCGCGAGGGGCATAGAAAAGCAGGGGAACCAGGTCGATACCTTCGAGGGTGCGCGAGACCCGAGCGCCCGGCTCACGATCTACCAGTACATTGTGGTGGGCGCAGAGCCTATCGGCACCCTCGGCGGGAAAATTCCGGACTCGGTGAAGACCTTTCTCGCGGCGGCCGGGGCTGTCGCGGGGAAGAAGAGCTACGCGTTCGTGTCCTGGGCAAGATTCGGCGCCGGCAAGTCGCTGACCGCACTGATGAAATGCATGGAAGGGGAGGGGATGCTCATCAAGACCTCGGACATCCTGCGCTCACCCGCCGAGGCGGAGGAGATTGGGCGCCGGCTGCACGTGAGCTAGGCACTTGCCCCGGGCTCACTCTTTCCACGGGAAGATCATACCCTTCAGACTGCGCTTTCCCACGCGCTCCCTTTCCTCCACGAGCAATGCGTCCCACGGGATCCTTCTCCTGTTCGAGCCCGCGTTCTGCTCAAGCCAGTCGTACTTGTACAGCCGGAGCTTGAAGGCCGCGTTCCAGAGCAGGAGAATCGAGGAGATTCCCGGCAGCAGCAGGAAGGTGAAGAAGGAAACCACCAGCACAACGAGGGAGCAGAGAAACAGACCGATGCTGAATCCAGGATTGTCGAAGAAGACGAGGAAAGTCTTGCGAAAGATCTTCCTGAACTTCCTGTCCAGGCGGGACTGGATCGGAAAGAAATACTGGCTGGCGAACACCCACCCCACCGTCACCCAGAAAAGCAGGGCAATTGCCAGCGGCCCGGCGAGCGACTTCAATCCGCCGTAGAATTGGAACGCGATGGAGACGACGAAAACATACACCCCGATGGCCAGCGCGAGAAGCAGGCTGGAGGCGCAGCTTTCCTTCAGGAACCGGAAAATATCCGAAAAGCCCGGCTGCTTGTAGTCGGCAATCTCGGAGCACATCCTGCTCACCACTCCCGTGTAGAGCGCGAAAATCGCAATCCCGGCGATCAGGGTGGCATCGAGCAGTGGAGTGACGGAAACAAACAGCGGCGCGAGAAGGATGAATATCGCCAATACGAGGTAATAGCCCAGGTTCATGAGGAGAATGCGGAACATGTTGTCCCACATGTCGAAAAATGCCTTCTTTATCAAGAAACCAAACATGTTTCGACCATATCATTCTTTTCGTGCAGGGTCAAACCGAAGTCATCCACGGTTACCCCGAATGACGCCGGCCTCCTCTCGCGGGCTCTCGCTCTGCGCCCGAGCACGGTACCCCGTGCGGAGGCGCCCACCATCTCGGCGCGCCCGCGCCTGCCGGGCCTGCGCTGCCGCCCAAGGCATCCATGCCGACGAGTATATCCTCTACCTTGACAGCCGCCGCGTCCGGTTACTATCATACAGACAGCTTTCGCCAATGATCAATTATTATGAGATACTCGGCATCGCGCAGGATTCCACGGCCCAGGAGATCAAAAAATCGTTCCGCAAGCGGGCCAAGGAGATTCATCCCGACGTGCGACCTGACAACGACCATCGGTCGGAGGAGGAGATGCGGCTCCTGCTCGCCGCCTACGAAGTCCTGAGCGACATCGAGAAGCGCGATGAATACGATCGGGCGCTGCATTCCTTCATCCGTGTGCGCGGGTTCGACTACCGCGAGTTCCTCCGGCGCCGCACCGACGACCCGCTGAGCCAGTCGAAACTGATCTTCCACGACCTCCTGGCCAATCACCAGGAGGAAGCGATCGAGCTGTACGAGCGCCTCACGGCCGCAAGAGGATTCGAGCTGGAGCGCTACCTTTCGCGCGAGGACTACATGGACTGCGCCTTCCTTCTCGCGGAAGTCTTCGAGGAGCGCCGCCGCTACAACGAGGCCTATGAGCTGTATCTCAAGCTCTACTACTACGAGTGCGACAAGGCTTACTTTCACCATTTCATAAACGAAGTCATCGACCGCCTCCGCACCCTGCTCTGCTCCAAGATGCTGCCCGCGCTCGAGCCCTCGGACGCCCTCAGCAGGCTGAATGAAATGATGGGTCTGAATTTTTCACGCAAGGATAATGCCTTCCTGTGCAAGAAAATCGCCGAGGTATATGCCGCTCTCGGACAGCAGCAGGCGGCTTTGCATTACCTGCAGAAGGGGCTACAATTGGATCGGAAGCTTTCCGGCGTGAAGAAGCTCATGGAGAGAATCGGGCGCCCCGTGTGCCTTGACAATTCGTGACACCTCCTGTTAACTGGGCGTCGCTTCCGGGTCCCGGAAGGAATACGCAGAGGAGCAGTAATTCGCGATGAAAAGAATCATTCTCTGTGCGGTCATGGTCTGCGCCCTCGTTCCCCTCCTCTCCGCCCAGGTGCTTGACAAGCCGGCAGCGACGTTCCGACTCACCAAGACCGAATCGATAACGGTGAGCCTGCTGCAGAAGAGTGAGGCCGAATTTGAGGCACAGTTGAACCGCCCGTTAACGCTCGACGAGAGGAAGCAGCTCCTCGACAATCTGATCAACACCCGTCTCCTCCTGCAGGCGGCGGCGCGCGACAATGTCGTCGTGTCGGAGGTCGAAATGAAGGCTGCATTGGCCGACTACCAGAACCGGATGGGCCAGGCCAGATTCGGGAGAGGCTTGAGCGATGCGGAGCTGCAGGACGCTTTGAGGGCCAACCACATGACCTACGAGGCCTACCAGAATCAGATCCGCGATCAGCAGACACAGATCGACTATATTCGCAAGCTGAAGCCGGCCGCTTTCGACATTCCCCGCACGGCGTCGGACCAGGACATCCAGGACTTCTACGACAAGCACGTACAGAACTACTCGGTGGGAACAATGGTGACGCTGAAGCACATCTTCTTCGACACCCAGTCGATCACCGTGAAGGAGGAACGCG
This sequence comes from Spirochaetia bacterium, assembly GCA_049515615.1. GTDB lineage: Bacteria > Spirochaetota > Spirochaetia > SZUA-6 > Fen-1364 > Fen-1364. The sequence continues at coordinate 5,456 of JBEKTX010000067.1, forward strand.
ACAAGGTGGCGAAGCTCGCGGATGAGGTCCTGAAAAAGCTGAAGGGGGGCGCTTCCTTCGCGGACCTGCTGCTGCAATCAGATGACGCCAAGTCGAAGTACAAGGGCGGCCAGTTTGCCACCTTCTTCCGTAACGACCCGCGGAGCGAGCAGCTCTATGGCGCCGCCTTCTGCGATGCGATATTCAAGCTGAAGAAGGGAGAGACAAGCGGCGTTCTCCAGTCCAACCTCGGCTTTCACATCGTGCAGGTCACCGACAGGGTGGAAGCGCGGCTGCTCTCACTCGACGACCAGGTCCCTCCCGACAACACAAGGACCGTGAAACAATCCATTAACGATGCTATTGTCTCCCAGCGGCAGCAGGAGAGCCTCAAATCCGCCCTGACGGATATCTTCTCCGATCTGAGGAAGAAGGCTGAGGTAAAGATCTTCGACGACAACATCAGCTGACGGCCGCCGGAGGCATGGGTGACGGTGAGGTGGCATGGGCGCGCGGAGGAAGGCAAGGATCATCGCATTCCAGTCCCTCTACCGCCATGATCTTTCGGGTGCGTGCCTCGAGGAGCTCCTCGATTTTTCCTGGATGGACTCCGAGAAACCGGCGGGCGTCTCGGCGGACACGGTTGTGTTTGCACGGTTTCTGATCCAGGGCGCCTTGGAGAACCTGCCGCAAATCGACGAGACCATCCGGGGACAACTGGAGAATTGGGACTTCACCCGGTTGAACAAAGTGGACCTTGCCCTTCTCCGCATGAGCGTCTATTGCCTCCTCTACCAGCAGGACATTCCGTCGACGGTGACCATCGACGAGGCGGTTGACATCTCCAAGACCTACGGCACGGCGGACTCCTACAGGTTCGTCAACGGCGTGCTGGACGGCGTGCGGAAAAAACTCCTCTTGCAGGGAAGCTGACCGTTCATGCGCAGGACCGTCCTCGCCGGGATCCTGGCAGCGCCGCTCATTGTTGCTGCAGGAGTTCTCTTGCTGGTTCTCCGTCGGCAGCCTTCAGTGGATGCCGATCTGAGGACTCTGCTTTCCGGTCTGGATGCCGCGATCGCCGGCGGGTACCTCTCCACGGCTCGAGACACCATCGCGTCACTGCGATCACTGCCTTCCACGGAGGAGGGCCAGCTCAGCCTCCTCAAGCGGGGCTACCAGGTGAGCCGGGGCACGGGAGATTTCGCGCTGCTGGCTGACCTGGCAGGCCGCGCACTGGCAATGAACGGCCGCAGCGAACGCATTCGCGCCATCGCCGCTTACGGGAACCTCAGATGCGGACAGCTTTCTGAGGCGGAGAAGTCCCTCGCGCGGAACGCAGGTGCAGGGTCAGCCGCGGAATCCCTGCGGGGCGAGGCGCTGCTCAGACGGGGAGCCCGTTGGTCGGGGTCGGACGAGCTCACGCGCGAGCTCCTCTCCCTCGAAGGCACGGTTGACCCGGCGGGGTTCGCAGGGGCGGCGCTGCGGGCAGGCGACAAGCGGCTTTCGCTGGACGCCGCGCTCCTGGCAATGCAGCAAGGTTCCACCGAGGCCGCTCTTCGCCTTGTGCGCTCGGACCTTGAAGAATCGCGCTTCGATGAGGCGGCGGGTCTCATGCTGTATGACAGCGGCGACCTCGGCGCAGCGGCGGCGCGCATGCAACGGCTGAACGCCGACAGGCCGGGAAACCCGGCGGTCGGAATGCAGCTCGCCGATATCAATGCTGCCGCAGGGAACGACGCGGACTCGGAGCAGTGGCTTCTGCGAACCCTGCCGCTCGCACCAGCGATGTCCTGGACGCCCTACGCAGACCTTGCGCTTTTCGCCTTGCGGCGGCGTGATACGGCCGCGGCCGCCCGCCGGCTGGATGACGGGCTCGCGTTTTTTCCCCGATCGCGGGAGCTGCGCCTGATGCAGGCCCGGCTGGACATCCTCAGGGGCGATGCACGTGCCGCGGAGCTGCTTTTGACGCGGCTGCTCGCGGATCGACCCTCGGATGGCGCGGCCGCGCTGATGCTGCTTGCCCTCAAGAGCCCCGAATTGTTTCCCGAGGCGTCCCGCGGCCGGCTGTGGAAGCTTTTCGACGTCGCGCCGACAGATCCGGCAGTGTTCGATGCGCTGGCATCCTCCCTCATTGCCGCGCGCGACTGGGAAGGCATGCAGATTGCTCTTCGCCATTACGAGGCATCGGGAGGTCAGCTGGACTCGCGGCTCTTGCTATTCCAGGGGTTTGCGGCGGCGATGAGCGGAGACGACGCGGGAGCAACTGCCGCGTTCCGGCGATCTTCACTGCTGTCCAGGGACGGGATTGCGCGGTTCAACCTTGCGCTGGTGATGCTGCGCCGGGGAGCCGCGCGCGCCGCACTCGCAGAGCTGGACGGAGCGGCGGAAGAAGTGCAGCAGCACCCGTCTCCTGGAAATCCGCCTCCGGCGGCGCAGAATCCGCCTCCGGCGGCGATCATGTCGAGGATCGAGACGCTTCGCGGCGCCGCCCGCCTCCTGGATGGAGACCTGCCCGGCGCCGGCACCGCTCTGTCTAATGCGCTCTCACTGGATCCGCACAATCTGCGGGCGGGGCTCCTTCTGCGGAAACTTGAAGCAGGGGGTCAATAATGCTATCTTGCAGAAAAAGGAGAATCGATGCCGAACAAGAACGACGCGACGAACTGCATCATTGGTGAGGGGTCCATCTTCGACGGCCGCTTTTACGTGAATGGATCGATCATGATCGAGGGCAAGTTTCAGGGCGATATACGAACGGATGACCAGCTTATCGTCGGTCCGACCGGCAAGGTGAAAACGGATATCCAGGCCCGCAAGGTCACGATCGCCGGCACGCTCATCGGCAACATCGCCGCCACGGAGGAGGTCACCCTCCTTCATACCGGGAAGGTGCTGGGAAACATCACGACACCCAAGTTGAGCGTTGAGCAGGGGGTGATCACGGAAGGCAAGGTGACGATCACTTCCGGCCAGACCGATGACACGCGCAAGATCATCGAGGAATCCTTCGGGACCGAGACCGAGGATGCGTTCACGTCGATCATCAAGGAAAAGAAAAAGGAAAAGACCAGGGACAAGGACGAGGCGGGAAAATAGGCGCCGATGATCCGACTGAAAAATGAGAAGGAGATCGCCGGCATCCGCGCGTCCGGTGCGCTGCTCTCGGAAACCCTTCGCGAAACGCTGCCGCTCGTTTCGCACGGCATCACGACCCGTGAGCTCGACTCTTTCGTGCGCTCACGCATCGAGCGCGGGGGGGGCCGGCCGGCCTTTCTCGGGTACATGAACTATCCGGCTTCCATCTGCATTTCACTGAACAACGAGGTCATCCATGGGATCCCTGGGCCGCGCAAGCTCCGGAACGGCGACCTGGTGAGCATCGATCTCGGTGTCGATCTCAACGGATACTTCTCTGATTCGGCGATCACCGTCCCGGTTGGCACGACGACTGCCCAGCGCGAGCGGCTCATGCGAGTGACCCGTGAATGCCTCGAGCGCGCGGTGGCGGAGGCGACGCCGGGCAACAGGATCAGCGACGTCTCGAAAGCCGTTTTCGAGCACGCCACCGCGAACGGATTCGGGGTCGTGCGGGAGTACTGCGGGCATGGGACCGGCTTCGCCATGCACGAGGACCCCCAGGTGCCGAATTATGTCGGAACGGGCCCGAATCCGAGGCTGAAGGAAGGCATGGTTCTCGCCATCGAGCCCATGGTGAATGCGGGGACCGGGGACATCGAGCTCCTGGACGACGGATGGACCGTGGTCACCGCGGACGGCCGCGATTCGGCGCATTTCGAGCACACGGTCGTCGTCCTTCGCGATCGAATGGAAATCCTCACCCTTTTCCATTAGACTATCCGGTACATGCGCAAGGAATTTCTCCCGTACCAGACCGTGCGCAACAATGGCATCAAGCTCGCGCACCGCATCCACGGGGAGGGCTTCTTCCCGGACGTGATCTACGTGTCGCTCCGCGGCGGGGCATACATGGGCAACGTCATGAGCGAGTTCTTCAAGATGAAGCGCCGTGACCGTCGCCCCGTCTACTACGCCGCCGTCGTGGCGCGCTCATACCGCGACATCGGGCTGCAGGACAGGGTGCGCGTGGACGGGTGGACCTACGACCCGGAGTACCTGCGCAGCGGCGACAAGGTCCTGCTGGTCGACGACATTTTCGATACCGGCCGGACGGTCAACCACCTCGTGGAAATCATCATCGACAAGGGGATCCCCCGCGAAGATCTGCGGGTCGCGGTGCATGACTACAAGATCCGCCGCTACCTGGCGAAGCAGATGCCCGTGCAGCCGGACTACTGGTGCCGGTACCACGAGCTGGCGACGCCGGAAGACGATTTCTGGATCCATTACATGAGCCACGAGCTGGTGGGCCTCACGGAGCGAGAGAAAAAGGAGCACTATTACGAAGAAGATCCCGAGCTCGCCGGAATCTTCTAGGAGCGCGCGCCGAATCACGCGCACCCCCCGGCTTTGTCTCTTCCTCCTCTTCTCCGCCGCTGCTGCTGGTGCGCAGAGTCCCGCGGCCGCGCCCCGCGCGGAAACGATGTTTGTCTCGCCCGTTTCGGGGGTCTACGCTGAGGACCAGCTGTTGACCGTCGAACCGGTGCAGCCGAGGGTGACCCTGCGCTACTCGTTCCGTGATTCAACGGGGGCCGAGGGCCCCTGGATCCCCTTCCGGGGGCCCCTGGCCCTGACGGCCGTGCCGGGCGAGCAGAGGGAATACCGGGTCATCGTTCGGGCTGATTCAGAGACCTCGGAGCTGGAAAGGAGGGAGCTGTCGTTCCGCATCGACAAGCGGACCCCTCCGCCTCCTCGCGTGCTGCCCGAGCCGGGGACCTACTGGGACCCGATCTCCATTCGATTCGAGATGCCTTCCGGAACATCAGTTTTCTATTCGATCCAGGGAGACGTGGTGCGCGGGCCCCGGCAATGGGACGGATCGGACATTCCTATCGGGCAGGCTGATGGAAAGGCCCTGTACGTCGTGCAGGCATATTCAGTCAATGCCGCGGGCAATCGGAGCCGGATTGTCACTGCCCGCTATTCGCTGGACGCCCGCGCCCCCACACTGGACATTCTCAGCCCCGTGCCAGGAACATTCGCCAACCCGCAGGCGCTCGCGATGTCCTTCCGCGACATGCTCTGGGTGCGGTACACGGACGACGGCTCTGACCCTGCCGCCGGGGGCACCCCCTACACCGGTCCCGTGACGATCAACAGGCAGGGAACCACGACGCTTCGGATCGCCGGTCAGCCCAGGGCCTCGAAGAGGCCGCTTCTCCGACGCGAAGTCACCGTGACCTACACTCCCGCAACGGGGACCGGCCTCCTGCTGGACACGGACAACGGCACATATCCAGGGGGCATCGCGCCGCGGATACTTTCGTCACCCGGTGGAAGTCTCTACTACACTCTGTGGGAAAAGACACCGACTGAGTCGGATCTGCTGGCGACATCGGGAATCGCGATAAGCGCCAAGACCGGAGGGCCGTCCCCCGTCCCATTGAGGCTGCGTGCCCTGAATGCCTCGGGCGACTGGGGCCCTGAGTATCGCTACTTCTATTACATTGGCCAGGGTGCTCCCACGCCCCCGATTGTGACCCTCACTGAGCCCGAGCCCATTCGCGGCGCGGCAAAGGCGCAGGTGATCGCGGCGGAGGATGCACTGCAATCCGTCACGCTCGACGGCGCGGCGCCCGATGCGCGCGCGCCCGCCGCCACGAGCTGGTTCGATCTCAAGCCCGCTGCCGGGGCAGGGTCCATCGTTGTGCGATCCTTCGCATTCGACGGTTCGGGCGTGAAGAGCCCGCTCGCCGAGCGCCGGATACAAACAGAGGTCGGTCTGGGGCCTCCCCCCATCTTCACGTTCATTCCGGGTCCGACTGCAGGCACCGCGGTGTTGAGCGGGCCCGCCGTTTCAAAGGGCAGCCTCGTGTATGAGCTTACATCGGACGGTTCCGACCCGGGCATCCCCGGGCCGGACTCTCCAAGGCTCTCCGCGCCCATGCCAGTGACGCTCCCTTTCGGACTGCTGCGGACCATCAAGGCGCGCGTCGCCGTGATCGATGACTCCGGTCGCGTCCTTGCAACGTCCGACCCCGCGGCGATCACACTCAACAGGAAGCCGCCCGACCGCCCGAACGTTTCGACGGCCGAAGGCGCGGACCTTGACGAGTCCACCTCACTGAGCATCGGATCTTCCGGGAAGGTATATTTCTCACTTTCCTCCGATGGGACTTCCCCGCGGGATCCCGATCCATCGACCTCTCCTTCCACCTCGCTCCTTGTCCTGCGCGGGGTAGAAGGCACGGTTGTCACCTACCGGCTGAAGCTGCTTGCTGTGGATGCCGCCGGGAATGCGAGCGAAGTATACGGGCCATTCCTCTACACGGTGGACCTGCGGCCGCCGCGAATTCCACAGGTGACCCAGATCGTCGATGGGGGCAAATACAACACCAAACAACTTTCACCCTCCATCGGGGAGAGCGCATGGACCGTGCGGTACACGGCGTCGAACAACGGCTCGGTGCCACCGGACCCTGATGAAAAATCCGGGCTGCTCACGAACGCGACGGTCTTCACAGGAGAGGATGGCGCGGTCACCACGTGGCGCCTCAAGCTCCTCGCGATCTCTCATAACGGAAAACGCATCGGGGAGAGACGCGAGATTTCCTTCATCATCAATCTGAAACCGCCCGAGGTGCCAAAGCTGAACGGCATGCCGGCCGGCGGCAGGGTTGCGAAGCCCGTGGTGCTCACGCCAGAGGCGCTCCCCTCTGACACCCGCCTCTTCTACAGTGTTTCCACCGGTGATGCTGACCCAGGAGATCCCGCGACTGCGGGCGCCGCGTTCCCTGCCGCGCTCACCCTGGACGTGCCGGAGGGAGTGCGCCGAGACTACAACGTAAGGATCGCCACGGTGGATGATGCCGGCAACAGGTCCCTGTACGACCGCCGTTACCGGTTCACGATCGACCGCGAGCTTCCGGAGGACCCGGAAGTCAGCGGCGCACCCGACGGGACGATTTCCGCACGGCCAGTCACGCTGACGCTGGAATCACGTGAGCCCTTGACCGTCTACGAGATGACAGATGATGGGTCCATGCCGCGGATTCCCACGCCCGGATCTCCCGCCTATTCGGGTCCCCTGCTCCTGGTGGGCAAAGCCGGCGCATCCGTGAGCTACCGGCTGTTGGCCAGGTCGTTCAACGACCTGGGAACCGCGAGCAGGGCGGCACGTCTGTTCACCATCACGATCGACAGGACGGTGCCTTCTCCACCCGCCTCACCGAAACTCCAGTTCGCCGCCGAGAATCCCGGTGTTGCGTACCTGTCGTGGCCTCTGCCGTCCGCCGGCAGAATTCTCTACCGGTTGGGATCAGGCTTGTCGGCTCCTTCGGCGCCGGATGAGTTTATGCCATTCAGCTCTGCCGTGTCGGTGACCGTGAGTCCCGGGGACGGATCGACGATCACGGGGGAGGTTGTCTCGGAGACTCCTGCCGGCGCGCGAAGCGCTGTGGTTCCGTTCTCCCTGAAAATCGGCAAGCGGCTTCCTCCCCCTGTTTTCCGCGGAGCCCGCGATGGCGCGTTGGCAACCCAGAAAATCGAGCTGCGGGCATCGACGCCGTCAGGCGAGGTGCGATACGAGGTGTCCACGGACGGCGGCTACCCTCCCGCCGTCACTGCCGCGTCGCCGCTCTTTCCTGACCCGCTGGTCCTCGATGCGGCTGACGGCCAGACGGTCAGCGTGAGGATCGCGGCGAAGTCATTCGATCCAACGGGCGCGGCGATTCCTTCCGAGGAAGCAGTCCTGAAGGCGACGATTGACAGGACGCCACCGGATCCGCCGGTCGCTTCTGGAATCGATGACGGAGGGTTCTACCAGGAGGGCAAGAGGGTGCCGCTCCTCTCCGCGGAGGGAACGATCTACTACACGCTTTCCACGAGCCCGGACCCGGTGATGCCCTCTCAGACGGACGCGAACAAGTACTCGGGCCCCCTTGACCTGCAGGCACGCCCTGGGCAATCGGTGACGTACCACATTGTGGCATTCTCGGTGGACGCCGCCGGCAATCGCAGCAGGGAGATCCGCTCCTGGACGGTGACCATCGACCAGAAGGTCGTCTATGCGGCGCCGACAGGCAATGATTATGCCGACGGCTCGCGGAGCGCTCCCGTCAGAAGCATCGGACGCGCCCTCCAGATTGCCTCAACGACCGAGCGGAAAACCATATTCGCGGCGGCGGGCTCGTATCCGCTGGACTCCCAGCTGAACGTCGGGGGCGATCTCTCACTGGTGGGCGGCCTGGACCCTGACACCTGGCAGCCGCTCGGATTGGAACGCTGGTCGACGATCAGTTCCTCCGCGCCGTGGCGGACGGGAACATCCCTGCTCTCGATCTCAGGGGGGAATGTGTCCATCAAGGGCATCGAGTTTGCGAGCGGATCGACTCCGATTCCCTTGTTCCTCTCGATATCGGGAGGCACTCTCACCATGCAGCAGGCGGTCGTGAGCTTCCTGGGGCCGTCCGCCGGGCACGGCCTTGCCGTGAGCGGCGGGACAGTGAAGCTCCTTGATTGCAGGATGCAGGCAGAGACAGCGATCACGGGCTCATTCGTCTCTGTCACCGGGGGAACTTTCGCCGCCGCAGGGTCACGCTTTGTGGGCCCGAAGGACACGGAGGACTTCGCTGCCATCGAGTTGACAAACGCGCGGGGCGTCGAGTTGAAGGGTGTGACGATCGAGCCCGGGGCCGGCCAGCGGACCCGTGGAATCCGTGCCGCGAGCTCCCAGGTGTCCATCAGCGGAAGCACGATAAGCTCAGGCCTTGGAGCGATCGAGTCAATCGCCGTTGATGCTCGGGACACCATTCTCTCAGTGGAAAACGCGGATCTTTCGGCCGCGCCGGACGCCAGGTCCCCCGTGGCGGTTCTCGCTTCGAGCTCCAGCGTGTCAGTGTCTCGGAGCCGCATCCTGGTCGGGGGCACCGCGAGCGCAGTCGGGATCAGCGTGCGGGGAGGGGACCTTGTTCTTTCGCGCACAACCGTGCGGGGAGCCGCGGCACGCGAGTACCTGTCATTGGTGAGGCTCGAAGAATCGCGGTCGCTCATCGCCAATAACCTCCTGGTCGGCGCCGCTGCGGGACAATCGGTGGGCCTTCAGGTGAAGGGCGGCTCGTCGGACATCCTGAACAACACTCTTGTCGCTGGTTCAGGTTCCACGACAACGGTGGGCATCCTTGTTCAAGGCGATCGGCTGCCAAGGATAGTGAACAATATCGTGACGAGGGCTGGGGCGGCGCTCGGAACGGCCATCGCCGTCATCGACGCGCGGACCGTCCTGACCGTCGG
>JBEKTX010000068.1:0-14745 GCA_049515615.1 Spirochaetia bacterium
TTGAGCCTGAATGTCCTCCTGGGAATCGGATACAAGCTATCACTGGGCAGGCTCATCGGTATGGCGGGAGCAGGCCTCTACCTCGGATCGAATACCCTTCAGGCCGTGAACGACACCTTGTCGTCGTACGCTGCAGGCGGCGTAGGCGGCGGCATCGGCGCCTCTCTGTTGTATTCGCTCACTTACAACTGGGGCATCGGGGCGAATGTAAACTTTGCATACTACTTCACGATTCCCAGTGACAGCGCCCCCACAATGGCCCCGACCGGCATCAGCATTTTCGGAGGAATAGGGATCACCTTGTTCCTCCGATCCGCTCCCGACTTCAGCTCCGGGGTATCTCGCTTATCGACGAAGTAGGAACCCAAACTCCCGGCGGTACCTAGAGATGATCTTGGAAATCCCGTCCAGGGCAACTATAGTGGTGGCAGATGAGTGACAAACCAATCCTCGTGACCGGCGCCACTGGAAATATATCGAGTCTCATCATTCCACAGCTGCTTGCCAGCGGCTCCAAGGTGCGTGCGCTCGTGCATAACGCGGAAAAGGCGAAGGCGCTATCGGACAAGGGTATCGAGGTGATCGTCGGAGACTTTGACAACCCCATGCAGCTCCAGAAGGCCTTCGATGGGGTTTCAGCCGTGTTTCTCCTCACGCCGTTCAGCGAAAAGGCTGATGCACTGGCGCGCAATGCGATTGCGGCTGCGAAAAAGGCGGGCAACCCCTACGTGGTCCGACTGTCGGCCGTCAAGGCCGGACTTGATGCGCCGACGGCCAATGGCCGCTCCCACGGTCAGACGGAAAAAGACCTGAAGGAATCGGGTCTTCCGGTCGCAATTCTCAAGCCGCATTACTTCATGCAAAACCTTTTCGGCTCAGCAAAGACCATCGCAGCCGAAGGCGTCTTCTACCACGGCATGGGAGAGGCGAAACTCGGCATGATCGACGTGCGTGACATCGCGGACGCGGCCGTAAAGGCTCTTCTTGATCGAAGCCAGGCAGGAAAGACATTTACGCCCACGGGACCCGCGAGCATCAATCTATCCATGGTGGCTCAAGCATTCACTCTCGCCCTCGGCCGACCGGTAAAGGGCATCCCGGTGCCGCCGGAAGCAGTGGCAGACGGCATCCGCAAGAGGGGCTGGGGCGAGTGGGCAGCGGGAGTGATGCGGGACTACAGCGCCGCCTACGGGAGCGGCTGGGGAGATTTCGTCACCGAGGACGTTATGAAGCTCACCGGGCACCCGGCCCGTTCAATTGAAGAGTTCGCGCGCGAACTCTTCGCGCCTGCATTGACCAGGAAGTAAGAGCGGAAATGCCTTCAAGCCCCAAGTCGGCAGGTGCTCGAAGGCGCGCCATTTGGATGGCGGCCTTGGAATTCCATCAGTGATAAATGTGCCCGCTATCCGCGCCCCCGTGCCCAGAAGAAGTCTCCGTCCCCATAGCGCCGGTGCTGCACGGCTTCCAGCAGGTGCGTCTCCCCGATCCGATCCTCTCCTGCCAGATCGGCAATCGTGCGGGCTGTGCGGAGAATCGAATGAAAGGCACGCGAGGAAACGCCAAGGGTCTCTGCCGCATCCAGAAGCGCCGCTTTTCCCCTGGCGTCAAGCCCGCAAAACCTGTCCGTGTACGCAGCGGGAATCCGGGCGTTCCAACTGAACGCGAGGCCCTCGTACCGAGCCCTCTGCCGGGCGACCGCTGAGCGGACACGCTCTGATGCTCTCAAGTCCTCTTCCGGATCAGGCGGCGTACACATGTCCCTGGCGGGAACCGGCGAAAGGGGAACACGCAGGTCCAGCCTGTCCAGGAGGGCGCCGCCGACCCTGCGCCAGTACCGGTGGACTTCTGTGAGGCTGCACACGCACACATGGCCGCGGCGGCCGAGGTTCCCACAGGCACAGGGATTGAACGCCATGACCAGCTGGATGCAGGCAGGGTAGCGCACCGTGCATCCTGCGCGCGCGATGGAAACCCAGCCGTCTTCCACGGGTTCTCGCAGCCCTTGCAGGAGGCTCATCCCGAATTCCGGCGCCTCGTCCAGGAAAAGCACCCCATGGTGGGCCAGAGACACCTCCCCTGGCTTGAGAAACCTCCCTCCTCCAAGTATGCCCTCACAGGATGCCGTATGATGCGGCATACGGAACGGCGGCCGCATGACCAGCCCCGAATCCGACGGAAGGACACCCGCAATCGAATGGATCCGGGTGACGGCAAGGGCCTCGTCTCGATCCAGCGAAGGAAGCAAGACTGGCAATCGGCGCGCCGCCATTGTTTTACCGCTGCCCGGCGGGCCGAACAGGAGGAGGTGATGCCGTCCCGCCGCCGCTATCTCCAACGCCCTTTTCAATTGAGCGTGGCCCCTTATGTCCGAGAGATTTCCCGGCCCCTGCATGTCGCGGATGTCGCCGGAGGAGCTGCAACCGCCCCCAGGAGCAGGCGGAACGGCCGATCCTATCCTGGGATCTGAGAGTGCCAGCGCAGCCTCCCGAAGCGAAGTGATCCCTGCCACGGTCCCCTTGCCCAGAGCAAGGGCTTCCCGCAGGTTTTCCCTTGGCACGAGGAATCGCGAAATGCCCGCGGCCAGTCCTCTCCCGACGGCGGAAAGAACTCCATTCACGGCTCGAACGGCGCCCCCGAGATTGAGCTCACCGAGCACCATGGCATGTCCGCTGCCATCCGGACTGATCTGGCCGGACGCAGCGAGAATTCCCAGTGCGATGGGAAGATCGAACGAAGCTCCTTCCTTGCGCACGCCCGCCGGAGCGAGGGAGATCAGGATCCGGTCCGCCGGAAATGTGAAGCCGCTGTTGCGGATTGCGACGCGCACTCGGTCTTTCGACTCCCGCACTGCACCATCCGGGAGCCCCACAACGTCTATCCCCGGCAGGCCGCGCCTGATGTCCACCTCTACGGAGATGAGCTCTCCTTCCATCCCGATTGGCGCATGGCTTGACACTACGGCGAGCATTCAACCCCCCGTAGAAAGATACGGGGATATCAGGGCGCTCGCTTGAGCCCGCGGCCGATGGCCTCCTGGACCAGGAAGTCACAGCGTTCGTTCATCACGTTTCCGGCATGACCCATCACCCAGACCCAACTGATTGAGAAACTGCGTGAGAGATCCCAAAGGGCATGCCACAGCTCACTGTTTTTGACCGGCTTCTTCGCGCTCGTTTTCCACCCGTTCCGTGCCCAGGCATGGATCCACTGGGTAATCCCTTTCTGAACGTACTGGGAATCGGTATGCAAAGTCACCGGGCGGCCGTTCGATGATGGCTGTGCAGAAAGCATCTGCAGCGCTTCCCGCACGGCAGTCAGCTCCATCCTGTTGTTCGTTGTGTTCGCATCGAACCCTGAGAGCTCCTGCACCTGCCCTCCGGATTGCACCACGAACGCCCAGCCTCCGGGGCCGGGGTTGCCAAGACAGCCGCCGTCGGTCCAGATCTCGATCCTTTCGTTCACCTTTCCTCCGCGCTGCGGTACTCCGCGGATTTGTTGGCGCCGCGGTACTCCGCGGATTCGTCATGTATGCTCGGAAACGCAAGCCGGACGATCGTTCCCCCGAATTCACTGCCTGTGAGCTCGATCCCGCCTTCGTTTCGCTCCACGATGATGCGGGCAAAATAGAGGCCCAATCCGCGATGGCCGGGCTTTGAGGTGAAAAAGGGCTTGAAGAGCCGGCGCCGGGCAAGGACATCGATCCCCGGGCCGTTGTCGGCGATCTCGATGAGGACGCGCGCGCGATCCCTGGAACAGCGGACATGAACGACGGCACCGGAACCCTGATTCGCTTCGGCCGCGTTCTCCAACAGGAGACTCACCGCCTGGACAAGCTCATCGGTACAGCAGAGGATAAGGCCTGCGTCCTCTCCCTCTTGGAGAAACTCCGTGCCGGGATATTTCCCCCTCACCCGGCCGACAGCGGCTCTTGCTATTTCTTCCGGCGGCGCAGGTCGGCAAGGAGACGATTGGGAGCCCGCGAGAGACTCGAGGGTTCCAAGAAAGAAAGTCACCTCTGCTCCGGCTTCCTTCTGCTCGACAGTTCCCGCCCGGGCCGCCCCGGCAGCCAACACGCGGATCGGCTCGTGGAGCGTGCGCACAATGCCCCGGATGATCGATTTCGTTTCCGTCAGCCTCAACGCATGGAGAGTTGTGTTTTCCTGGGTCAACTGGATCAGGGACCGCAGGTCTTGAGAAGCCTGCATCCCGGCCCCCGACGGGCGTTCCCTCCGCCACTGCGAGAGCACGTGCTCGGCCGGCAGCCGCAAGACGCCAAGAATCGACACTAGAATACCGGCGGCAAAAAGCTCAGGGAGGGGCGCTGCGAATCGGTAGGCGGAGGCGATGTAGCTTTTCAGCGGCATGTACGCCACTCCAAAGAGTCCGACGGTGAGAACAACGAGCGCCCCAAACACGCCATAGCGCACCAGGAAGGCGCGGAGGTTGAACGCGGTGCTCCTCGTGAGCGCGAGCAGCAGAAAGAGAGGAAGGATGGAGAGAAAGAGCTGGGCCAGGGACCCGAGCCCTACCTGGTGAACAGGTCCGCCGAGGATGAGAGGCAATTGATCCAGGAAGAAGTAGGGCGGGAAAGCGATGAGCACGCCCGCGAGCATCCACTGAAGCATTCTTTTATCTCGAGGGAGGCGCGACCGCGCATACGCGCTCCCGAGCAGAGCAGCCAGAACGGCATATGCAATCCCGTCCGAGACGATCACAAGCTGACCCAGCCGTCGATAATCCGCGAGCAGGCTTTCCAGACCGGTGGCCATCCATCGAACGAACAGCCATCCACGCAGGAGGCAGAAGGCGGCGTACAGCACGATGACCAGACTCACGACCATGGCTCGAACCGGGCGGGATCCTCTGCGCCAGGGAAAATACATTGCGAAAATCACCAGGAGCCAGGAGGAGATGTTCCCCGCATTCGCCAAAATGTTTGAGGCGAGACTCTCGTAGGAGAACGGCATGATGCAGGTGAACACAAGGGAAAGAAGCACGGAGAGGACGAGTGGAATCGTCGAGATCTCATGCGGCATGCGCCAGGAGAGGGTGAAAGCTGCGACCGCGAGCATAAGGCAGAAGATGAGCTCGAAAATCCAGTCCAGCCGTGCGGGGCGGAAGTACGGGGTCACCTGCAGCGTGAGCACCTGGGCGAAGTCACGTTCTACCTGCAATGAGTAAGGAGCAAAGCTCTGCACGCGCAGCGCTGTACTCACAAGGTCCCGCGAGTTTGAGACGGACTGCCCGTTCAAGGCAAGAATACGGTCCCTTTCAGGCAGAACCCCTGCCGCCAGCGGGGCAGTGAACGGCGCACTCGGGAAATACAAAACCGCACCGCGGCGAACCACTATCTCCGGATCGTAGCGCAACAGGCCGGTGTCAGGTGCCAGGAGTGAACGAACAAAAAAAACGCCGCCGACAAAAATAAATAAAAGGCAGAGAAAAGCAAGAAATGAAGTCCGACGGCGAACCCCGTGGGCTTGGCTCAGTCGACCCATGTTTCACTGGCCTCGCGCGTGCCCGATCCAGAGGTGGGCTGCAGCATTCGGTGAATGCGTCGTCCTTCGTAGGTCCCGGCGGGGTGAAAAAAGCCGCGCAACTGCTGCGGAACCAGCTCGTACGCGTCCGCCGTGACGAGGAATTGACCCGGCCGCGTGAACCTCCGCCCGAGGTGGAAAATGGAGTTCACCGCATCCGAGACGATCCTGCCGGTGTCCCCGTCGTGATAGACGGTGCTGCCGACCGAGAGGGCCATCCGGAACGAGAGGCGGCCGGGCAGGAGCGACTCCTCGACATCGTAGAAGATGCTCGACAGGAGAATTCTCAGGCCGCAGATCGGGGCAAAAGGGGTGCGCTCGTGAAGCGGGAAAAGGACAAGCCCGCCGAACCGTGACCACATCCAGAGCCGTCCGCCGTGCACCGAGACGATTCTCTCGATGAACTCCCGAAACGTCGCCATGGCGGCAGCCAGATTCTCAGGTTCGTGGCGCTTCTTCAGCTCTTCCGCGTCGTCCACCTCGATGAAGAGGAAGGCGAAGCTGTGCTCGTGACCGGGCTGGATTTCCCCCCACCCGTCGCTGATCGCGGCCTGCACGTCCAGCGGCATTTCCGGAGGGGACACTGTATCGACGCCGACCCCGATGCGCATAGCGTAAGCCAGCGGCGCATTGCGGCGTTTTGAGGTTGCCATCGATGACGCGATCCCCTTGCCGATGTAGTCGACGGCCCCGGCATGAAAGATCGATGCCACGTCACCAATGTCGCCCGCGGGGTCGAGGACACAGAATCGAACGCGGGGGTTTCCGGCAATCACGGAGAGCAGGCGCATCCGCTCCTTCTCTCCCAGACCCTGCACGTCGAGGTAGACGAGCGGGGCCACTTCGAGGGAGGGGAGAGCCTTCTTTAATTCCGAAAGCGGCCTGATCTCCAGGTCCCGTACCCCCCGGCCCGAGAAGAACTGCACCTTCTGCACCTTCCGAGGAGCATTCGTGAAGACGACGGCCCTCATTTCCCTTCCCACTCCAACGCATAGCGATAGACAGTGCTGTTGTCCGGTCCGGGCACTGAAACAAACAGGGGCGCGAGCTTGCTCCCCAGGTCCGTATAGACGCCCGGAGAGACGGTGAGACAGCCAGGACGCGTATAGCGGGACTCCAGGAGCTCCACCCTCCTGATCGTGTCTCCCGCAGACTCCTTCGCCGACATCAGGAATCTGCACGGGCCGGCATGCACTGCAAGCCGCACGCGGATCGGCTCCGGCAGAATTCGACCCATAAGGTTGTAGAGAAACAGCTCATGCACGGTTTCTATTCCGCAGAGCGTGGCCTGAATCGTCTTGTCGAGAAAATAGAAGGCAGCAAGACCACCGTCGCCTTCCCAACCCCAGATTCTCCCGTCACGCTTTTCCACCTGTCTCGTGATCACAGCCCGTACGTTCGCGTACGCGTCTGCCACCTGGCTTCGCGGATATCGCCGAACCATTTCGGAATTGTCCACGACGTCGACTCTCAGGAGAGCGAACTCATATGTATGCCCTTCGCGAAGGGTCCCCCACCCCATGGTGCGCTCGTGCTCCCCGGCCTCGACGAAAACACCGTTTGTGGCGCTATAGCGATAGCCCTGGTCCTCCACCTCCGCGATGATCCTCGGGAGAAGGGGGATGCGGACATCCCGGCTCATGAATCCCTGATTTGAAACCTCGATAAGGGATTCGACGAACTTCAGCAGGTACCCTTCCCGCGAGAAATCCTTGAGGATGTGCCGCGCCGCATCCGCTCGTGGCATGGGGATGGCGGCGGGAAAACCTGAGCGCTCGTAGATGTCATAATTCGGGATGACCATTCGCGCTACTTTCTGCATGAGCTCGACAGGCATCGACTGGGAGAGGGCGCTCACGAAAAGGCTCGCCACACGCGCGGTCACCTTCACGACGGACCCTCCGCCCCGTGGGGGCTGCTTCCTATCCGCCAGCGATAGCTCCCATCGACGGCCGTCATCCCCCGCATACTACTTCCGCGCCCGGTGCCGGGTCAAGGTTGCGCCGCGCATGCCCTGATCGATGGAGAAACTGCCGCTGGATTGACACGACAAGGGTCCGTTGCTATAGTCGGCCCGCAAAGAACCACGGCGGCGTAGCTCAGATGGTAGAGCATGCGGCTCATATCCGCAGTGTCAAGGGTTCGAGTCCCCTCGCCGCTATCATCCTCCCAAGCACGTCGAGAGAGTCATGATAAAGCCAGCCTGGGGACTGGCGCTCCTGCGCAAGGAGGAACCACGTGCAAGAACGGTCAGTCCTGGTCACCGGTGCATCGTCGGGAATCGGAAAGGAGTGCGCGCTTCTCCTCGCCTCTCACGGTTTCCAGGTGTTCGCGGGAGTAAGAAGCTCAGAGGACGCAACCACTCTCACGTCGGCGGGGCGCGGCTCGCTCGTTCCCGTCATGATCGATGTCACGATTCCTGCCTCGATCGAGGCCGCGGTACAGAGCATTCGCGCGGTCCTTCGAGCCGACGCCTCATTCGCGATCGTGAACAACGCCGGCATGACGGTCGCCGGTCCCCTGGAAGTGCTGCCGATAGACGCGCTGCGCCAGCAGTTCGAGGTGAACGTGATCGGGCAGGTTGCAGTGACGCAGGCATTCCTCCCGCTCCTCCGATCCCGGAAGGGAAGAATCGTGATCATGGGCTCCGTCCTGGGGAGAGTCTCCCCACCGCTGGTTGCTCCGTACGCCGCGGCCAAGTTTGCCCTCGAAGCAATCACAGACTCTCTTGTACTCGAGCTTCGGAAATGGGCGATCCGGGTAGTGCTCCTGGAGCCGGGCAACATTGCAACGCCGATCTGGGAGAAATCGAAGAACCGGGTGCTCGAAATGCTTGACGCGCTTGACCCTGCGCGCCGTGAGCTCTACCGCGAGTCGCGCGCCGATATCCAGAGACTCGTCGGAGCATTCTCGCGCGGCGGCCTCGCCTCGGCTCACGTGGCGAGGGCCGTCGTGAAGGCGCTTACCGTCCGGTCGCCACGCACTCGTTACCGCGTGGGTCTGGATTCAAAGTTCCTGAGCACGTTCTCCCCCCTCGTGCCCGACCGCCTCCGCTACTGGATCACGCGCCGAGTGCTGTCGCTGAAATAGCGTTCGACAACCGAGACGGCAGTCGCCACGCCATTTTCGTTCCGTATCTGTCCGGCGATCTCCCGGCTGCGAAGGCAGACTTCGGGAGATCCGATGACCAATCGGATGGCATCCGCGAGGCTGCGCGGCGTAAAGTTCTTTTGCGCTATTGGACGTGAGCCCACGCCGAGATCGTGGAGACGTTGGCCCCAGAAAAACTGGTCGTAAAAATAGGGCACCACGACGGACGGAATGCCCGCGCGGAGCGCGGCGGCCGTTGTTCCGGCCCCGCCATGGTGCACGGCGGCTGCAACCCGCGGGAACAGCCATTCGTGCGGGACGCTTTCAACAGGGAAAACGGAATCCGGGAGAGAGGCGTGCTGCATTCCTCCCCACCCGGATGCGAAAATGGCGCGAACTCCGGCGAGCCGCGTTGCCTCGAGAACCGTCGCGAGAGTCTGTTCCGGCTGCGATCCCACCATGCTCCCGAATCCCACGTACACTGGCATGGGACCCGAATTGAGAAAATCGAGCAGGGCGTCGGGCGGCCGCCACGATGCGTCCGGCGCGGTGAACCAATACCCGCAAATCGCCGCGGACTCTGGCCAGTCGGCGGGTGTCGGGATTACCGAGGGGCTGAATCCATAGAGCCAGGGCACACCCTGATGCGTCATCTTTCTGAGTGGATTTCGCAGAGGATGGGGCGCGAGGCCCGGCTGCGGGCGACGCCACCGATTCATATGAGACCGGAACATCATCCAGAGGATTTGGATCGCCGCGGCTCCGCTCAACCAGTTGACGGCTCCTCCACGAAGTGGCAGCGAGGGAGTTATGATGGAGGGAAATGCGCGGGTCGGGTGATACGGGGCCACGGCCGTCGGGATGCCCGGAATTCCCAGCGCCTCCGCGATCGTATGGCCTGAAATTGAGAGAGGGACATTGTACAGCAGAACATCATACCCGCGGCAGGCTGCCAGGGCGTCATTGTTGAGCCGCTCCATGAGCTGCCCTGCCGCGCGAGACACACCGATGACAAGTCGGTGAGGCTTGTCCATGGAGTCCATCCAGGACTGGCCAATGTCGCCGCGAATGAACTCGAATGGATCGATGTCCACGGGAGCGAAGTCCAGCCCGCAGGAGTCCGCGAGCCCCTTGAAGGCTCCCAGCGTTGCAAGCCTCACCTGGTGGCCCGAGGCGGCGAGTCCGGCTCCGAGGGCTGCGGAGGGCCGAACATCGCCCTGGGAACCGACTGCAAGAATTGCGATTTTCATGTGCGGGTTTTTCTCCAAACTCCGTGGGAAGGAGCTATATTATCAGAAGCGCCTTTCTGTGTATATTGGCCCGTACGATCGGCGATATATGGCCTGTCAACGGCCCGTGCATGGTCTAGGCAATCATGAAGGAGCGAAACAGGAATGAAGATTGATTCTATTGGAGTACGGATTCCCTCGAGAGTGGTAACGAACGATGAAGTCCTGCAGCTGCTGGAGCAGAACAGCCCCGAGGCGTCGGCGCTCCTGGTCAAGACTTACCAGCGAATCGTGCGCGGGCTCTTCAGCGCCGCCGGTTCACAGCTCCGTCACGTGAGGGACGAAGAGAAGGGTGAGAAGGCAAGCACGCTCATCATCGGGGCGATGAGCGAAGCGCTCGAGAAGGCGAACCTGAAACCGGAGGACATTGACCTGCTCATGTACTGCGGGGTGGGCAAGGGTTTCCTGGAGCCGGCAAACGCCTATTTCTACGCGCAGAAACTGGGGATGATCGCCTCGTGCTTCGACATTGTCGATGCGTGCATGAGCTGGATCCGGGCGCTGGAGATCTCGTACGAGTTCCTGAAGAGCGGCAGATACAAACACATCATGATCGCCAACGGGGAGTTCAACATACACCACGGCTTCCCGGACAATTTCAAGATCAGAGACTTGCGCCAGGTTGAGTATACCTTCCCGACCTACACCATCGGAGAAGCCGCCTCCGCCACGATCCTGAGTCACTCGGACGACGAATGGAAGTTCGTCTACAAGTCTCTGCCGGCTCTCGCGGACCTGTGCACGATCCCTCTGAAAGGCTGGGATAATTTCGTGGAGCCCAGCAAGCGCCTCGGCAGGAACGGGCTGTACAACTTCGTCTCCTACGGAAGGGAGCTGTTCGATGCCGCTCGCAAGTACCTCGCGCCGCTTGTGAAAGAGCTGGTGCAGGACATCAACGAGCCCGATATCTACTTCCCGCACGCAGCTTCAGATGCCGCGTACCTCGCCGCCAGCAGGGACCACAGCCTCCCCCTCGAGAAGATGTTCGCCGAGGTCTTCCCGAACTACGGCAACATCGTCTCGGCGAGCATCCCCGTCGGGATGGACATGGCCTTGAAATCGGGCAGGCTGCAGCGGGGGAGCAAGGTCGTCTTCTGCCCGGCGAGCGCCGGCATGGTGTACAGCGCGGTGCAGTTCGTCTTTTAAAGCGCCGCCGAAAGTGGATTCTGGCCCGAGAACTCTGTAATCTCTGCCCGAACCGCCGGCCCGACATGGGGGGAAAGAAAGTGAAGAAGCGAATAGCAGTCGTTATGGTGGTTCTTCTGGCCCTTTTTTCGGTTTCGGCAAATGCCCAGACGACCGACTTCTTTGAACTTGCAAAAGCGGGAACTGCGCGAGGGGTACAATTCGCACTCGACCACGGCGCGGACGTGAATGCTCGTACCAGGGACGACATGACAGCCCTGATGGTCGCAGCCAAATACAACCAGGACCCTATGGTTATCCCGGCCTTACTCATGGCAGGTGCGGACGTGAATGCTCGCACCAGGGAGGGCGTGACCGCCTTGATGGTCGCAGCGAAATACGACCAGGTCTCGGCCCTCCTCAAGGCAGGTGCGGACGTGAACGCTCGTACCAGGGACGACATGACAGCCCTGATGGTCGCAGCCCAATACGGCCAGGACTGGAGAGTGATCTCGGCCCTGCTCCGGGCAGGTGCGAAGGTGAACGCTCGTTCCAGGGACGACATGACTGCCCTGATGGTCGCGGCCAAATACAACCAGGATCCGAAGGTGATTTCCGTCTTGATTGAGGCAGGTGCGGACATCAATGCTCATAACAAGGCTGGGGTGACCTCGTTGATGTGTGCAGCGGCGCTGAACTCGAATTCCGAGGTGATTATGACGCTATTAAAAGCTGGCGCGGACGTCAAAGCGAAAGACCGTATCCAAAAAACTGCCCTGGATTGGGCGCTGGGTAATCCAGAACTGCAAGGCTCGAACGCTCTGAAGAAACTTGAAGAGGCGTCACGGTAGCGAAGAAGGGACCGGCGGGTTTGATACCTCCTCCCTATCTTCTACACCAGAAGGTGCGGCGTCGCATGTCACCTCATGGCGATGCCAGCCGGTGTCCTCGCCGTGGTGTTCGTCCCATGGGAAAGGTGCTACAATTGCCGCATGAAGAAAGCGCTCGTGATCCTTTCGGCGTGCATCCTGCTCGCCGGCAAAGGGTTTGCCCAGGACGAGCAGGACTTTCTGCAACTTGTCCGCACGGCGACGCCGGACGAAATCAATGCCGCCATCGCCCAGGGCGCTGACCTGAACCAGTGCGACAGGGACGGCGCGACTTCCCTGATGTTCGCGGCGGCGTGCAATGGGAACCCCGAGGTGATAACGACCCTGCTGCAGGCCGGAGCGAAGCTCGGCGCGCGGAACAAGGACGGCGTCACGCCGTTGATGTACGCGGCGGACTGCAATCCGAACCCCGACGTGATCGCCGCGCTTCTGGAGGCGGGGGCAAAGATCAACGACAGGGACGGGGACGGGGAGACGGCCCTGATATGGGCGGCGGCGGAAAACGGCAACCCCAAGGTCATCACCGCGTTGCTGCAGGCCGGCGCGAAACTCGATGACAGGGATGACTACGGCATGACGCCTGTGATCAAGGCGGTGCGTTACAACCGCAGTCGCGCCGTCATCGGTGCTCTCCTGGCCGCCGGCCCCGTTATCAACGACAAGGACAAGGCGAAGCGAACGCCGCTCATGTATGCGTGCGAGAAACCGGACCAACCTGAGCTCGTCGCGTCGCTCCTCTCGGCCGGGGCAGAGATCGATGATCGTGACAAGGACGGCAGGACCGCGCTGATGTGGGCAGCGGCAAGGACCCGCAATCCCCAGCTCATCATGACGCTGCTGAAGTCCGGTGCGAACGGCGCGATCAAGGCAAGCGTTGGCAACACGGCCTTCGACTACGCCGCGGGAAATGCCAACCTGGAGGGGACGGATGCGTGCGCGGCTCTGCAGAAGGCGCAGGACTTCTTCGAGCTCGTCCGCTCGGCTACGCCAGACCAGGTGGCAACCGCCCTTTCACGAGGCGCGAAAGCCGAGGATCGAGACGAGGACGACTGGACGCCGTTAATGTATGCGGCGGAGCGCAATCCGAATCCTGACATCGTCATTGCCCTGCTGAAGGCAGGGGCCAGAATCGACGACAAGGACCCTGACGGGAGCACTCCGCTGATGCTGGCCGCGCGCAAGAACAAGAGCCCGGACGTCGTCGCGGCCCTCTTGACGTCGGGGGCAAGCGGCCGGGTGAAGTCGGTTGAAGGCAAGACCGCTTTTGACTACGCCGCGGTCAACGAGAGCCTCAAGGGGACGTCGGCCTACGGGGCGCTGCAGAGAGCGCAGAATCTCTTCGAGCTGGTGCGCTCGGCAACCCCGGATATCGTGATGGCGGCCCTTTCGGGCGGCGGGAAAGCCGAAGACCAGGATGAAGACCAGTGGACGCCCCTGATGTACGCGTCGGAAAGCAATCCGGACCCCCGGGTCATCACGGTGTTGCTCCAGGCAGGCGCCGCAATCGATGACCATGGCCCCGGAGGCTGGACCCCGCTGATACTTGCTGCCAGGGCGAATCAGAACCCCCAGGTGGTCATGACCCTGCTCAAGGCGGGGGCAAGCGGCAAGGTCACCTCGAGCGACGGCAAGACGGCGTTCGACTGGGCAGCGGGCAACGCGAAACTCAAAGGGACTGCCGCGTACAAGGCGCTGGAGCGCGCTCAGAGCTTCTTCCAACGCGTGCGAACCTGCTCTCCCGCGGACGTACAGGCGGCCGTGGCGGCCGGCGCGAGCGTCAACGACCGCGACGAGGTCGGCTGGACGCCGCTGATGTCCGCGGCGCTGCGCAACGGGGATCCCAAGGTCATCGCGGCTTTGGTGAAAGCCGGCGCGAACGTCAACGACCGCAACCCTGACGGCTGCACGGCGCTCATGCTGGCGGCGCGCGAAACCCGCAATCCCGATGTGATCATGGCGCTGCTGAAGGCAGGGGCTGACGGCACGCTCCTTTCCGATGCTGGCAAAACGGCCTACGACTACGCGGCGGGCAACCCGAAACTCAAGGGGACCGCCGCGTACAAGGCGTTATACAAGGCTCGCACGCCGCCGGCCACGGCCCCTGCGCCCCCGGCCCGGTCGACCAACTGAAAGGTGGTTGATTCCCCGGGCGTCACTTCGCGGACCGGATTGCGCGCCGCGGGGGGGTGTGATATGTTCCTCGGAAACGCGGACCGACGCGCGCGGAGGAAGTCCGGCGCCGGGATCCGACGGGTCCGGCGAGGGAGGCGGTATGAACAAAGTCGGATACCTCCTTGTGGTCGCAGTTCTTCTGCTCGCAAATTGCGCGTCGACTCCTCCCGTGACCACCACGTCGGGGCCGACGCAACCGGCCGCGCAGCCAGCCACGCAATCGGCCACCCAATCGGCTATCCAATCGGCCACCCAGCCCGAGCGGCACAACGACCCGCCCAACCAGGCCTCGACATCGCCGGCAGTGGCGACTGCGTCCCCCGATGAGACCTTGACACCCGCCCAGACGCCCACACATTCGTCCCTCTTGTCGGCAGAGGCGTTGGGCATCTATCGGAGTCCCGAAGAGCAGCAGCAGCCGCCGACAAACGACGAGCTTGCGGTCCTCGCCTCCGCGAAGACACTTATCGGAAAGCCGCCGAACGCAAAGGTCAAGGTCAACGGCAAAGGTTTCACCCTCGATTGTATCGGCACTGTGAGCGCCATCTTCTACGGCCTCTCGATCGACGTGACCAAGGATTTCGCAATCTACACGGGAGACGGCGTGAACCGGCTTTACATGACCCTCAAGGAGCGGAACGC
>JBEKTX010000069.1:0-14736 GCA_049515615.1 Spirochaetia bacterium
CCGCAGAGAAGAGCACGGAAAAATCTATTGCCGCACTCAGGCTCGTGGAGGGTCTGCTGTCGGAGAACATTTCGGAAGACCAGAAGGGCATCGTCCAGGCGAACCCGATTTATCCAAGCGTCAGGGCGAGGTTGGAGGAGTTCCTCCTGGCGGGGGGCGGCGGATACCTCGAGTCCCGGCAGGCCGATGCGCGCGCCCGCCGGCTGCTCTCCCGCACGATCGTTGCCGCGATCCGCAAGTTCACCGGCGTAGACGACCGCTCCAGGCCCCTGGACCTGGAGGACTACCCTCCCCTGGTTCGAAAAGCGCTTCTAGCCCTTTTTCCCGTGATGGTGCGTGAGAATCCCGAGCAGCCGCCGTACGGGATCGAAGAGGGACAGGAAATCACCTATTCGTCCAGCAACATGAAGCTCCCTCTGTCGCAGGCGATATTCTACATGGAGAACGAGCTGATCCCGGAGCTGGAGAGAAAACTCGGGGTGAGCCCTGGCAGCAGGGCGCTCCAGGAGGAGATCCGCCGCCTCCGGGAACGTGTGGAAGACTACCGCAAGCTCCGTTTTTTCCCCCGGTCGACGCCGGTGCTGCTGGAGAAAGGGTACTACACGGAGGGAATGACAGGCTACACGGCGGATGGCGAGATGCTGGTCCCCATCCCGCTTGCCGTGACCTTCAGAAGCGGCACGAATCTGGACCGGATCATGGAGCAGGTGCGCATGGACGTGGTGCGGCGCATTGCGGGTCGGGGAGTGAGCAGCGAGCTCGACCGGGAATACGCCCATCTTCGCAGCCTTGAAAGCGGCATGCGCGGCAGCTCGCGAACGGCGAGCATGAAGCTGGACACAGCCTGGGGATACAGAGTGCTGAGGCAGGCATTTCCGTTTCTTTCGCGGCTTGCGGACAAGCGGAGATTCGAGGCCCTGGTGAATGAAATCCGAACGGGAAAGGGCTCGGCGGAGCGCCGTGTGGAAGCGCTCATGTCGAGGGAGCAGGCCCAGGGGAACCTGTTGGCTCCCGTCCTGGACCAGGAATCGACCCGCGGCCCGGACCGCGGCGGCCTATGAGTATCTCTCGAACCTGTCCTTCTTTGCCCGGCATATCGGGCACACTTCGGGCGGCTGGCCGCGGGCGCAGAGATAGCCGCAGACCCTGCAGCGCCACAAGGGGTACTTGAGACCGGAGAGGTCAGGCAGGCGGGGCTGCGCCGACGCCGGCGAGGTGGGGAGGTCCGGGGAAGCCGCCATCCTTTCGGCCGAAGCCGGCCTGCTCTCCTCGGGCGCCGCCATTCCTTCCGGAGGCCGCCTCTCAGGGATCCGTGTCACCTTCCGCTTTCCATCCACCACGTCCTGGGACACGTACAGCCCGCAGTAGCAGGTCCCGTAGTCAGCAATGTCAGGATCCCGGTAGTCGCACGGGCAGATGATGTCGAGATCTTCCTTCTTCACGCCGGAGGCAAGACGGCACGGGCAGGCCCAGTAGCCGTAGCGCCGCTCGTTGACCAGCATCCCTTCGATGAGACCGAGGGTGAAATCCCGGTTCGGGTTGAGGTGATAGCCCGCGCTCTCCGCTTCCTGGTCGAGCCGCATGAAGAGGCGTTCCACCTCCTCGCGTGTCACCTCACCCTTCCCGACGGAATCGCTCACTTGATCTTCTCCCTGATCTCGACTTCGTCGAAGCCGGACACGCATTCCTTCTCGTTGATGATCAGCGTGGGATAGGAACCATCAGGGTTCCATTTCTTGATTTCTTTTTTCACCGCGTCCTTCTCCTCCGCCGGGAGGGTGTCCACGTCGACGTATTCGTAGCACACACCCAGGTCCTTCAGCAGATTCTTCGCCATGCGGCACCACATGCAGGTGCTCAGGGTATAGAGGACGATCCTTCCCTTGTCGGCTCCCTCAACGCGTTGAAACTCCACGTCACTCCCCTTCAGCCCAACAATATCCCCGGCCGACCGTGAGTTCAACCCGGTGCCCTGGATCGTGCCGTGCGGCCGCGCGGTTTCCCGGAGTCCCGTCGAGGAGCGGCGTGCGTAATCCGCGCTTCCGGCGCACCGCCTTTCCGCGCGGCGCGCCGCGCCGACTTCATGTAGCGTCTCCTCAGCTCGGGCCACGCGCCGAGGTCCGCGGCGGCGTGTGCGCCAAGTCCGTACACCCCCCGGTCCACCCGCTCGAACCAGCCGTAAGCGTTGAAGCGGAGAATGGAAAGGGTCTTCGGTCCCGTTCCCATGGCGCGCAGCGCCGCGGGGCTCGTCCTGCCGGTCACCAGGAGGCAGCAGGCGATGTGGATGGCATTCTCCCGGTACGCGGTGGCCAGCTTTGTGCGGGTGCTGCCCGCCTTGTTGTAATCCGCCGTGCGGTGCGCAATCTCCTCCAGCACTGCCCGGCGCGGGGCGGAGCGCTTCCGCTTCGCAAAAGGCAGCGGGTGAAACACCACTTCCACCGGCGGCTTGCCGCGCTGCAGGGACACGAGGATCAGTCCGAGCTCCAGGCGGCGGAGGAGGTGCTGAGCGCCCCTGCTCTCTTTCCACCATTTCCACTTGTTGGAAGGCCGAGGGATGGCGAGATACACGGCGTCGGTGAGCCGCTGCCGGCGCACGCCTTGGACGACCAGCGCGAGGTTCAGCGTTTTCTTCAGCTCGATGATCAGGAGGTCCCCGCCCTTCACCGCTGCGATGTCGCAGTCTTTCACCTCGCTGCGGACCGTGTAGCCGGCCTCGGCGAGGTACTCGTACAGCGGGCCCGCGAGGTCGGTCTCCGAGATCGCCTTATGCATAGGCAGCGGGACGGAGATCGGAGAGCAGGGGCAGCCGGGCGCGGAAGGACGCCACCGCCTCGTCGTCGTACTCGGCGCAGATCACCTCCTCGGCCCCCTCGCGGGCCCGCGCGAGCACACGGCCGTGCGGGTCCACGATGAGGCTCGACCCGTGGAAGGGAGCGCCGCCGAAGGAGCCCTGGACCGACGCGCCCGCAACGAAAATGCCGTTGTCCAACGCGCGCGCCCGCAGCGCAAGCTCCCATTCCTCCGCCGGCCCGAACCACGCGGATCCCACCAGGGCGAGGGTCGCTCCCGACCGCGCAAGGGTGCGCGCTGCTTCCGGAAACCGCGTGTCGTAACAGATCCACATGCCCAGCCGCACGCCGCCTGCCGTCATCGCCGGGAAACCCGCGCCGGGAAGGGCCCATTCCTTTTCGTTCACCCACAAGTGGACCTTGCGGTACACGGACCGCAGAACGCCCCGGCCGTCCAGGAATCCCATGCTGTTGTAAAGGACGTTGTCCGGTGCCATTTCGGCAAAACCGAAGCACAGGGCGATCGCGCTCTCACGCGCGCAATCGGAAAGCCGGTCGATCTCGGGGCCGCTGGAACGGACCGACCAGGATCGCGCCTCTGCCGATGGTGGATAGCCGCAAAGGCACAACTCGGGCAGGACGAGGATACCGGCTCCCCGGTCGGCTGCTTGGTGCGCGAGTGAGCGGATGCGCTCGGTGTTTTCCCGGAACCCGCCGGCGGCCGGCGCGAATTGCCCGCAGGCCAGAATGGATTTCACCCGGTCCCTCCCCGGGGCAAAGGTAGTCCCGGGACCGTGCCCGGTTCAAGGGCTCTTCCGAATGAGGTTCTCCCTCGGCTTGACCCCTGCCCGTCGGAGGTTCACCATTGGATAGGTTGGAAGCGTGAACGGAGGTGCGCGATGAGCACGTCAAAGGACGACGCGGTACGCCGGCTGGGGGAATACCTGGTGGAGACGCAGGCCCTGCGTCACGAGCAGCTTGGCATGCTCCTGGACGAACAGCGGGGCAACGCAGCGGTCGGCGTGCATTCCCGGCTCGGCGAGATCGCCGTCCGGCGGGGCTGGGCTGAAGCGGACCAGGTCACCTCGGCGCTCAAGGCACAGGCCGAGGAGGAGATCGACAAGAGCGATGCGGGGCAGACCCTTGTGGCCCTCGGGTGGATCACGCGGGCCCAGCTCGAGGAGGCGCGCCGCCGCTGCGCCCGTTCCTCTGAGACCATGGGCGAGGCCATCATCGAGCTCGGCTATTCCACCCCGGAGCGCCTGCGTCTGGCGGGCGTCCTCGCCTCGATCCGCTCGGCCACCGCCGTGCGGAGGATCTCGGGTTCCAGCTTTTCCCCGTACAACGTCATGGAGCTGATCGTCGGAGAGGAAACGAATGTCGCCATCCGTGCCGATGCGCTGTGCACGTGCAGCCAGTGCTGGAGCAACGTGTATGCCCTGGCGTTGAATGCCATGCCGGCCCGGTACGTGAGCGACCATGGCCGGATCCTGGACTACTACAGACGTTTCCGGGAGGAGTACGGGGCTCTTGCCCGTGAGCGCGTCAGCGCGGCCCTTTCCCAGGTGCGGAGCAACCCCAAGGCGTCGTGCCTCTCCCGCTTTTCAGCGGAGATCCTCGCCGGCCGGGAGTCCGAGGCCCGGGTCGTCGAGGTCGTCGTGCGGGTCTCCGCTCACCACGTGCACCTGAGCCAGGAGGACATGGCCCGGCTCTTCGGCCCCGGGGTTTCTTTGACCCGTCTCAAGGCCCTCCAGCAGCCGGGCCAGTTTGCCGCGAATGAGACGGTGACGCTCGTGGGTCCGAAAGGCAGCATCGAACATGTTCGCATCCTGGGTCCCTTCCGGGCACAGACGCAGGTGGAGATCTCCGGCACGGACCAGTTCTCACTCGGGGTGCAGGCGCCGGTCAGGGAATCCGGCCGGCTGGAAGGAACACCGGGGATCCTCATGCGCGGGCCGGCCGGCGAGGTGGAGATTTCCGAAGGCGTGATCCGCGCCCTGCGCCACATTCACATGCTGCCGGGCGATGCTGACCGCATTGGCGTGAGAAATGGCGCGCACGTGAGCGTGCGGCTGGTCGGGGATCGGGCCACGATCGCGGAGGGTGTGGTCGTGCGCGTATCCCTGAGCTCCGCGCTCGAGATGCACATCGATACGGACGAGGGCAACGCGGCCGGCGTAGCGGCTGAATCCACCGGCCAGATCCTGATACCGCTGAGAGCGGTGTAAATTTCCTACGGCTGGGCCGGAGCGTCGGGAACGAGGAATCGCCCCGCGCGGTTCAGCGGGTCCGGCACGGGAAAGATGATGCTGTTCTTCCTGAAGTCGAAGTAGGCTCGCATGGCGCGTGCGGTGGACTGTCCGGTTCCCTCCAGCATTCCGGTCCAGTCACCGTGCCACCGGAAGAACACGATGTGCTGGATCAACGTGTCCTCCAGGTACGCGCTGAACAATGCTTTGAGCCAGCCGTCGATCTCCACCAGGAGGCTTCCCTGGGCCAGGACGAGGTCGAGGGCTTCGCCGGGCTCAGCCGAGGAGCCGGGATCAGACCAGGACGATCGACGCACGTCGAAGGACAGGAGCCGGGTCGATGTGATGCGCCCGGGATGGTAGAAGAGAATCGAGAACGGAATCGGAATGACGACGTCATGCTGGAAAACGAGTGCAACTGAGCGTTCCCCTGTGTCGGGATCCGCGTGCTGCGTGACCCGGGAGATCAGATCGAAGGGCACGGCGATCGTGGACTTGAACTCGACCAGGATGGCGCGCATTTCCTCATTGTCGATCTCGATGTCCACGCCGTTCTGGATGATTCCCAGGAAGTAGGCGAAGAAGGTGTCTTTCACCTCCGAGGCGGGGAGGCTCACCTCCCTGCCGGGCGGTGCGGCCGTCCCCTGTTCCCTGGTCGTCCCCGGCTCCTGATCAGTGCCCTGCTCCTGTGCCGTCAGCGTCCCCGCGAGGAGACCGAGACACAAAGCGACCAGAGTGCCACGAGCTCTCACGGAAGCCGGCGCGGCTCACCCGCATCGCGAGAATGCGCTGCTTTGCGCGGGCGCCATGTTTCGGAAGAAAGGGCGCCCTCGTCGGAGATCCGCAGGATTTCGAACCGGACACGCCCCTCCTGCACCGATCTTGCGATGGCTCTCTGGAACGGGGAGAGGCTCGATGAGCCCTGTTTCACCTCGAGGAGCACGATGTCCAGGTCCGAGGCCTCGGTCCTGTTGTCCCGGAGATCGGTGTAACCGCTGAAGACGACATAGTCTATGGGATCGCCGAGAAAACGCGCATCCGCGGGAGAATAGCGGAAACCCTGCAGCAGGGGCGCCATCTGCTCGGCGATCTGTCCCTTCAGGGAGCTTCTGCTCTTCTGCACGCTCTCCCGGCGCGCCTCCGCAAGCATCTTCTCCTGCTCCTGAAGGAGCTGCTCGATCCGCGCCTGGCCGCGCCGGCGCTCCGCCTGCCAGAGAACAACGGCGAGGATGCTGGCCAGCAGGGCGACGACCGCCACAAGCCCGAGTAGGATGAGAACGTCGGAAGAGCCCGGCATTGGCCCTCCTCCTCTCTGTGAGTGAGTGTGAGCGGCGCGGGACGCCCGTCCAGCCGGGCGCTACAGCTTCTCCAGCTTCTCCCGGAGCTCCTCGTACGCCCGGGCCATCGTGCGGTCATCTGTGTAGTTCGCTTCCGACGAGAGGCCCGCCATGAGCCCTTCCAGATCGGCCGGCGTGAGCTCGATGTGAAAACGGTTTCCCGTGATGCGTGAGGACACGATCTTTTTCTCGACCTCTGGGGTGATGTGGCGGATGTTGAGAAGCAGCTCGCGCTCGCTGCGCGTCAGCTCGACCAACTGCGGTGTGTCCATGCGCCGAGTGTAGCCCGATTCCGCGCTGCTGTGCAATCGCGGGTCAGAACGCGACGACCCTCTTCATGACATAGTACCATCGGGGTGCAGCCCCACGCGCCTGCGCCTCGGGCTGCGCATCGGAGGGGGGCAGCCGGTCGAACCAGGCGAACTCGTAGCCGTGCACGTGCAGGGAATGGAACGCCGAGTACAGTGTGGCAATGAACCCGGGATCCTGCTCACTCGCGCGCGCCAGGGTATCCGCATCGAGGTCTGGCAGGAGAACGGAGAGAGGGCCTGAGAAGACAAGATGTGACCGGGGCCTCGGTCGACCGCCGTCCCATTCCAGGACGCTCCGTCCGTGCACCTCCTCTTCGCGCAAGTCCAGGGGCCTGGCGAGGGGATCGTCGAAGTCACACTCGCACCAGACGTACGGCCAGGGCTGCCCTTCAGGCGTCCTGGCGCCTTCGCGCCACCGATAGCGGGTGCCGAACCGGGAAACGTACAGCCGCGCATTGCGCGTGAGAAGGGGGCTGGTGCCGAACTTCAGGCGCGTCGTCCTGTGCGCCTGAAGGTAGCGGCCCGCCTCTTCCAGGAGAAACTCATCGATTCCCTGGTCGACATACTCGTGCTCGACATCGATGCCGGCGAGATGGAAACAAGCGCCTCCTTCGTCCCTGTCGGGATACAGGCCGATGGTGCCGAGGATCTTTCCGCCCTGCTCGTCCACCGCGGCGATCAGTTCCCCGCGCCGCTCCTTCAAGTGGCGGAGATCGTCGAGGAGGGCCTCGCGGACCGGGGGCTGGCCTTTGCGCGGGCCGGCAATGAGCGAGACGGGCCGGACGCTCATGGACGGGCCTTTCGATTCCAATATCGGCACAATCGTCCGACTCGACGGATCCTCGAGGCGGCGAGGCCCGGTTTTTGCATTCTCCCCCCTCCCTCGATATACTTGAGGGGAGGATTCCAGAATGTCGGCAGCGAGCGCACACCCTGACGGGGAGGCACGAAAGGGCACCGGATGCAGAAACAGCGCGTGACGAACGGGGTCTTCTGGGTGGAGATACCAGAGGCGGACCTGTTCGTGCTCTGCGGGTGCCCTGCGGACAGCGTCAAGCACCTGATGAAGATGGGCCTGATTGTCGAACGGGAAAAGAACGGCGTCATGGCCCAGACCGGACCCAATGCAATCCTCCTCTCCGACACGAGCCTCCAGAAGGGCAGCTTCTCCAACCTCGCCGAGTTTCCGGTCCTTCAAATGCTCTACCTCCAGGGCATGATCCTCCCCGGACACCCGAACAACACGGGCCGAAAGCCCATGCTCATCGGACTGGAAGACCAGGTAAAGAGCCAGAGCAGCTACATCTACCGGGGCACCTACGGTCTTTCGACCCTGGCGGAAATCGTGGAGTCCGGAGTCTCTGAGGCGCAGGCGTTGGACATGCTGCGGATCAAGAGGTGGTTCGCCTTCGACAACATCCGCCGCACGGAAGACCTCCTGGACCTCAAGATCGTGGACTCCCCCGCCGTGGAGCTGCGCGGTGGTGCCTTCGTCCGCCGCCGCGGCTTCAACCGCTACGAGTTCATCCACGGCGGGGAGTCGGTCACCGTGGACCTGAACCTCGGGGACACCGAGGAGTACCTTTCCACCTACAATCTGGGGTTCCACACCCTCCGCCGCGAATACTTCTCCGTCGTGCACGTCGGCGAAGGCGACGGGTGGGACGTATCGCGGCCCTGCATGGGGAGCATCCTGTGTTTCCAGGGAAGGATCTACCTCGTGGACGCGGGACCGGGCATCGAGCACACACTCACCGCCCTGGGGGTCAGCCTCAACGAGGTGGCAGGGATCTTCCATACGCACGGGCACGACGATCATTTCGCCGGTCTCACCTCCCTCGTGCGGGCTGACCACCGCATCGCGTACTACGCCACGCCGCCGGTGCGGGCAAGCGTGGTGAAAAAGTACGCCGCGCTCACGGGGAGGAACGAGGCGACCTTCTACCAGTATTTCGAGCCGCATGACCTTGCCATCGAGCAGTGGAACAGCGTGGAAGGCCTGGAGGTGATGCCGGTGCTTTCTCCGCACCCCGTCGAGACCACCGTTTTCTTCTTCCGCGCCCTCTGGGAGAAGGGATACCGCACCTATGCGCACCTCGCGGACATCAGCTCCTTTGAGGTGCTGCGGAAGATGGTCACCGACAATCCGGAGAAAAACGGCATCTCGCAGTCCCTTTATGACGTCTTCACGCATAAGCTACTCACGCCGGTGAACGTGAAAAAGATCGACATCGGCGGAGGGCTGATCCACGGCAGGGCGGAAGACTTCGCGGGGGACGCATCCGGGAAAGTCTTCCTCAGCCACACCTCCGCCCCGCTCACCGACGCGCAGAAGGAGATCGGCTCCTGCGCCTCCTTCGGACAGCAGGACGTCCTGGTGCAGATGCACGCCGATGCCCTCCTGAAGGACGGGCTTCGCGTTTTACGGGGCTATTTCCCGAACGTTTCGGAGGACGACGTGGCGATGCTCGGCAACTGCCCGGTTGTCCATTTCTCCCCGGACACCATCATGCAGCGCGCCGACGCGCCCGTGCAGGACGTCTTTTTCATGCTGAGCGGCCTGCTGGAGCTGATTGATTCCCGGACGGGGCTCCACAACAGGAAATCGGCGGGCGCCATCATCGGCGAGCTGGACTGCTTCGGAGCGGGCAGCGCGCGCCGCACCTGCCGGGCCCTGAGCAATGTCACCGCCCTGTGCATCCCCTGCGAGATATTCATGGAGTTCGTGAAACGCGCCGGTATGATGGATTCCCTGCGGCAGGTGTACGACAACAGGCAGGTCCTCCAGGGGACGTGGCTTTTCGGAGAGATGGTCTCCTTCCCCCTGCAGATCAGGATCGCGCGCGCCATGGAACGGCGCTTCCTGAAAGAGGACGACGTCCTGGCGCCCCACGGCAAGGCCGAGATCCTCATCCTCGCCGAGGGCCTTGTGTCGGTATTCCTCGGGGTCCGGCCGATAGAGAATCTCAAGCCCGGCGGGTTTTTCGGCGAGGAAACTGTCATGCGCGGCGCCCGGGAGCTCCCGCCGGGCTGGCGGAAGCGCTTCGAGCGCACTTCGGCGCAAGGGCGGGGGAACACCGCTGTCCATTACCTGTTCGAAGCGCGCGCCCTGCTGGAGTCCACGCTCTACGCGATCCCGGCGGAAGCCATCGAGGACGTCCCCGTCGTGCAGTGGAAGCTCATGGAGACGTACGAGCGCCGCCTGAAGGGATTCCGGGCCGAAGTGCGGTTCGTCTGGGACGAGTCCTACGTGATCGGGATTCCCGACATCGACGAGCAGCACCGGCTGCTCTTCGACATGATCGAAAGCCTGGCCTCGGTCGCCGAGGGCCGGTCCCCGAGTGACGGCATGACGGACATGATGGGGAAGCTCGTCGCGCTGGCACGCTCGCATCTGCAATACGAGGAGACAATGGCCTCCCGCCGGGCCGACAGGGGCTACGAGGCGGCGGCCCGCGAGCACGCGGAGTTCATCAAGAAGATCGAGGGACTCGCCCGTTATCTGGAGACCGCTCCCGTGGACGCCCTGAACACGACGGTGGAGTACCTGAAGGACTGGGTCATCGACCATACGCTCATTGAGCACCGACGATTCAGAAAGTCCTTCCAGCCGTGAACGGCATCGTCGGGATCGCGCGTGCGCTGGATTTCGCCGCGCGGAAGCACGCAGGACAGCGCCGCAAAGGCCTGAAGGCGGAGCCTTACGTCAACCACCTCACGGAGGTCGCGCTGCTGCTTGCAGAGGCCAGCGACGGCGCGGATCCCGGGCTGGTGATGGCGGGCCTCCTTCACGACACCATCGAGGACACCGAGACGACCCGTGCAGAGCTCGCCGAGGCGTTCGGAGAGGACGTGGCGTCCCTCGTCGCCGAAGTGACGGATGACCCGGGGCTTCCCCGCGATGAGCGCAAGAGGCGGCAGGTGGAGACGGCGCCGGCCAAGCCGGCGCGGGCCCGCATGATCAAGCTCGCGGACAAGATCGCGAATCTCCGTTCGATCGCGGTAAGCCCGCCGGTGGGCTGGAGCGGACGGAAAAAACGGGAATATGTCTCCTGGGCGCGGGAGGTCGCCGCGGCGTGCGGGCCGACCAGCGAGCGGCTCGAGGCGCTCTTCGAGAAGGCGGCGCGGGCGCTGGACTAGGATTGGGCGCCGGCTTCAGCCGTAGCTGTGGAGCCCACGCAGCAGGTAGTTCACCCCGAAAAAGGTGAACAAAGTCGCCGCGAAGCCGACGACCGCGAGCACCGCAGAAACGCGTCCCCTCAGCCGCTTCACCAGCCGGGTATTCAGGTAGGCGGTATAGATGAGCCAGGTGATCAGAGCCCACGTCTCCTCGGGATCCCAGTTCCACCACGAGCCCCATGCCGTCTCGGCCCAGACGGCGCCAAAGACCAGCGCGCCGGCGGTGAATACAGGGTAGCCGATGCCGATGGCCGTTGCCACGAGCCTGTCCATTTCGGCGCGCCTTTCCTCCCGGCGTGAGATGAGATACCCGAGGGCCGCGACGAAGCTCACCACGAAGAAGGCCTCCCCGATGAAGGAGAAGGTGACGTGCAGCACCAGCCAGAAGGACCGGAGCGCGGGGATGGGAGGCTGGATGGCGTGCGGCGCAATGGGTGAGGAAGAGACCGCCAGGAGGGCGAGGGCGACGATCGTCGCGCCGAAGAGCACGAACGGGGAAAACGCCTGGGTGCGGCGCGCGACGCGCAGCGCGAACAGCACCACGCAGAGAGCCGCGGAGAAGAACAACAGGGACTCATAGGTGTTCGTGACCGCGACGAAGCCGATCTTTACGCTG
This sequence comes from Spirochaetia bacterium, assembly GCA_049515615.1. Lineage (GTDB taxonomy): Bacteria > Spirochaetota > Spirochaetia > SZUA-6 > Fen-1364 > Fen-1364. The sequence continues at coordinate 11,482 of JBEKTX010000069.1, forward strand.
CGCTCCGCCAGCGTCGCCAGCAGGAGAACCGCCGCGGCGGCCAGGAGCCAGTGGGAGGCGGGGTCACGCCTGTTTTCCCTTCGGAGGAGAAAGCCCGCCTGGAAAACCGCGGCGATCACGATGAGGACAAGGGCGATGGTGCCCATCATGTCGAGGTGTCTCCTCTTTTCTGGATGAACGTGGCAGGTCGGATCGACGTGAAAAACTTGTCAAGCGAGCGTGCCGGGGTCACGCGTAACTATACCCCATGAGGGCTGCGGCAGGATATGGGGTTGGCGTCATGGCATCGACACGGGCCCGGGAACCTGGAAGGCGGCCCCTCCCGTCAGCCGCCGCCCTCCAGGATCTGCCTATCGGACGACGAGGACTTTCCTGGTCTCGTCAAATCCAGGGCCGATGACGCGGATGAAGTACAGGCCCCTCGTCACCTTGGCGCCGCTCCTGTTCGTGCCGTCCCACGTGACCCCGTAGTCGGCAGCCGCCTGGTTTTGCCGGAGGAGAACCCTGATGATGCTCCCCGAGAGGTCGAACACCGTGACGGTGACATTTCCCGCCGTGCCCTGAGAGAATTGAAGCGTCGTCACCTGTCCCTTGTCGGGGTTGATCACGTTGTTGAGGATCTGCACGCCCCCGCGCTGGCTGCGGATGTCGCGGAGGTCGAAGGTCCACGGGGTGATTTGCTGATACCAGTTGGCCGCTGCAGGATTGGCCACGCGCGCGGTGTACAGGCTCATTCCGCCGGGGAATGTCATCTGGAAGAGGAAATCCAGCACCGCCGAGTCGTGTTCCTTTGCGTCAGTCCCCGGAATGAGGAAATCGCGGAGCTGGGCCGTTGAGCTTCCGAGCTCTGTGCGATTCCGTGCCTGTGCGTCACCCGTGGCCGCCATCGGGACGAGACCGCTGAAGCCATACGCGGGAGGTGCAACCGTCACGTCATCCGTGAAGGACGGCAGCCAGACGCCCGGTGTGGCGCCTCCGTTGCGGTCCGCCGCGGGCACATCGATGTCGTACCAGAGCTTCGTGCCGCCGAGCACCGGCGGGAGAACAGTAGTGAAGGTCTGGATGCGGCCTTCGAGCGTGATGTCCTGCCTGTTCCTCAGCCACTTGGATCCATCGAACCCACCTAGCTGGATGAGGCCGATGCCGCCGGGGAAGGGTCCGGACTGGGTCTGGTCGTGCGCGAACATGGGCTCCATAATTCCGTTGGACGGCAATCCAAGCCCGATGTCGGAAACACGGTGGCCGGATCCGACAGCTTCCGCAAGCTGAAGTCCTACTGCATCCTGGAGGCCATGCCCAGCGCCGTTCGATGCCACACTGGCCGTCAGGAGCGCTGGCTTTGCAATATCATCGGGCGTCAGGGCCGCGCTCAGCGGCAGAAGGTACTCTGAAGGTGAGACCACAATCGGCGCACCGCTGATTGTGACCCCCGAGGCGGTGTTGTTGAGCACGATGTCTCCTAACTGAGGTGCTCCTCCTCCTGTGTGGAACACCGGCTCGGAAAAACGCATGTAGATCTGAGCTTGCCCGCCTGCAACTGCGAGCGTATAGCCAAGGATGGGAGCTGCTGCATCCGCCACCGGGAACGGTGGGGCGGCGATCAGAACCAGCTTCCCGCCGGTAGCCTTGTCAAATAAAGTGGTGTTTTGCGTGATGCTCCATGTCGGTGTGGCACCCGTGTCGAGGTTCGATGATTCTTTCAGGTTTATAAAGAATGTCGGGAGGAAGGAACCTGGAGGTCCATTGAGGGAGTACCCTATTACGGTATAGCCAGTGACGCTGGCAATAAATCCGCTGAAGTCTTCATTTATACCTCCCGCCACGCCCACAAGAATGGCGTCAATCTTGCCGTTGTGGTTGCTGTCCACCGTCTGGCTCGTTAGGACGAGGTCGGCGCTGAACCAGTTCGTGTCATTGTGGGCAGGATCGGCGACGACGTTATTCGGGTTGATGATAAAGCGCGGAAAAGCCTTGCTGTCCGTCACGACGATGTATTGCGTCGGCGGAAACAGCGTCGCGCTCGCTGCAAGGTTAATGATCCACTGCGTTCCAAAAACCGTGCTCTGCAGCTTGATCCACGTTGCGGGATTGATCGTGGGGTCGCCGGCGATCCCGAAGTTGCCGTTGGCAACGATGGAGATAGTGGTGGCGGCCTCGAACAGAATGATGGCGCCGGAATCATTCACGCCGTTCCCGCAGAGGAATTTGTAGAACTGGTTATTCCCCGCTACGGTGAACGTGTGGCCCGCCAAGGGGTTATGAAGCGTCACAGTTCCTGTCTGGGGAGTGAAAGATCCGTAAGGCCCGCCCAGCTGGTTCCACTGGTTGCCAAGTGTAATATTATATGGGCCCGCCGCGTTTGCATCTAGTGTCCCGCCCAGAATGAAAAGATTGTGGAGCACGATGATATTGCTGACGAGCAAGCCTCCGTTGAGAAGGTAGAGGTCAAAAAAGACGTTGGTGGCCCCTTGTGTGATCGTCGGATTTGCACTGGTCAGTTGGATGATGCCCGCCGCAGGGGCGAAGGTAATGGAGGTGTCATTCCAGTTGCCCGCCACCTGGTGCGTGAACGCCCCCGGCGCCCAGGTCCCCGCTGTCAGCGTCAACGTTCCGCCTACGACCCACGCCCCTCCCGAAGTCACGGTGTTGCCGCTGTTCACTTGCACGTTGTTGAATGTGTACCCATTGATTGTTTGCGGACCAGCACCGTTGATGATCACTGTGCCACCGTTGGCAGCAAAAACTCCCATTGTCATGCTGCCCAGAACAGTGGTTGATGTGCTGGCCTCTCGCAAGGTCCCTGTTCCACTAATGTCACTGCTGAACATGATCGCGCCGGCTGCCCCGTTGATCGCCCCCGTGCCTGACACAGTCACCGCGCTCGCAAATCCCATGGTGCCCGCGCCGCCACCGATGGTCCCCCCTGCGTTCACCGCAGTAGTGTTGGTCACCGTCAGTGTTCCACCGCCGCTGACATCCAGCGTTCCCGTCCCCACAGTCGCCGTCCCCGTCACCGCCAGGTTCCCCGCCCCCATCACCAGTGTCCCGGAGCTAATCAGAAGATTCCCGGCCACCGTGAACCCCACGTTGGCCGTTACCGTCGACGGCCCCGTGTTGTTCACCGTTACGTTCTGCAGCGTCGTGCCCGTCGGATTGAAACTCTGCGCCGCCGCCCCGTTGAAGACCACCACCCCCGTGGAGCTCGCCCCTCCACCCGTGCGCGTCCAGTTGCCCGTCACCGTCAGCTGGTTGCCC
>JBEKTX010000070.1:0-14646 GCA_049515615.1 Spirochaetia bacterium
GATATGGACGGGGATACCGTGACGGTGAAAATGGCCGAGATGGACGTGGTGGCGGACGGGCGAAGCCTCAAGACCATCCTCGGCTCGTGCGTAGGGGTGATCGTCCGGGACCCCGATCGGCGGGTGAGCGGGCTCGCGCATATCATGCTGCCCGTGCGCCGCCGCGACGACGAAGCCACGGGCAAGTACGCGGATTCCGCCATCCCGGCGCTCCTCGCGCGCCTTGCGACGAGCGGGGGCCGCATGGGATCCCTGCAGGCGCTGCTCATCGGCGGCGCCCAGATGTTTCCGATGGGAAACAGCGCCATCGGCTCCATCGGCGACCTGAACGTCGAAGCGGCGCGCAAGGCGCTGCAGGAGAAAAAGATTCCCATCGTCTTCGAGGACACCGGCGGCAAAGCGGGCCGCACGGTCACGTTCGACAACGTCACGGGAAAGGTGCTCGTGAAGACCCTGCAGGCAATCGTCGCAAAGGACGGGGCGCGATGAACGCACCGGCTGGACAGCACCCGGCGATTGCGGGTGGTGCACTCGCGCAGGACACGTTCGACAAGTTCCGCGCGCTGATCTACGAGAAGACCGGCATCCACATGCGCGAAGGCAAGCAGATCCTCATCGCCAACAGGCTGAGGAAGCGTCTCGTGCAGCTGAAGCTCGCGACCTACGAGGAGTACTATTCCCTCCTCACCGCCAGGCGGTGCGCCGACGCGGAGATGGCGAATTTCATCGATGCGGTCAGCACGAACGAGACCTACTTCTTCCGGGAGGGAAACCACTTCACGGCCTTGTCTGCCACGATCCTCCCCGAGCTGTTCCGCGGGCACGGCCGCGTGCGGATCTGGAGCGCGGGCTGCTCCACCGGGGAGGAGGTCTATACCCTGCGGATCGTCGCGGACCAGGCCGCCCGCGCCGCGGGGGCTCGGGAGCCCGAGATCGTCGGAACCGATATCAGCACCACGGTCATCAGCCGCGCGCGCGAGGGCATCTATAAGGAGCGGGCCCTGCGCCTGGTTCCCCCCGAGATGCTGAAGAGCTATTTCGTGCCCGCCGGCAACGGCGCCTTCCAGGTGAGCGCCGAGACGCGCGCGCGCGTGGAGTTCCGGGTGCACAACCTCTTCACCGATCCCCCGCCGTGGGGGGGGGTGAACATCATCTTCTGCCGCAACGTCATGATCTACTTCGACAAGCCGACGCAGTCGAAGCTGGTGGACGTAATCTTCGCGCGCGCGATCCACCCCGACGGCTATCTGTTCATCGGTCATTCGGAGAGCCTCAGCGGCTTCACGAAGTGCTTCACCTACGCATCGGATCTCAAGGCGCCCATCTATAGAAGGAAGAAGGATGCCTCCGGCATCGCAAAGGATGCCTCCGGCATCGCAAAGGATGCCTCCGGCATCGCAAAGGATGCCTCCGGCATCGCAAAGGATGCCTCCGGCATCGCAAAAAGGGGGACGTCGTGATCCGCGTCATGGTTGTCGACGATTCCGCTCTCGTGCGGAGGATCGCTTCCGACATACTCTCCGCAGATCCCGAGATCACTGTCGTCGCCACTGCCGTGCAGGCCGAATTCGCCCTGATGAAACTGGACAAGGAAAGGCCCGACGTCATCACCCTGGACCTGGAGATGCCTGGCATGGGGGGCCTTGAGGCCATCCGGCGGATCATGGCAGTGCGGCCGACCCCGATCATCGTGCTGAGCGCGCACGCCCGGAAGGGGGCCGAGCTCACCCTGCAGGCCCTGGACCTGGGGGCCGTGGACTTCGTTCTGAAGCCTTCGACGTCCCTCTCCGGGGGGATCAACACCGTGGCGGATGAGCTCACCGAGAAGGTGAAGAACGCCGCCCGCATAGTGTTCCCGCCTCCCGCAGCGTCCGCCATGCCTCCTGGCGCGCCCCCGTCTGTACCCGCCATGCCGGGGACGCGCGCATCGGCGCTTTCGGCGCCGCCCTCGACTGCAGCCGCGCCGCACGCCCCTCCCCGCGCGCCCGTTCCTCGAGGCGAGTTCGAGGACGGCACCGAGTGCGAGCTCGTGGCCATCGGAACCTCCACCGGAGGACCGGTGGCTCTGAAGACCGTGCTCTCGATGCTCCCCGGCGACCTGCCCGTTGGGATCGTCGTCGTGCAGCACATGCCACCAGTCTTCACCCGGGCTTTCGCGGAGCGCCTGGACGGGAGCTGCGAGCTTTCCGTCAAGGAGGCGGAGAATGGGGATGCAATCCTCCCCGGACGCGTTCTCCTGGCGCCGGGCAACTGGCACATGGTGGTGTCGAAGCTCGGAAGCGAGCCCCACATCACTCTCAACCAGGGCGAGAACGTGAACGGCCACCGACCTTCTGTGGACGTGCTGATGCATTCGGTGGCAGGGGAGTACGGCAGCCGCGCGGTGGGCGTCATCATGACCGGAATGGGCAGGGACGGCGCCGACGGTTTGCGGGAGCTGCACCGCCGCGGCGGCCGCGTGATCGCCCAGGACAAGGACAGCTCCGTGATCTACGGAATGAACCGGGAAGTCGTGCAGAACGGCAGCGCGGACGAGGTGGTGCCGGTGGATGCGATTGCGAGGCGCATCGTCGAAGCGCTGCGGAGCAGGGGTGCGTCAAGGAAGGCCATATGAAGCTCGGCGAGCGATACAACATGGACAGCATCGGCAACCGGTCGCAGGAGATCGTCTACGAGGCGATCGAACGGCTGGTGACGGAAGGCACGGCGATGTGCACCTGCGAAGAGTGTGTGATGGACCTGGCGGCGTGGACGCTGAACCACGTCACCCCCCGTTACTACACCTCCCTTCTGTCCCCTTTGAACCCGGACCCGCTGCTGGAGCACAAGGTGCGCGTCGAGGTGGATCTCGCCATTGCCTCCGGCCTGAAAAGACTGAAAGCGCATCCACACCACGGTTGAGTGAGGGTAGAATGACCATGCGGACACAGGGCAAGAGGGGAGCTTTGACGCAGGGGATGGGGATGGATGTACCGCCACCGGCCAGACCGCCGAAGATCCTGGTCATCGAGGACGAGGGCACGGTGCAGACGCTCGTCAGGGCGATGCTGAACATCCGGGGCTTCGAGAGCGACTCCGCGACGTGCGTGGCGGAGGCGAAAGAGCTCATGGAGCGGACGCACTACGACATCGTGCTCGTCGACGTGCATCTTCCCGACGGCTCGGGGCTCGAGCTCGTCGAGGAGTCGGAGGCCGACGATCCCCTTCTGATCGTGATGACCGGCAGCAGCGACATCCAGACCGCCGTGCAGGCAATCCGCGACGGGGCGATCGACTTCATCACGAAGCCCTTTTCCGTGGGGCACTTCCTTCATCGCATCGACAACGCGCTCCAGGAGTGGAGGTCGCGGGAACAGTTGCGGGGGTACGCGAGGGCATTGGAGAGGCTCGTCGAGATGAAGACGGAGGAGCTTTCGCGCACGTCACGGCAGATCGACGAAGTCCGGGATGCGACGGTGGCGGCCCTCGGTGCGGCGCTGAACCTGAAGGACCATGAAACCGCCGATCACTGCGCCCGTGTGTCGCAGAACTGCGTGCGGCTCGGATCCCTCCTGTCTCTTTCCGACTTCGAGCTGAAGAACCTCAAGTGGGGCGCCTACCTCCACGACGTGGGCAAGATCGGGGTCCCCGAGCAGCTTATCCTGAAACAGGGCGCGCTGCTTCCCGAGGAGAGGAAGATCATGGAGAGGCACCCGGTGCTGGGGCACGCGATGATCCGCAACATCGAGTTCCTCGGCTTCGCCACCGATGTCGTGCTCTGCCACCATGAGAGCTACGACGGCACGGGGTATCCTCGCGGGCTGCGGGGCGAGCGCATTCCGCTGAGCGCCAGGATATTCTCGATCATGGACACGCTGGACGCGATGACCTCCGACCGGCCCTACCGGGCGGCGCTCCCTTTTTCCTCGGTCGTCGCGGAGCTGCGAAACAAGTCGGGGTCGAAGTTTGATCCCGAGATCGTGGATGCATTCATGACGGTGCCGGAACCGACCTGGCTTGTCCAGGGCGGCGTCGGCGCCAGGATCTGAAGGAAGGAGAAGAGACATGGACGCGGCGAAAACGCAGAGAGAAACCGGCGAGCTGCGGCAGTTCATCAGCTTTTCGGTGGGCGATGAGGAATACGGGCTGGAGCTGCTGCGGGTGAAGGAGGTCATACGAGTCCGGGAGATCACCTGGCTGCCCAAGGCACCCTCCTTCGTGAAGGGAATCATCAACCTGCGCGGGGACGTCATCCCCATCATCGATCTTCGGGACAAGTTCGGCCTGGAGACGCGCGAGCACACCGCCGCGACGCGCGTCATCGTCGTGGAGGTGGAGGGACGGCTCATGGGCATGGTGGTGGATTCCGCGAGCCAGGTCGTCCGCATTCCCGCCGACCAGATCGAACCGCCGCCCCCGGTGCTGGGAGGGTTTTCCCAGGAGTTCATCACCGGCGTGGGCAAGCTGGAAGACAAGCTGGTGATCCTCCTGAACGCGGATGCGATCCTCACGGTCGACGAGAGGGTCGCCCTGTCCACCATCGACACTGCGATCCCCGCCACGGGAAGCGGCATGTAGCATGGCGTCTCCCGCCTCCCCCGCGCCCCTGGCTGGCGCGGCTCTCCGGGGTGCGTCGGAAGGGCCGTCGCTGCCCATCGAAGCGCTCGTCACGACGCACCGAATATTCGAGGCGTTCGACACGCAGAAGAAAAGCCTCGAGATCCTGCACGGCGACCTCTTCGATTCGCGCCCGCCGGTGGCCCTCTCGGCGCTTGCCGCCGTGGGCATGCTGGCGGATACGCGAAGCTTCCCCTATGTGGCGCGGCTCCTCGCCGGAGCTCAGGAAGAATTGCAATGCGCCGCCGTCCGCGCGCTGGGCGCCATCGGCCACCCGGACGCGCCCCGGCTTCTCCTTGACCTCGCCAAGACTACCCGCACGGAGCGGATGCGCCGGGAAATCCTCGGAGCTCTCGCGGCCGCTGCTCCCGGGAACAAGGATGTTCTGGCGCTGATCCGGCATGCCGTTCGGACTCCCATGGGGGCGCCGGGCGCCCGGGCGCACGCCGCCGGACTCCTGCTGAAGGTCGGCGGGGAGCTCGCCCTTGAGGAGCTTCTCGCCGATGCGCGCGAGGAGGTGCTCGACCAGGCCGTGACTTTCGCGGCGGAGAACCCCGCGCTGGCGGCCCGGACCGTCGCGCACTGTGCGCCCCTGTACCCGCGTCTTCCTGCGCGCAATCGCGCGACTCTCGTCACGCTGGCCGCCTCCCAAAAGCTGCCGGGATCGACCGGAGTGCTCCGCGACGCCCTTGCAGACCCCAATGCGGAAGTGCGGCGGGCGGCTTACGCGGCACTCGGCACCGAGCCCCACCAGGTGCCATGGTTCTCGGAGATCGTCGCCCAGATGGCAGTGGCGGTGGAGAGCAACCCGGCGCTCGAGGACGAGGCGCAGCTGGCGATTGCGCGCATGGAAAAGGTCCCCGACGGACGGGCCGGCATTGCGCCGGCGGTACGCGCCGCCGTCATGTCGCGCATCGCCGAGCTGTTCAAGCAGCTGACCGCTGAGGGCCGCAAGGTGTCCAGCGACACGCACGAGCTGGGCTGGCTTATCATGCGGTCCAAGGAGTACCTGGAGTACTACGGCGACGAGGATTTCAAGGCGGCGCTCCTGCGGTGGCTGAAAGGCACGAGCTCCGACACCGTCGATGGCCTCATGAAGATGCTGAAGGCGAGCGCCGTGCGCGTGGAAGTGCGGCACTTCGACGGGTACTCCGCCCTCGCGGAGCTGATCAAGAATCCGAAACGGAGCGGCATTGCGCTGGTGGCCCGCGAGCTGGCCCTGGCCAGGACCGGCAAGTGCAGGGTCCTCTGGCATCTCGTGCGCTCGATCCGGCTCAGCACTGTCTTCCTCTCCCCCGGCGGGAACAGCGCGGACGCCCAGCTCCTGAAATCGATCTACTCGTGGTCCCGGCGGGAGAAGCTCTTCCGCCTGGCGGAATCCGCCCTGTGCGCGATGGCGAAAGTGGACATTCCCGCGGCCGAAGCCGCATGCATGGAATGCCTTGCTCTCCCGCTGGCCAGCAAGGTCCTTGCCATTGCCTCCCTGCACCTCCTGCGGGAGCTGCACCTCGAGCTCCTGGAGCCGTCCGCAACGCGGCTTCTCGCGTCGCAGGATGACCCGTACGTGACGATGAATGCGTTGGAGGCGATCTCGGCGGGGGCGCCCTCGTCGAGCGGAGACCTTGCCAAGGCGCTCCTGACACGTTTCTCCCTGGCCGGCTCGCGGGAGGTTCGCGACGCGCTCGTCGCCGCGCTTGGAGAGAAAGTCGCCGTGGATATCACGGAGAGTCTCAAGGATCCCGCTCTCACGGGTGATGAGGCGCGGCGCGCCGCCGCCTTGTCGATCCTCGACAGACGGATCACGAGCGGCCTGGCGGCCAATCGCGACGGCACGGTGGAGTTCCTCTACCGGATCCTCCGCGGCGAACACGAGCCCAGCCGGATGTCCGCCGCCCTCATGCTGTGGAAGATGGGCGATGACTACGCTCCCGAAGTGCTGCGCGATCTGATATCCAGGGGCAGCGACGCGGTCACCGTCGAGGTCCTCCGCCGGCTCCAGGGGAACCTGCACGAGCCGATGATCTCCGCTCTTGCGTCCCTGTTTCAGAGGGAGAGCGCGGCGGTGCAGGCGGCACTCCGGGAGCTTCTCCTGCAGTCGGAGGAGAGCTCCGTACGGGAGAAGGCCCTGGAAATGGCCCTCAAGGCGCGCGGGGGTGCCTCCGGGGATGAGAAGGAGGAGCTTCCGATCTTCGATGAAAGCGCCCCGGCGGTGGAGCTGCGCTCCGAGCGTTCGACGTTCAAGTTCGAGCGGGAGAACATGCAGGAGCTTGTGATGTTCTTCTCGGACATCCAGGGGTATTCGAAAAAGGCGCAGGTCCTCTCTCCCATGCAGCTGTCCGCCCTGCTCCAGGAGTACGAGAAGCTTCTGCTCACGCACGTCGAAGCACACCGGGGAGAGCTGGTGAAGCGCATGGGCGACGGCCACATGTTCGTTTTCCAGGAACCGCTGCCGGCCGTCCTGGCGGCCATTCGCCTGCAAAAAAGCCTCCGCCGTTTCAACCGCTACAGGGACGAAAGCACGAAGGTGGTGATCCGCATCGGCATTCACGGCGGCAGGGTGGTGCGAAAGGCGCAGGGCGATGTGCTGGGCAATGCCGTGAACATCGCTTCCCGGCTGGAGAGCTCGGCGCGCCCGGGCTCCATCCTCATTTCCGACCAGGTCTACGACAAGGTGAAAGACTCCGTGCACGCCCGGGAGATCGGGCACATCCCGGTGAAGAACATATCCGAGCCGATTCGCGTGTTCGAGCCCTACGAAATCGTCCTGGATCTTCCCGCCGAGCTGGATCCCCTGAAACGCGCCTTGAGCGGCACTCCGGAGCAGACAGCCGCATCGGGGTCGGTGACCCTCGATCGCGAGACCTACGCGGAGATTGCGCGCTGTTTCTCCGCCCTGGTCGGGGTGTGCCGCAGCGCGGAGTCGGGTCAGGTTCCCGTTTCCACCATCACCGCGCAGGTGCTCGCGCGCTGGAGCCGGTTGCGGCCGCGTCTGCCCGGGCTCGGACAGGCGAAGAATGAGTGAAGGAGGACCCGTGTCGGTGGCGCGATCCATGTCCTCGAAGGGAATACTCGGGCGCGCCCTCGGGATCCTCGCACCCCGGCGGAGGGAAAGCGGACCCGTGCGGACCGGTGACGACGAATCTGTGCGGAAAGTCGTCGCCCGTCTGGCAGGGGGCGTGGCGCACGATCTGAACAACATCCTGCTCGTCGTGCAGGGGTACGCGGAGATGGCCGTGGAGGAGCCCGATGCGGACGTCGTGAGGGGCCTCCTCGCGGAGATGAGGGACGCCACCGCCCGCGCCTCGCTTCTCGTGCGCGACCTCCTCCTGGTGGGCGAGCGGGGTCCTTTCACGCCTCGTCTCCTCGACCTGTCGGAGACGGTCCGCCGCCGCCTGGCGGGCATCGCCGCCGATTGTCCCGCGGGCATCGAGGTCCGTTCCTCGCTCGCGGAGGGACTGCAGTCCGTCATGGCTGACGAAGACGTCGTGGGCCGGCTGCTCGAAGCACTGTGCGCACGCGCCCGGGAGGCAATGCCCTCCGGAGGCGTCATTACTGTCTCGACCGAAGCCGGCCCTGACGCGGGGCCCTTCCTCGTGGTTCTTCGCGTCCGCGATACGGGAACCGCACTCTCCGAGGAGATGCGCGGTCAGCTATTCGAGCCCTACCTCCCAGGCCCGGCAGGCGGAAAGGGGCAGGGGCTCGGCATGTCGGTGGCCTATGCCGCAGCGAAGCGGCTTGGCGGGGAAATCCACGTCCGCACGGCGGGGGGCACGGACATCGAGGTCGTCCTCCACGCCGGCAGCGCCCGCGGAACAGCCGCGCAGGCGAAGGGCGCGGCGCCGGCCCGCGTCGCGGAGCCGGACCGGCGGGACCACAAAGAAACGATCCTCGTCGCGGAAGACGACGAGAGCCTGCGCTCACTGGCCGTCAAAATCCTCGCCCGGGAAGGCTACGCGGTGCGCGCGGCGCGCGACGGCCAGGAGGCCGTCGAGATCGTCGAGCGTGACGGGCAGAGCATCATGCTCGCCCTCCTGGATGACGTGATGCCCCGGATGGGGGGCCGCGCCGCGCTGGCCCGGATCCGCGAGATCGCCCCGGGCCTCCCCGTGATCCTCTGCAGCGGGTACGCCTGGCAACTCGACGGGGACTCACCCGCGAGCGCGGGGTACTGTGAAACCCTGCAGAAGCCATGGCAGCCGCGGGAGCTCCTCCGACGGGTGCGTGAAGGGTTGGAATCCAGACTGTGAACACCGGCGCGCGCATCCTCTATGTCGAGGACGACCCGGGGCTCTCCCGGCTTGTCCGCGCCCGCCTTGAGGCGGAAGGGTACCGCGTGGAGCACTGCGCCACCGGGGCGGAGGGGCTGGCGGCCTTCGACGAGGCGCTCCATGACCTGGTGATCATCGACTACCAGCTCCCCGACTACAACGGCCTGCAGGTGCTGGAGAGGCTCGTCACGCGCGGGGTCACGACCCCTGTGATCATCGCCACCGGGGCAGGGAGCGAGGAGATTGCGGTGCGCGCCATGAAGCTCGGCGCGGCGGACTACATCAACAAGGAAGCCTCCGGGAGGTTCTTCCACATGCTGCCGTCGCTCGTCGAGAAGACGATGCGCCAGCACGAGCTGCAGAGGCAGACCCAGCGCGCGCAGACCGAGCTGCGCGAAAGCGAGGAACGCCTCCGCTCGATTATCGCCTCCATTGATGATGCGGTGCTCGTCACCGACAAGTCCGGCCTGTTCGTCGCGGCGCGGGCTTCCGGCTCGGGCAGCAGCTCTCCGACCGCCTCGGCCGGCTGGATCGGCGCCACTTTCCGCGACGTCTTTCCCGGTCCGGTCTCGTCGCTTTTCGAGGCCGCGTTCACGGCCGTGCAGGCGAACGACAGGGTCGAGCAGTTCGACTACTCCCTGCCATCTGAGGGCGGTGAAGTGTGGTTCAATGCGAAGGTCTCTCCGCTGAAAGACCCGAACAGGGGATTCGCCGGGGTGACCATCGTCGCGCGGGACATCACCGTCCGCAAGCTCTCCGAAGAACGCCTGCGCCTGGCCTCCCTCGCGGCGGACGCAGCCAGCAGGGCCAAGTCCGACATCCTGGCCGGCATGTCCCACGAGCTCCGCACGCCCCTCACCGCCATCATCGGGTACGCGGAGATCCTGTCCAACGAGTATTTCGGGTCGGTCAACGAGCGGCAGAAACAGCAGCTCGACATCATCCTCCAGGCCTCCCGGCACCTCCTCGATCTGATCAATGACATCCTGGACATCTCGAAAATCGAATCGGGGAAGACGGATCTGGAGCTGGGCTCCGTGCAGATCAGCGCCCTCGTGGCGCACACCGTCGAGCTTTTGAAGGAGACCGCCTCGCGGCGGAGGATCCGGGTGCTCACCACGACTCCCTCCGCGGTCGAGTCGCAGCAGGTCCCCGCTGATGAGCGCAGGATCAAGCAGGTCCTTTTCAACCTCGTCTCCAATGCGCTGAAGTTCACCCCGGAGGGCGGGTGCGTCGAGATCGCGCTCCACACGCAGGAAAACTCTCTCGTCGCAAGCGTCACCGACACGGGCATCGGGATCCCGCGCGGGGAGCTGGAGAGGATCTTCGACGCCTTCTACCAGATCCGAGGACGGCCCTCCATGACGAAAGCGCCCGGCTCGGGGCTCGGCCTCTCCCTCGCGCGGCAGATCGTCGAGCTGCATGGAGGCCGCATCTGGGCGGAGAGCGAGGGAGAGGGAAAGGGCACCTGCTTCACTTTCACGCTTCCGCTGGGCCGCGCTGCCTCGTGAACGGGGCCCGGGCCGCGCTCATCACAGCGCACCGGACAGGAGCAGGGCGCTCGTCGGGGCGATGCTTCCTCCCCGCGGCTCGATGGACACGCCGAAGGAGTGAAAATCCTTGAAATCACGCGGCACCGTGAGCAGCATCGAGCCGTAGCCCTCCGCATCCGGACTGAACACGCCGCCGCTCCTCCGCTCCCCATCCTTGATGAGCCAGAGCTGGTACTGGTGCCCAGGGTCCAGCCTGCGCAGGCCGGTCACCGCCAGCACCCCCTCATTGTCCGAAGGCTCCAGGACGATCGTGCCATAAGCGTCTCTCGCCTCACCCGTGCCGGACAGGAGGGCTGTCGTGAGCCGCGCCCGCGCCCCCCGCGCACGGGGCTGCAGGACGCTTGTCCACTGCAACAGGTTGCCGACGCCGAGGGCGACCGCAAGGATTGCCGCAAGGGCGGTGAAGGCGGGCCAGGGAGCTCTGCGCCGCGGTACTCCGCGGGTTGTGGTGCGCCGCCGGGAGCGCAACGCAGCGATGGCCCGCATGATCCGCTCCTCCAGCCCCGCGGGAAGCTCCGTGTCCGGAACAGCGGCAGCCAGCCGGCCGGTGACCTCCCGATAGGAGACAAGCTCCGCGCGGCAGGACGCGCACGCGGAAAGGTGCTCCCGTACATCGTTTTTTTCTTCTTCGTCCAGGATCCCCAGGGTGTAGCCGGGGAGGAGATCCCGCATTGAATGCTCGTCATTCACGGATTGCGTTCCTTGGCGATCTGCTGGCCGCGCGTACCCGGTCGATATACGGATTTCCGCCGCCTCCGGATTGTCATGGGCCTTCCCCCTTTCCGAGGCTCGATCGCAGCTTCACCATGGCGTCCCGGATCCTCGTCTTTACGGTCCCGAGCGGCTCACCCAGCGCCTGCGCGATCTCACGGTGCGTGAAACCCTTGAAAAAAGCCAGGGACAGCGCCTGCCTCTGATCGCGGGGAAGAGCGGCGACTGCTTCCCGTACCTCCTGCTCCCGGAAGGACTGCCAGAGCTGATCGCTCGGATCCGCGCCGCCGTAGGCGGATTGGGCGCCGCCGTAGGCGGATTGGGCGCCGCCGGTTTCATTCGGGGCGGGAGGCTCGTCACCGGATTGCGGCAGGTCCAGCCCCCGTGAGCGCCGGAATCGCAGGACGTCGATCGCCCGGTTGCGCGCTATGCGTGCAAGCCAGGTCACTACCTTTGCCTTGTCGGATTGATACGTGCCGGATTTCTCCCAGACGCGCATGAAAACATCCTGGCAGATCTCTTCCGCGCTTCCGGCATTCCCGGTGACCTGCATCGCCAGGCCGAAGACCATCCGGCCGTACCGTTGGTAGAGGGCGCGCAAAGCGTCGGAATCCCGATGCGCGATCAGGTTGATCAGCTCCTCGTCGGAGTGTTCACCTCTCCGCATGGTCCGCCGATTGTACTTCATGCCCCGCCGCGTGCATACTAGTTACGGCCGGTCCGCACGTGCCGGCTCGCCCTTCATCCAAATTTAACAATCCGGGCGCATATTCGGAGAGGGGGAGGGCAGCATCATGACGAGTGTTCTCTGTCTCTGCGTTCACAACTCCGCTCGAAGCCAGATGGCCGAGGCATATATCCGGCAGCTTGGGGGGGACCTCTTCGAGGTCGAGAGCGCGGGACTCGAGCCGGGAAAGCTCAACCCCTTTGTCGTCAGGGCGCTCCAGGAAGACGGCATCGACATCTCGGGCAAGAAGACCCGGGACGTGTTCGACCTGTTCAAGGCCGGGCGCACCTATCGCTACGTGATTACAGTGTGCTCGAAAGAGGCCGCGGAACGATGCCCGATTTTCCCGGGCCGGGTCGAGCGGCTGCATTGGCCATTCCCGGACCCTTCCCTCTTTCGCGGCAGCGATGAGAAGATGATGGCCCAGGTGCGTGACGTGCGAAATGCGATAAAGGAGAAAGTCCGGGAGTTCGTGGCCGAGGTGCGGGCTCAGGCCGGCTGAGAGTCCGCGCGGCTCTGGCACGGCTGGCATTGGCGGACACGGCCCGGATGCCGCGCTTGCGCGGCGTGCACTAGCAGCACTCCGAACGGGTGCCGGCGGGCGCGGTTCCGCAGCTCCCGCAGGTGGGCTCGGTCCCGCGCAGCATTCCGCCGATGATTGCCGCGGCGCAGCCGACGCCGGCCTTCACCGTGAGCGCACCGGAGGCGCAGTTGCGGGCGCATGCCCCGCACTCCATGCACGCGCCGCGATCCAGGATCTGCGCCTTTCCGCCGCTCATCGTGAACACCGCGTGCGGGCAGACCTCGATGCATTCCCTGCAGCCGTTGCACTTGCCCGGGTAAAGGACCAGTGTTTCGCCGTTTTTCAGGTAGCTCATTTTCATTCTGGCTCTCCTACAGCCCGACGAAGCGGGCGGCCACGCTCAGGCCGATGCCGAGGAACAAAGAGGCGGCCATCGGGGCAAGACCCCGCCGGACTTCCAGGGCGGCACCGGGCTGGCTGGTGAAGGTCGAGGCACCGGTGAAGTTCATGGCGATAAAGGCCGCGATCGGCGTCACCAGGAGCACAAGGCCGGCACCCGACACCGCCGATGCCCCCGAGACGAGAGCCGATACGACTCCCCAGACAAGGCCGATGACCGCGCCTTTCAGCGCGAACGCCCTGAACGGCAGGTAAGGCAGCAGCGCGGGAAACCCGAACACCGCGACGAGCACGCCGCCGGCCAGGGGGATGAGGAAGTCGAAGAACCGCGTTCCGTAGCCGGGTGCGAAGGGGAGGCCGGAAAGCGCCGATGCCGCGAGAATCGCGAGGAGCACCGGCCAGGCCTGCGTGAGCTGCACCGGCGCGACCGCCATCCGGTCGGGAAGCTGGAAACGCACTTCCCTCATCGACTCGTTCTTTCTCTGCCCGGCTTCGAAGAACGCGCGGATGTCATCCGCGCGCACGGGGCCGTACCTCACGATCCAGCCCGAGGCCTTCTTTACGTCGGGAGCCGAGACGCCGGGGGCGGCGAGCTGCGGCAGGATCAGCGTCCGGTGGGACACGACCTCCTCCAGCCTCACTTTCATGATCCGCTGCTCCAACTCGCGGGTGCCGAAGGTTCCCTTCCCCGCCGCACACCATACATTGATGCCTTTCGTGTCGAGGACGAGGATCCAGGCGTCGATCCCCTGGAGGCTCTTCCGCAGGGTGTCGAAGCTCAGCTTGTAGTTCGCCGTCACGAGCACCGGTGACTCCTCCGCGGGCGTGCCCGCTGCGTACAGTCCCGGGAGCACCGCATAGCGGTCCCTTCCGATGTTCCACCTGACTTTCACGCCGCCCCATACATCCCGGCGCGAAAGACTCGTGGAAATTTTCGGCACGGTCCGGCCTCTCACGCTCACGCTCCCCACGATCCAGGGCTCCCTGGCCGGTCGCACCTCCTGGAGGTTCAGCAGGGATGCTTTTCCGCAGCCACAGGACACCTTCTCTTCCATCCGAATGCTCCTTTCAGACATGTGAATCATCGACGCAGCACGCCGATTCGGGATGCCGGCGCTTCTGCCGCATCGCGTCGGCGAGCAGGGCCACTGCGCGGACGACCGTCGACCGTTCCTCTCTGGGAATGAAGTCGAACAACCGGGTGTAAGACGCATCGCACTGGCTGTTGATCGTCTCAGTCGTTTCCCTCCCTCTTGCCGTCAGGCTGATCACCTGCTGACGCCGGCTGGCTGGATCCACGCTCCGGTCGAGGAGGCCGGCCCTGCTTGCAGCATCGACAGTGCGGCTGAGAGTGCTCTTGTCCAGGTCCAGAATTGAGGCCAGCTCAGTAATGCTCGTGCGTTCGCGGCGCTCGATTTCGAGCAGGAGATGACACTGGGCGAAGGTGACGCCGCAGCAGCCTGCCTCGGAGGTCATCGAGAGCTCGACCTCGCGCTCGAGCACGCGCAAGTTCTTCCTGAACTCCCGGATAGAAACTTCTGCATCGATCATTTGACACTCCAAAGATGTAGGTAGAAACAGATGTAATCTACAACAATTGTAATCTACAAGTAAGGTTCTGTCAAGCTCTTTTCCGAGTTTTTGCCATCAGGGACTTCGACAAAGGGACCAGTCACCGCCGCGAATGCGGCCCCTGAACCGATCCCGCTGGTCCCTCGCCGAGCACTCAGCACATCCGGTCAGACGCCGGAGGCGGGCATCCCTTCCTCCAATTCGCGCACCCGCGCCATTGCCGCGTCCCACACAGGGTCCTGCGGCGGATCGGCCGTGATCACGAGCGGAACCTTGCGCACGGGATGAATAAAGGAC
>JBEKTX010000071.1:0-21959 GCA_049515615.1 Spirochaetia bacterium
GATGCGTAGCACGCCAAAGGCGCGCGAAGGGCGGCAGCCGGCCCAGCGACCCCTGCGACCCAAAGGGGCGCAGTTGGGGGCGCGCAGGACGGCGAGAGCCGCGAGGGCGAGCGAGTGCAACTCCGCGCAAGCGCGGAAGGGGATGCACGAGAGCGAGCCCGTAGCCCCACCGCGCGCATGCGCGGTGCTGGATGCGTAGCACGCCGAAGCCTCTCGCTGCGCATTCGCGCGGCTGCCGGCCATGGGGCGTGCGGAGGGCGGCAGCCGGCTGCGCAGCAGACGGCGAGAGCCGCGAGGGCCAACGGCATGGCATTCGGTCCCCCGGCCTGCTGAAAGAACGATTGGGATTGACAAGTGACTCTGTTTATGCGTAGATTGCTTTCCCTAAAGGCACCCGAATGGAAGATGCTTTCCTCAAAAAAATGAAAACCTCCCTCGTCACCCTGAAGAAGGAGATATTGAAAAACCTCGCGTCAGAGAGCGAGGATTTTCGCACGATCATCGAAGACATGGATCCGAAGGACCTGGCTGACATCGCGGCAGACGACATCGACCGCAAGACCCTGGAGGCGCTGGGCACGCAGGAGCTGCGCCGCCTGCAGCTCATCGAGTCCGCCATGGCCAGGATCGAGAACAAGAAGTACGGCCTGTGCGCCCGCTGCTCGAAGAAGATACCGCGCGAGCGGCTCGAGGCGATTCCCTACGCCCTTCTGTGCATCGAGTGCAAGTCCTCCGAGGAACGGCGCACCAGGTAGCCGCGCTTTAAGGAACCGGGAGCGCGGCAGGCCGCGCTTTAAGGAACCGGGAGCGCACCAGGTAGCCGCGCTTCAAGGAACCGGGAGCGCGGCAGGCCGCCCGAGTACCGACCCCTTCAGTCTCATTCCTCCTGTCTCTCGTTCCGATATTCAGGACGGGAGCAGAGGAAGCAATGATCGCCGGAATCTCCAGGGCAGATAGTGCGGGCGCGCATGTCGGCGAGGTTTTAATGACGGCCCTGCGCTACGCACAGCCGGATGCCGGTGACGTCGTCGTGTCCGTGCGTCCAGCCCAGCTCATCTCTGCGAACTTCAAACACATCCAGGTGAGACCCGATTCGAGACTTGAGGACGGCGTTCCGCTGTACAAGCTGAAGATCCTCGACACTCTCATCGACCACCTGTCTTTGAAGAACCCGGTGCCCAGGTTCGACTCGAGCTCGATTGACTCCATGATCGTGGAGATGTCGAACGGTTTCCGCGCGCCGCGCGGATCGGGTCAATCTTACCGGACGGGTTTCCTGCCGGCACCGGGGGCTTTCGTCGACCTTGTTGCCTGAGAGGTCTTTCTTCGAGCCCGGGCGGCCGCGGGTTTTTTCTTCACCACGATTGAACGTTTCCCTCGCGTTGGTTTTCCGGCGCGGCGTGCGGCCGGGGCTGACCGTAACGCGCGGGCTTCAGGCTTGGAATGCGCCGGCGCTCCGGTCTTGGAGCGTTTCGCACCGGCGCGGGACCGCTTTGACAGGGACCCCTTCCCGAGTGGCTTTTTCCCCGGGGCGGAAGGCCTTTTGACCCGAGGCTTCTTGCCGGGGGCAGAGGAGCGCTTGACGTGAGACCGCTTCGCGGCACCAGGGGGCCTCTGCGGGGCCGCGGGAAGTTTCTGCTGACCCGCCGCCTGCCTCGCGGTGACGAGGGGTGATCTCTGCGCGGAGACGGGCCGGACCTCCGGCTCTGGATGCTTTCCCTGAGCTTTTTCTCGCTCCCTCCGGGAAGATCGCTGCGGCCTACGCCGTCGAAAAACAGGGTGTCACCAGAGAACAGGATGCCTTCCTTCTCAGCGTAGAAGCAGACGCTGCCCGGCGTGTGGCCCGGAGTCTCGAGGACAACGAGGTCCATGTCGAAGACCCGGTTCCCCTCCTTCAGCCGCACGTCCGCTTTCGGAAGCTCGTCGGCGTCCACCCCGAAGAAGCTCATCTCGTCCAGGCCGAGGAACTCCAGGTTCTCACGGTGGGTCTCCCTCCCGCCCGTGCCGAGGAACCTTCGGTCCGACGGGTTGATCGCAATGGGAAGCCTGTACCCACGCGCGGCGTAGCTGTCCCGCAGCTTGCCGAGCGCGGCCAAGTGGTCGACGTGACCGTGGGTGAGCGCAATGCCTACCGGCACCATGTTCAGGACATCCACGCGGCTGGCGATCTCCGCATCACTTCCGCCTGGATCGATGATGATGCACTCCTTTTTCGTGCTGGAGAAGATGTAACAATTCGTCTTCCACGGACCTACGACAACTCTTTCTACCATGATATAGTCGAGGTTAAAGGATCGTGCGCGCTTAATCAATACTTGTCATGGCAGGACACCTCCTTCTGGTCATCGGCATCGCCGTCCTGTTCTACGCCGCGCTTCCGGCCCTCGGCGCGTTCCTCGCCCGCGGACAGTGGCGGCGATTTCGCAGGACCGTCACTCAGGTTTCCCACTACCCGACGGCGACCCCGGGCATCGTGGGACGGGAACGCTCGGCCCCTGTCGGGAACTACCGCTTTTTCGGCACACTCGAGGCGATCCAGGGCAATGACAGGATCTGGCTCACCAATGGACGCTTTTCGGTGGCCGCGGACCTCCGCAATGTCCGGGTCTACCTCATACCGGAGGCGGAGAGCAATGAGCCTGCCTCCCTGTCACGCAGCTCGTCCGGCGCCGCCTCCCTGGGCAGCGTGCCCTGGAACAGGATTTTCTCCCTGCCGGAAGGCACGCCGATATTTGTCGGAGGGGCGCTTTTTTCCGAAGAAGGACGGGGCGTGTTCCGGGGCGACGGAATGAGCAGGCTGCTCGTGGTCATTCACGATTGCCCGAAAGAGAGTCTCGTCCTGCGCGCCATAAGCGGAGGCAGGCAGCGGAATGAATACATGAATACCTTCACGCTCCCTTCGGTGGCCGTCGGGTCGCTTTCCCTTGTCCTGTTTGCATTCACCCTGCTCTCCCTGCCCGAGCGCATCGTGTCCCTGCTCGCCCTGACCGCGGGGCTCGCTCCGCTGTCCCCCTTCCTTCCTCCCGGATTCCCCCTCTACTTCGCCTACCGCTCCTACTGGAAGAAGGCGCGGCTCCTTCGCGTGCAGAGGGACGTCGTCCGCCTGCCCCTCAGGTACTTCCCGACATCCGAGGGAGCCGGTCCAAGCCGGCGCGCCACCCTGCTCCCCGACATGGAGCCCTACATGATGGTCCGCGGCGCGCGGGACCAGGGCGACACTGATGTGATCGTAAGCGAGGGAGCACGCCTGGCGCTGCCGCCCGGTATCTCACGCGTCGAAGTGGACTTGACGCGCGCGGGAAGGCGGCGGCTGGGGGGAAGCAGGAGCGAGCTGGTCGCGTTCTGCGGGTACACAGTCGAGGGGGAGGGGGTGCTGCTGCGGAAACCCGACGATCCCATGGCCGGCTGCGTCCTGCTCCCCGGCGATCCCGAAGTGCTCTCGCACGAATGCGAACGGGCCGCACGGGGCGCCGAGCTGATCTCAGCGGCGTTCATTGCCCTGGACGCTGTCATGAATCTTCCCCTGGTATTCCTCCTGCTCTCCCTGGTTATCAGGTGACGGGAGCCGGACGGCAGAGAAAATCCTGATCGTCTTGCGGGCCTCGACAAAGCGCTGACCATAGATCGACGTGAGGACGGATTCCGGTGCGGGGCCTTCGCTGAAGCGGAAACCGCCGTGCAGGGCGAGGAGCACCTTGGCCTGCAGATAGTAGTCGAAGAAATCCGTTCCGAAGTACACCCGGCCACCGTCACGGAGCCTGCCGTGAATCATGCGCAGGGTTTCCATGGTGAAAAAGCGGCGTTTGCGGTGTCTGCTCTTCGGCCAGGGATCGGGGAAATAGATATGGAAGGCGTCGACCGAACAAGGCGGGAATTCGCGGAGGAACGTCTCGGCCGCGCCGTGCAGGATCTGCACGTTCCCCAAGCCACGCTTCTCTGCCTTTTCCCTCGCCCGGCGGCAGCGCCGGGCCTTGATATCGATGCCAATGAGCAGGGTCTCTGGCCGGCTTGACGCATAGGACACAAGGAAGTGACCGTTCCCGCAGCCGATCTCCACTTCGCAGCCGCCTCCACCAGCGCGGCCCGGCGTGAGATCCGCCGTCACCGCAGGCACGGTACCCCGTGCCGGAGGTGACATTTTCACGTCGCTTCTTTCTCTTCCTTTTTCTTGGCGTAGTTCACCGTGATGGGCCGGCCCTTTACTTCCAGTCCCGAAAGCCTGCTGATCGCCTCTTCCGCCCGAGACCGGGAAATATCGACAAACGAGTACTTGTCGAAAACGCGCACGCCCCGGATCTCGCCCGCGGCGAGCTGGAGCTTTTCCGTGAAGAGCTCGGCAAGGTCGCGCGCATACACGCGGCGGTTCCTCCCGACGCTCACAAAGAGCTGGGCGTAGTCGCCCCCCGCGCGCGGCTCAGCCTTGGGCGTCCTCTGCGCTTCCGCCGGCCTCGACGGCCCGCCTGCGTCAGGGGCGCTTCTCCCGAAACGTCCCCTCTGACCCCGCGGTGGGATGGGCGCCTCGGAGACCGGCCCCTGCGGAATGGCCGCGGAAGAGCCGCGCTGACGTCCCCCGGACGGGATACGCGGCTGCTGTCCCGCCGGAGCCGACGGGAGAGCAAGCTGGGACTTCAGCAGCGACGCCATGAACAGCGGACGAAGGAGGAACGGCACCTGCCTGCGGATCCGCGTCCGCAGCCGGGCAAGCTCGGCCTTGTCCTCGTCCCGTAATCTCCGTAATGCGCGGTCGATCGCTCCCGAGAGGAGCGCATCGTCATCCGGAAGCTCTTTCCTGTCGAACGCCACGCCGATCGCCTCCTGCAGTCTGCCGAGGTCCTTTTCCCGTTCGCCCAGCGCAATGATTGCCGCGCGTTTCAGCATCCCGCCGGGCGAACGGAGAGGTCCGGCGGGAAAATCCATGAACAGGACATGCGAAGGAGCCAGATCCTCGACATCCGGGGCCACGACGCCGGTGGCGAGCGGAACCAGGAGGATATCCAGCGCGCGCAGCGAAAAGGCCAGGAGTGCTTCTCTTCGATCCGCCTGCTGCCGTCCCCCCGGGGGCAGAAGCACCGCGCGCAATCCCCGGGACCGCAGGACGTCGATCGTCCCCCTCCCGTCGTTCTTCGGAGAATAGAACGCGAGGACGGGCGGAAGCCTCATGCCCAGGATGACCCGCGCCAGGAACTCCGCGGAAGGCCTGCCCTCCGAGAAGATCGCAACGTGCGAGCCGAGAGCCGCCTCCGAGCCGCCCTTTTCCTGGACATCCACGGTGATCGGATGATGCAGCAGCGCAGCCAGCTCGTTGTCCTCCGCCAGGGGAGGCCGGGCGAGCAGGATCAGCCGCGGCCGTTCGGACCATTTCGCGACAATGAACTGCACGTCCTTGACGAAGTCCGCACGGACCTCCGGTGCGGGTTCCCGCACGATGACTGTCTGCAGCGAGCTGAAGGAGAGGCTGCCGCGCCGGATGTGGTCGATGACCCTCCCCGGTGTGCCCGCGATGACGGTTGCCTCACGCTCGAGACGCCGCTGCTCACGCCGCGCATCCTCGATATCCCCCAGGGGCACGAAAACGGGTGCATCCCGGACCGTCCGCGCAAAACGGATGAACGCCCGGGCAACCTTCCCCACGCTCTCACCGTCAGGAAGAATAATGAGGGCCCGGAGCGCGGGCCCTGCCCCGCGGAGCGCAAGCACGAGCGGCGCCGCGATCGCCGTGCTGGCACCGGAGCCGTCGGGCGCCTCCGCAACCGCATCCCTGCCCTTCAGCAGGAGCGGGATCAGCCCCTGCTGCAGAGGCGTGAGCGAGGCAAAACCTGCGCGCCGGAATGCCTGGAGAACCTCGTCCTGGGATGGTATCCTTGCAGGGTGCATCTGTTTTTAGCGAGGATAGTTAATTGGCCGCACGGTGTCAAGGAAGGTCGGGACATGAGAAGAGCTCTCCTTCTCTGCTTCGTTGTTCTTGCCGTCGGCCTGCCGGGGCTTCGGGCGGATGTGTTTCGTTTTGCCTATGCCCGGGGGGATAAGTACCGGATCGTTTCCCAAGTGCACGAATCGGTTTCCGTGAACGGGCGGTTTGAGCACGAGTCGGACATCCTCGACAGGATTGTGGTCACCGTAACGGACACGCGCGCGGACTCGGCAAACCACGACGTGCTGTACCAGACATCAGAGAGGGCATACGGATCGCAGGACGTCTACGACTGGAGCGAAGAGTACTCGTCCCGGTTCTGGCGCGACGGCAGGGGGGCCTACACGATCGACCCCTCCTATTTCATGCCCATGGTCCGAAACGTCCCCCTCTTCCCCGAAGCAGACGTGCGTCCGGGGGACACGTGGACGGCGCCCGGCAGCGAGGTGCACGATTTCCGGGCCAACTTCGGCATCGAGAAACCATTCGGCTTCCCCATCACCGTGACCTACACCTACATCGGCAACGAAGACCGGGAAGGAACCGCCTGCGCTGTCTTCGCGGTCGACTATGAAATCTTCCATCATGTCGACGCCGAGCCCGAGGAGGGAGCAAAAATGTACCCCGTGCGGATTGCCGGGTATTCGAAGCAGAAGCTCTGGTGGGACCTCGCGGGCAGGCGGCCGTTGTTCGACTCCGAGACGTTCGATTTTATATTCACCTTCAACACGCGCGACGAGGTGGAATACAAGGGAGAATCTGAAGGCAGGCTGATCGCCGCGCCCCCCCTGGACAAGCCGCGGATTGCCGGAGACATACAGAAGCAGCTGGACGCGCAGCAGATGCCGGGAGTGACAGTGGCGCCCTCGGACGAAGGAGTGACCATCACCCTGGAAAACGTGAACTTTCCTCCCAACTCGGACACGCTCCTGCCCGCCGAGCAGAACAAGCTTCGCCGCATAGCGGAGATTCTGAAGAAGTACCCGGAGCGCGACATCGCGGTGACCGGCTTCACCGCTCGAGCGCAGGGGTATACGGAAGAGGATTACCAGGCTCTCTCGGAGAAGCGGGCGCGCGCCGCGGCGAGCTTCCTTCTCTCCCAGGGGGCGCGCCGGGCAGACCAGATCACGGTCCGAGGCAGGGGCGCCGGTTCCCCTCTCGGGGACAATTCCACAGAAGAAGGCAGGAGAAAGAACCGTCGCGTGGAGATCACGATCCTCGAGAACTGACCCGTACCCCTGGCCGCGCGCGGTGCTCGTTCCGGACCGCTTCAGGCCGGAACGCCGCCGACGCCCGGTCCCACGACTTCGCCGCGAAGTATCTCCGCCCCTGGGCGTTGTAGATGACGAAGGCGGCCAAGCCGATTGCTCCGCGCTTGTACATCGGAACCCCGGAGAGCCTCCGGTAGATCGATCCGGGTGAGTGGAACTCCCGCCCGAAACGTATCCAGCCCGCGAGGAGCTGGTCGATGCTCATCCCCCGAGGTTTGAACGGCACGCGCGTCTCGCTGAACCGCTGGAGCCACCATTGAGGGTCGATCAGCCTGCCCTCCGAGGCAAGCCGTCGGTACAGCACAGTTCCGGGGTACGGATGCAGCAGGCAGGGATTCACCCCGTCGAGGCGGCAGCGCTCGGCGAACTCCAGCGTTGCGTCGAACACGTCGGGGCTCTCGTGGTCCAGCCCGAAAATGAAGGACCCCGAGCAGGCCCGCGCACCCCGAGCGGCGCATGGCGGCAAGGAGGGCGGGATCTTCCGCCAAAGAGGCCGGACCCTGGCCTATCCACCTCTTGTCCAGACCTTCCATGGCCGCAAAGAGCTGCCTTGCATGCCGCCGATTCAGCGCGAGTGCGTCGTCCACGATAAACAAAGTCGAGGCCGCGATCGAGGAGACCTCGGCGACGACGTCCGCAACAGGCCGGGTGCGGTAGCGCCGACCCGAGATCGAGCCGATCGAGCAGAACTCGCAAGAAAACCCGCACCCCCGAGATGTCTCGATGCCCTGAACCGGAGGCATCCACCAAGGGGTCTTCGGGCGAAGGTCGTGACGCGGAGGCGACATGCCGTCGAGATCCACGGGTGCGTTCCGGCTGTATACTCTGTGGAGCCTTCCCGCGGAGGCATCCGACACCACGCGCTGCCAGACGCCTTCCGCCTCTCCCCTGACAACTGCGTCGGCGTGCCTCAGCGCTTCGCGGGGCAACACCGTGGGATGGATTCCTCCCAGTACCACTTTCGCGCCCCGGTGCCGCCAGGCGTCTGCAAGCTCGTAGGCCCGACGGGCCTGGTGCGTGGTCGCCGTGATGCCCACGAGATCGGGCAGCCTGCCGACCTGGTCCGGTGCGAGTGAATCGTCCGCAATGGCGACCTCGTGTTCTTCGCAGGTCAGGCCGGCAAGTATCTGCAGTCCGAGCCGGGGCAGCGCGAACGAGTCCGTCCGCATGAGGCCGTCGTCATGGGCAATGACGGGCGCTATAAGCCGGATGCGCATGTGCGACCCCTTTCAAAAAAGAGCCGAGACAAGGGAAAAACCGAAACCCGTGGGTGAGCAGACGGCTGGCAGGGACAACTTTTCGGGTTCGCGATCAGGGAGACGGCATGATCATACGCTTTTGACGGGCTCCACGCAAGGTCAGCGCCCGATGCTGAATTGTTGACTTTTTCGATCGCGGATGTACCATGCGGTGAAAGGGGGCGCCGGAATGAACATCTTTTACGAAAAGGACATCAAGTCGGAGTGGATCAGGACGAAGAAGGTGGCCGTGATCGGATACGGCAGCCAGGGCTTCGCGCATTCGAACAATCTCCGAGATTCCGGCGTCGAGGTCGTCGTGGGCCTGCGCCCTGGCAGCCCTTCCGGCAAGAAGGCGGCTGAAGCGGGGCTGAAGGTCCTGGAAACCGCGAAGGCCGCTCAGTGGGCAGACGTGGTCATGGTCCTCATCCCGGACCACCTCCAGGGCGACGTGTACAAATCCGACATCCGGCAGGGGCTCGCCCCGGGAAAAACCCTCCTCTTCGCTCACGGGTTCAACATCCATTTCGGACAGATCGTACCTCCGTCCGGCGTGGATGTGGCAATGGTGGCTCCCAAGGGACCGGGGCACACGGTGCGCCGGCAGTTCGAGCTGGGATTCGGAGTGCCCTGCCTCATCGCCATAGCCCAGGATCCCTCGGGCAAGGCGCGCGAGACCGCCCTCGCGTACGCCCTCTGCATTGGCGGCGCCAAGGCGGGGGTGATCGAGACGAGCTTCCGCGAAGAGACCGAGACGGACCTCTTCGGCGAGCAGGCCGTCCTCTGCGGTGGAGTCTCGCACCTTATGCAGGCAGGCTTCGAGACGCTCGTCGAGGCCGGGTACGCGCCCGAGATGGCCTACTTCGAATGCATCCACGAGATGAAGCTCATCGTCGACCTGATCTACGAAGGCGGGCTCTCCCTCATGCGCTACTCCGTCTCGGACACGGCCGAATACGGCGACTACGTGTCCGGACCGCGCATGATCACCGAGGAGACAAAAAAGGAGATGAAGCGCGTTCTCGCGGAAATCCAGAACGGCCAGTTTGCAAAGGCCTGGATGGCGGAGAACAGGAGCGGCCGCAAGGAGTTCCTCCGCATGCGCGAGGCGGGAGCGAAGCACCAGCTGGAGACGGTCGGAGAGAAGCTCCGCTCGATGATGCCCTGGATCGCCAAGAACCGTCTGGTAGACAAGTCGAAGAACTGAGGACCGGGATCAGAGGTTCGGACCGGGCTCTGCCGGGCCGGTGACATCATTTGACGGCAACCGCCACCAGGTCGTGTGTGCCGGCCGCGTCGAAGACGGCAAAATCATAGCTTCCATACACGCGCACGGAGGAAAAGCCCGCGCGGACCAGCTCTGATTCCACGGTGTGCCGCCGGAGGGCGCGGAGGGGTGTGCTCTGGACGACCTGGTTCCATGCGCCGTCACGCTTCCTCAGAATGACCAGGGTGAGCTCGATGGACTCTTCGGCGTCCGCCGGAATGCCACCTCCTCCGCGGGATACCTTGGCTGTGGTGGCGGCGGCCCCCTGCGGCGGGTACTCCGTGATCCTGCAAAAGAGTGTCTCCCCTTCCCCGTCGATCCGGGAGACCAGCGGCATGAACCGCTCGCGCTCGCGGAGGAGCCTGTCGTAGTTCCTGTTCTGAATCACCAGTGCTCCCCCCGGTCTCAGGAGCGCGGCGAAGTCGGAGAGGCACGCGCGGAGGGAACCGTGGTCGAGGAGATGGGGAAGCGAGTTCCCGACGCACGTGACCGCGTCAAAGCGGCCCCCGAAGCGGCGCGACATCTCGCCGAATCCGGCGACCTCGAAGCGCGCGGCCACTCCGGCGTCCCGCGCATTCCGGCGGGCCTTTTCGATCATCACGGGGCTCAGGTCCGCGCCCGTGCAGTCCCGCCCTCCCCGCGCGAAAGCAATCGCGTGCATTCCCGTCCCGCATGCGGCGTCCAGCACGCGGCGGGCGCCGCACTCGTCGAACACGGTCCCGAAAAAGGCTTCCTCCCGGGCGAGCCTTTCCTCCCAGGACACCAGGAGGTCGTAGTCCGGTCCCAGCCCGTCGTAGAACCCCTGCGCGTCCATCCGCCCGGCCTCCCTCTCTTTGACCCGCGCTGCCGGACCATACTATCCTGCGCGAAAAGGGAGGATCAATGAGCAGCCTCGTCTGGGTGGAGCTCGACCGCGCGGCGCCTGAGCACAACCTGCGCCAGCTCCGGGCAGGAGCCGCACGCGGCGTTATCGCCTGTGCGGTGATCAAGTCCAATGCCTACGGGCACGGTGCTGCGCAGATCGCCTCCCTCCTTCCATCGGCGGAATGGTTCGGCGTGAACTCGCTCGAGGAGGGCCTGGAGCTTCGCCGGCTGGGCATCACCCGGCCCATCCTTCTCCTCGGTCACGTCGCGCTGGCGGAGCTGGAAGCCGCGGTCGAGGCTGACCTCGGGCTGACGGTGTACAACCGGGAGACACTGGACCGTCTTTCGGCATTCTCATCCCTGCCCCGGCCGGCGCGGATCCATGTGAAGGTGGACACCGGGACCGCGCGCCAGGGAGTGATGCCCGGCGACCTGGAAGATTTTCTCCTGCTCGTCAAGAGGAGCCGCAATCTCACACTGGAGGGGATCTCCACCCACTATGCGAACATCGAGGATACTCTCAACCACGAGTATGCGGAGCTGCAGATCTCCCGTTTCTCATCAGCTTTGAAAGTCGTCGACAGGACCGCAGGCCGCCCGCCGTTCATCCATACCGCCTGCAGCGCCGCGGCCCTGCTCTTCTCATCCACGCACTTCACGATGCTGCGCTCTGGCATCGCCCTCTACGGGCTGTGGCCGTCACGCGAAACGCTCATCGCCGCAAGGGAGAAAGGCGGCTCCGTCCCTGACTTTCACCCCGTGCTCACGTGGAAGGCGAGGATCGTGCAGATCAAGACGATCCCTGAAGGGAGCTGCGTGGGGTACGGCTGCTCCTACAAAACGATGAGAAAGACGGCGCTCGGTGTGCTCCCCGTGGGCTACGCCGACGGCTATGATCGCGCGCTCGGCAACCGCGCGCACGTCCTGATACGGGGACGCCGTGCGCCGGTCATCGGACGGATCTGCATGAACCTCTGCATGGTGGACTTGACCGATGTTCCCGGGGCGAAGCTGGAGGACGAGGTTGTCCTCCTTGGAAAGTCAGGTGATGAGCGGATCACCGCGGAAACAATGGCGGAATGGGCAGGAACGATCAATTACGAAATCGTGGCCAGGATCAGCCCCCTCCTGCCGCGGAAGGTTCTCTGACAGGCTGGCGCGCGCGGAACCGAAGGGCCTCAGTCCGGAGAACGCGCGCCGGGGGCCGCCCGCCCCTTCGCACGGCTGCGAAACATCTCGCCGTACAGCTTCTCCGCGCATGCCGGGCAGATCCCGTGGCTGACCAAAGGCGTGGCGCCGGGAGCAACAGTGCCGATTGTCCGAATGATTGCCTTGCATTCCGCGCAGACACAGACGAGCGCTTCCCGCTTCTGCACTTTCTCCATCAGCCCCCCCCGATGTCTCTGCGAGGATTATGGCCAACCCGCCCGGTTTTGTCAAACCGGGTTCTCAAGAGAGTGTCAACGCCCTCCAAGAAGCTGCAGGGCGCATCATAACTACTTACTGTGTCGCTTCCTGGAGCTGCCGATAGGCGTCGGTGCCTTTCAGTTTTTCATTGTCCTGCGCGAAGTCGATCGCTGATTTCCCCTGGGCCTTCCTCTTCGCGTCCGCGCCTGCTCTCAACAGCACAATAATCACCTCAGGGTTCGGGCTACTCTCTGCTGCGTAGATCAGGGGAGTCCAACCGGCCTTGTTTTGAGCTTTGACGTCTGCGCCGGCCTTCAAGAGGGTGGTGATCACCTCGGGGCTCGGGTTGTACTGGGCAGCGTACATCAGTGGAGTCTGGCCCCACCCATCCGGCGCCTTGAGGTCCGCGCCAGCATTCAGGAGCGTGCTGATCACCTCGGGGTTCGGGTTGGAACGGGCTGCGTATATCAGGGCGCTCCTTTGAAGCTGCCGGTCGAGTACATTGAGGTCCGCGCCGGCCTTCAAGAGCGTGGTGATCACCTCGGGATTCTGGTTGGATCCGGCGGCCAACATCAAAGGGGTTTTGCCGTCTTTGTTCTGAGCATTCGCGTTTGCACCATGATGGAGAGCAGCTTGTACATCCTGTGGCGTTCCGGTTAGTACAAGCGCAAAGAAGTCCGTCGTCTGCCCAGCGCTCTCGACCCGGGCCGGCGGCGTCCTGGGGACACCCGGCTGAGCAGATGTGCCAGCGGCGACAACGGACGGCGCACTTGAACTTGTGCGGACCAAGCGGAAGCCCAAATTATTGAGAGCATGGGTTGGGAATTGGTACAGGCGCGAGGCTGCCTCAATCAGCGAAGCGTCATCGGACCAGCAGCCGCCACGAGCGACCCGCAAAAATCCCGAGGCCGCCCCTGACGGATTTGTCTGCATGCCCGTTGGATAGTCCCCGTACAAGTCCCAGCACCACTCCCGCACGTTTCCGCCCATATCATTGAGCCCCAACTCGTTCGGCTCTTTTGTGCCAACTTGGTGCGTCGAACCTTCGGAGTTGAACTTGAACCAAGCAATTTGGCGAGCATCATTGCCCCCCGCGTACCGAAACCCCTTGCTTCCCCTTCCTCCCTTCGCTGCATACTCCCATTCTGCCTCGGGTGGGAGCCTGTAGCCGTTCGTAGAAAAATTGCACTGGATCCCCGTGCCGCTCCCCGTGTAACAGGGAGTGAGCCCTTCTTCCCTACTCAACTTGTTGCAAAACTCTACCGCATCGTACCAACTCACGCTTTCCACCGGAAGATCGTCGCCTTTGAAAGTTGAGGGGTTAGTCCCCATCAGTTGCCGCCACTGCTTCTGCGTCACCTCATACCTCGCAATGAGGAAACTTGACAGATGCACCTCATGCACCAGCTTTCCGGTCTCTTCTTTCTCGCCAAAGGTGTCGCCCATTTGGAAAACGCCGCCTTCCACAAGGACTTCGCCGCTGAGAAGGGCAGGACGAGGCTTAGGGTTCGACGTTGATGGGGGCGTGACATAACTGAACGCAGCGTTTGTGATTCCGCCCGTAGGCACCGTTCTCTTGAGCGCTTCACGCTTTCCGTCCGGATACCGAAGTTCAAGACTCCGATCCCCCGCCTCCACATTGTCAAGGCGTGCCTCGGCGCCGGCGGGGATATCGCCCACGAGGCGGCCGTCGAGGTAAAGGGAGCCTCCAGTAGCGGCCTTGACGATCAGGCTCCCGTAGGCCCGCGTCACGGTCAGCTTGGGGGCGGGAGCGGGTGACGGAGCGGCTGCCTGCGCCGCGGGTGCGGTTCCACTCTCTGCTGTAAAGGCGAAGTCTTTGGTCAGGTTCGTGCTCACCCAGGGAGTTTGCTTCCCGCCAGTTGCGGCCTGGACCCGGCCAGTGACCTGCTTCATCATTACCGCGATGTCTAGGCCTGGTTTTTCCATGACCGACATGAACGCGGCAGTGAAAGGGCTGTTTCGGCCAGCCCCGTCCTCGGCGGTGGAACCCGGGTCAGTTGCAAAGACGATCACCGACTCAGGTACCCTGACCTTCACGGTGGCAAGGCCCTTCTCGCCCGAGCGCGAGGAGCCAGGGAAGGGATTGTTCCGACACGCATCGAGTATCACGATATTGAGCTTGTTCCCCGCCGAGCGCATCTTGGCCAGGATCGATTCCACGTCCATGGCCTTATAGCGGAGCTCGTCGACGTCCTGAATGTCCGCGTCCACGGGGATCAGGTAATTCTGCCCATCGGCCTGAGCTCCATGGCCAGAGTAATAGAAAAGTCCCACCGTGTCGGAGTTCTTAAGACTATTGCCGAACGCCCGGACGGACTTTTCCATTACATCGCGGCCCGCGTCCGTCAGGAGGGTGACCCTGAAACCATCACGTTTCAGGGCTGAAGCCATGTCAGTTGCGTCGTTCGGCGGGTTCTTCAGGGTATTGTTGAACCGATACGCCCCGTTTCCAATCACGAGGGCTACGCGTATCTCAGCGGATTGCGCAACGGCAGAACGCGCGAAAGTCGCACTGGCACAGAACAAGATTAAAATAAGCCCTGTAGGGAAGCGGAACGCGAACATTCTTTTCATGGCCTGCCACCCTTGAACAAAGGGGCGCATCCAAGTTTCTTTCGCCCCCGTAAAAAACACAATCATATCATAGCCCGCTCCGTATCGACGGACAACGGGATAGATGGGACGAGGCGCCTCACGGGCTGTGGAGAGGGAGCGAAAAAGTTGCCCGCTCGGAGTCTACCTCACGCTTCAGTCTGCGCGCCGCATTTGATCCTGCGGCGAACAGTGTCGCCGCGATCAAGACAAAGTAATCGACTGAAGAGTCATGGGTTTTGCTTCATAAGAAGCAGGCGTCAAGTGCAATAGGCCAGTGTCTGGAATTGCCGCCCTCACGGGGACGATTCCTTGAAGAGCTTGTCCGCCTGGACCTGGAGGCCGGCGAGTGTCGCGTCGATGTCCCCTCCGTCGAGGATCCTGCTGTAGGCGGCGGTGATGGCGTCACGGACCAGGTCGTAGCCTGCAAAGGGAGGCTCCGACTTGAGGTCGGCGGATTTCAAGATCGACCAGGCAGCGGCGAACCTCGGGTCCGCATCCAGCATGTCCTTGATGAGAGGCTCGGCCGCCTTGCGGACCGGGAAATACTTGGACACGTGGGCCCACTCGCCCTGCTGACGCGGCGCGGAGAACCACCGCACGAACACCCACGCGGCGAGCTGCTTGACAGGCGTGGTCTTCGGGATGCTCAGGCTCGCGCCGTACAGATCGATGGCGGGGTTCGCCGACGCCGCCTGCTGGGGAACCGGCGCGATGATCCACTCCGCGGGCCCGTTCCTGCTCGAGGACACTGCGTTCGCGTAGAAAGACAGCCCCGACGTGGAGCCCATCGTGAAGGCCGCCATGCCGTTTCCGAAATCGGTCTGGTCGTCGTATTTCTTCGGGATCTTGCGGGCGACGCCCTGCTTCAC
Organism: Spirochaetia bacterium; assembly: GCA_049515615.1. GTDB lineage: Bacteria > Spirochaetota > Spirochaetia > SZUA-6 > Fen-1364 > Fen-1364. The sequence continues at coordinate 15,444 of JBEKTX010000071.1, forward strand.
GAGGCCCGCCATGAACTGCATCGCAGCCTTCATCTGCGGAGTGTTCAGCGTGTAGCCCCTGCCGTCGGCGCGGGCGAACTGCCCTCCGCGGGAGATGACGAACGCATACACGTGCGAGGCATCGAGATTGTCCAGCGCGTAGCCATACGTTCCCTTTTCCCTGCTGGTGATCCGGACGCAGTCCTGCGCGAACTCCGTCCAGGTGCGCGGTGCCGCCGTGATCCCGGCCGACTTCAGGAGGCTCATATTCACGTACATGACCTCGATTGACCTGTTCGGCGGAAAGCCCAGGCGCTTCCCCCCGAACTGGGCATTCACGTCCTGGTTGATGAATCCCGGGAAAAAGTCACCGATATCCTTTCCCAATCCCCACCGGGGATCCTTCAGGTATACGTTGAGGTCCGCCAGCGCATCGTTGACCTCGTAAGTTGCCGCCTGGTTCTGGTAGGCCACGACAAGATCGGGCGGGCTGCCGGCGGCGATCGCCGCGGCCATCTTGTTGTAGATCTGGTCGTACGGCCCCTGGTACTCGCCTTTCACGGTGATTTTCCATTGGTTGGAGGCGTTGAAGTCCGCGATCATTTTCTGCATCGCATCCCCGTTTCCTCCTGAGTGCTGGTACCAGTACGTCACCACCGTCCCGGTGGGATCCACGCCGGCGAGCCCGCCCGCCTGGCCAAAGACTCCGAGCGGCGCCGCCAGGAGCACGCACATCAGCAGGTGCATTCTCATCTCAACCTCCTTCGGAACGGCGGTCTGCCGGGCCCCTCTTTCACCCCTTGATGCCGCTGCGCGCGATTGCTTCCGTGAACTGCTTCTGGGCGAGAAAGTATGCGAGCACGACGGGAATCACGGCGATCACGGCGCCGGCCATTCGCAGCTCGTTCTGCGGGCCCGCCTCGGTAATGAACGAGGCGAGGCCCACGGTGATCGGCCTCCAGCGCTCGCTGCGCGTGACGACAAGGGGCCACTGCAGGGAGTTCCAGGAGCCGATGAACGCGAGAAACGCGACGGTGAAAAGCGGGGCGCGTGAAAGCGGAAGCGCGAGTGACAGGAAGCACCGCAGGTGCCCCGCCCCGTCGATTCTCGCGCTTTCCAGCAGCTCGTTCGGGAGCTGCGCAAAAAACTGGCGGAGGAGAAAAATGGAAAACGCGCTCGCCATGAACGGGACGGTGAGTCCGGCCAGGGTGTCGTACCATCCCAGCCGCGTGATCACGATGAAGCTGGGCACGAGCGTCACGCTCTCGGGGATCATGAGGGTTGATACGAAAGCAGCGAACAGGAGACGCGAACCGACAAAACGGATCTTCGCGAACGCGTATGCCGCGAGGGAGGAGCTCGCCGCAACCCCCGCCACTGTGAGCAGGGCAATAACCAGGCTGTTTCGGAAGTACAGGCTGAAGCGCGCCGTCGTCCAGGCCCGGACGTAGTTGCCCCACTGCGGCGCCGTCGGCCAGAACCCGGGTTCCAGAGGGATCGGGCTGTTCCGCGTGATCGTCTCACCGGTCGTCTTCAGCGACGTGCTCGCCATGAAGAAGAACGGCATGAGGCAGACCACGGCCCCCAGGGCAAGCAGAAGGAGAATCGCGGCGCCCCCCGCGGTCTGTCGCGCGGAAGGCCTCCCGCCCGCCTCAATCACCATAACTGACGCCCCTCTCGGTCGTCCGCTGCTGCGCGAGGGTGAGCCCCAGTACGATCAGGAACAGAAGAACACCCACCGCAGAAGCGTAGCCGAGATTCCCTTTTCGGAAGGCGGTGAAGAATATCACCACGCTGATCGGGTCAACGGTTCCCGACGCGGCCGGGCTGCGCAGGACGTAGAGGTGGGTGAACGCCTTGAAGGTGCCGATCACCCCGAGCAGGGAGAGGAAATAGGTGGTCGGAGAGAGCAGCGGCAGAGTGATGGAGAAGAAGCGGCGCACAGCCCCTGCCCCGTCCACCTCCGCGGCCTCGTGGATCTGCCGGGGAATGGCTCCAAGACCAGTCATGTAGACCAGCGCATAATACCCGACAAACACCCACCAGCTGTAGAACACGATCGACACCAGGGCGAGACTGGGCCCCTGCGCCCATTCACCCCAATAGGCGGCCACCACCCCCCCGGCCTGCTCCGTCAGCCCTCTGCCCAGCGCGAGGGCCGCGATGCCCCGCGGCTCCTGGAGCCACTGGAGGGGTGCCGCGCCGAAGAGCCCCACAAGCTGGTTCGCAAAAGAGTCCGGCCTCAGGGAGAAGAGCAGCTCAAAGATGGCCGCGGTGGCGACGGTCGGCGCAATGTAGGGGAGCAGATAGATGACGCGGAAGGCCTGCTTCCCGCGCCTCGATCGGGTGATCAGGACGGCGAGCAGGAGGCCCGCGGCCATCTGGGGCGGCACGGTGCAGATGCAGTACCAGATGGTGACCCGCAGCGCGTCGAACACCTCGCGGTCACCCTTCGAGACGAGGTAGGGCAGGAGGACGGCGATGCCGAGGAGGGCGCCCGCAAGAAGGCCTCCGCCTCCATACCTCACCGCGCGGCTGCCGCCCCGCCGTCCGGCGCGAAGAAGGGCGGCCGCCAGAATGAGCGCTGCAACCGACCCGGCCAACGCCGCGACGTATGCAGGATTGTCGCCGAAGAGCGAGATGTAGTTCTCGAGTCCGGTAAAGCGCCCGCGCGTGAGGCGCCAGCGAAAGAGGCTGACAAACAGCGTAAAAATGACGGGGAAGAGTCCGAACACGGCGATGATGCACGCGGAAGCTCCGACGAAGGCGTACGCCGTCAGCGTGTCGCCGAGGATCCGCCCCGGGAATCGACGGCGTCGGAAGGCACCCCTTCTCATTTTGCCCATCGAAACATGGCCATTTGGAAGCGTCAACCTGCGGGAAAGATAGGGAGTCGAACTTTGGAAGTCAAGGTGATCAGCCGGATCTGTCCGGACATGAGCCAGGTGCGGGAAATGCCGCTGTACCCGCCTTCGCGTTGACGCCTTTTCTGAATGAAAGTATCATAATATCTTGTAGAACATGAAAATACTCGTTGTTTCGTCCCATGAGCAGGAGTTCGGCGGCGGAGAAGGCCGGTTTGCTTTCGAGTTCGCGATCGAAATGTCAAAGAGGCACGAAGTGCTGCTCATGTACCCTGGCAATGTGCCGGACGTCCTGCCGCCCGGCTCGCGCCTGACTGTCCATCCGATCAGGAGCCTGGACTACACACTGCCCGCGCTGAGGGGAAAGGAGCTGGGCGCCCTCGTGCGTTCTCTTGACCGGTTCAGCCCCGACGTCGTCCACTCGCAGACGCCCTGGTTCCTCGGGGCCATTGCCCAGGCATGGGCCTGCGTCCACGGAGTGCCGTTTTTCTTCACCGCCCACGAGCTGCCTTCGAAGATGCTGGAGTGGGGTTTGGTGCGATACCTCCGCGGTATCCTGCAGAGCCCCCTTCTGCACGCGCTCACGCGCACCTACCTGGTGAGCTTCTGCCGTCACTGCACGGGAGTGGTCGCGCTCAACAGGGCCGCGGCCGATGACATCCGCGGGATAGGGTATCGCGGCAGGCTCTTCGTCATCCCGAACGGCCGGTCGCTGGCTCTGTACAACGGCACCGCACCCGCGGACATCCAGAGCACGGAGAAAGTCCTCACGTTCGTCGGCGATTTCGGGCCGCGCAAGAACCAGAAGTACCTCGTGAGCATGATGAACCACCTGCCCGAGGAGTACCGGCTTCTCCTTGTCGGGCATGACGTGGACCATCGCTACCGTCGCGAGGTCGACGCGGCGATCGGTCCGAAGCTTCGCCGCCGGGTGAGCTGTACCGGCAGGCTCGATCACTCCCGCATTCCCGCCCAGCTTGCGAAGACCCACCTCTGGGTCTCCGCGTCGCTCATGGAAGTCCAGAGCCTTGCCGTGCTGGAAGCGCTGGCATCGGGTACGCCGGTGCTCGGGCTGTCGAACGCGACGATCGACGAGCTCGTCGACTCACGGGTCGGCATGCGTCTGGATCGACACGCAACCCCCGAGCAGTTCGCGCAGGCAGTGCGCGCCATCTGCGAGGCGGACGCGGAATCCTACCGGAGCATGTGCCGCAACGCGCGCGAGCGGGTTCGGCCCTACGACTGGGCGAACGCCATCCGATTGACGGAACAGATGTACGAGCGCTCCCTGCGGAAAGGACTCCCTGCCCGGAGAGGGACCCTTGCAATTCCGCTTCTTCTCGCGGCGGCCCAGATGCTCATCGCCATGATCCTGTTTCGCGTCCTGCAGCTCACCGCGCTCGCCGAGCGTCTGCAGAGCAGGCGGCGGATGCACGCCGCGGCGGCCGTCACCCGGGCGTAGCGCCGCGATTCCAGAAAGGGCATCGCCGGGCGAGGCCCGGTCTGGACAGCACAATGCTTTCTGCGCTACTGTGGACGAAACAGTACGGCGCCGTACCCAAGAGGTAAGGGAGAGGTCTGCAAAACCTTTATGCACCGGTTCGAATCCGGTCGGCGCCTTTCGGCACCCCCTTTGTAATCCTGGATACCACGACGTTCGCCACACCGAGGGCCACCATGATGAGCTGGCCGATCCGCATGATCATGGAGAAAATCAGGCTCCGGTCCGAGCCGAGGCCCAGCAGGGCGAACACGAAGAGAAAGACTCCTTCCATCGAGCCCACATTTCCCGGAATGAAGCTGAAAATGCCCAGGACGACATGACCGAAGAAAATGATGGCTGCATTGGCCACGCTGAAGATTCCAAGAACCGACAGGACGTAGTAGTACTGCGCCAGCTCGACGAGGCTGAGGATGAGCCCCAGCGACATGGAGAGGTAGAAGACCCTCCTGCTCTTGATGAGATGGGCCACGCTCCTGGTGAAGTCCCGCACCGGGTGGAGGATCTTCGCCGCGAGCCGCGGCCGCACGCGCGTGAGCGGACGCAGGACCCGCTTGGAGAACCTCATGATGAAGTCTCCGCCCTGGAAGAGCCGGATCATGAGCAGCAGGAAGATCGACAGGAAGAAGAAGACAAAAAGCGTCGAGAAGACGACGAGCGTCCTGCCGGGGCTGGCGCGCAGGATCAGAAAGAAGAACCCGAGCACGGCAATGGGAAACTTCGTGAACAGCTCGATGTACTTGTCCACGGCGATTGTCGCAAAAAGCTGCTGGTACGTCATGCTGTGGTCTTTCAACAGCGCCGCCCGGACGGGCTCTCCGCCGAAGTATGCCGAGGGGGTGAGGGACGTGACCGCGCAGCCCGAGAGACGGGCCCGGAACACCTGCCATGCCCCGGCGCGGATGCCCGACTGGCGCAGGAGCGCCAGCCACTGCAGCATTCCCACGGTGTGGATGGCGAGCTGGAAAACGAGGAGCCCGAGGATCGAGGAGAGCGTGACTCTCAGGAGATAGGCGCGGAGCTGTTTCGGGTCCAGGACGACGACGAACAGCACGACCAGTGCGGCAAGGAGCAGGACCTCAATGGCTATTCGTGCCGGCCTGCCCAGCGTTCGCTTCATTCAATCTCCGCCAGGTATCGCTGGTAGCTCATCAGCGCAACAAGGGTGAGGGCATTCACCAACTCCCCCTGCCCTGCCCGCGCCTCCACGTGCGCAATCGGGAGGGTCAGTGACTCGAGGGACTCCAGCTCGTCGAGCGCCGGCCTGCCCGCCGGCTCGAGATCTTCCGCCAGGAACGTATAGCAGCGATTGGTCATGAAGGCAGGATTGGGGCGCAGATCGCCGATCAGTGTGAGCCGGCCCGCCCGGTACCCCGTCTCCTCGCGGAGCTCGCGCGCAGCCGCGGCAGTCGGGTCTTCGCCCTTCTCGACGAGCCCGGCCGGGAACTCAGTGGTGATTTGCTCCGCACCGTGTCGGTACTGCCGGACCATCAGAAACCTTGGCACTCCGGCGGCCGGGCGAAGGACCGGCACGATATTCACCCAGTCCCGGGCGGAGAGGATCCAGAACTCACCCCTCCTGCCCGCGGCGGACACGCGCTCCGCTGCGAAAAGGTCGAATAACCCACCCGAGGCGATCCGCCGCCGCGAAAGCTCCGTCCACCTGAGGTGGGCATCCCCGTCTGGCATCGGTCTGCACTATAGCAGAGGCGATGCGGGGTGGCTACCTCAAGCCTCGCCGGACCGCAAAGTCCGGGCCCCGCGGAACCGTGGGGCCCGGCGCGAACGGGGCATCGACCGCCTCGGGGCGCATTGCCTGCCATGAAAGCCGCCGGACGTCACACCGCGGTTTGTGCGCCGGTCGATCCGTCTCCCGTGACTCTTCACATTGACAACGGAAAAACCGATCTCTATACTGGTACCCAGACACAACGGTAAAAAGCATGGCGAGCCCCCTTCAACTGTCGATCGTCAACTTCAACAGGAACTCGTACATCATCGTCGAAGGGAAGCAGAAGGCGGACTACTTCTACATCATCAGGAGCGGCAAGGTCCGCATCAGCAAGGAAGTGGAAGTCGTGGAAGAGGAAGGGGGCAACACCCCCGCGCCGGGCGATTTTTTCGGCGTCATTTCCACGATGTCCTCCCACAGCCACATCGAGACCGCGCTCG
>JBEKTX010000072.1:0-14264 GCA_049515615.1 Spirochaetia bacterium
CGGGAAGGCGATATGGTTTGAGTACTTGCGGATGATGCCCTCGATCCGCCAACGGTCCGCGAACTCCCTGCCCCCCTCGTTCAGGTGAAGGGTGACCGTGGTTCCCGCAGAATCGCGCTGCCCCTCGGTGATCTCGTACTCACCCTTGCCGTCGCTCGTCCACTTCCAGCCCTTCTCGTCGCCGATCTTCCGGGTGACCACCTCCACGGAGTCGGCCACCATGAACGATGAGTAGAAGCCCACGCCGAACTGGCCGATAAGTCCGGCCCCCTTCTTCGCATCGGCAGCCATGGCCTGGAGGAACTCGCGGGTGCCCGAACGTGCGATGGTACCCAGGTTTTCCTCCAGGTCCTTCTCGTTCATCCCGATGCCCGTGTCGGAAACGGTGAGCGTCTTCCTTTCCTTCGTGTCGAAGGAGATGTCGATCCGCGGCACGAAGGGAACGCCCCGGTACTCCTCCTGGGTGAGAGTCAGGTACTTCAACTTGTCCAGTGCGTCGGAAGCGTTGGAGATGAGCTCGCGGAGGAAGATCTCCGTATTCGAGTACAGCGAATGGATGATGAGGGTGAGGAGCTGGTTGACTTCTGCCTGGAACTGGTGCTTGGACATGGAAACACTCCGGGAGATGTTGACTTCGGGGCGACCCGCCCCAGGACAAAATTAGCGGGAAAAGACGCGGAGGTAAAGGGGGGCGGGGAGGATCGCTGCACAAAGAGGTCGGCGGAGAGCGGGGTCGCCGCCGACCCGGGACAATCACTCCTCAGAGACAGCCGGAACAGCTTCCGGCACCCTGCCGGCAACGGGCACAATGCCCGCAGAGGGCGCCGCACCCTCGTCCCGCGGCGCATGCGCATGCCCATGAGTTTTGCGAAGCGCGATCTCGGGAAGAAAGAGCGTGAAGATGAATCCTGCCGCGACGATGAACAGCCCCCAGAAGTACACGCGCAACACGGCCTCCGTGAAGGCTTTCTTGAGCGCGGCGCCGACCTGGGTCGTGAGCGCGGCGGCCGTGCTGTCCAGCGATGTCCTGATCGTTGCGAGGGTCGCCGCCGTGCGGGGATCATCCGGCGGGGCGGTGGGGGCCTGCGCGGCCGATGCGGCGCGGGCCTGGAGCGCTGCCTTGTACGTGTCCGGCAGCAGCGGATCGTCCAGGAGGCTCTTCAGCGCCGCCGGGTCGCTCCTGGTCATGACCGCCTCGATCCGGTCGTACGTGGCGAGCATCTTCGCCTTGATCTGGTCTCCGACGGTTTCGATGTTCCCAGATTCGAGCTGTCCCATCGAGAAGCTCATCCCCGCCATCCCTGAGTTCTGCATCCCGGAGGGCATGTATTTCGGGAGCTGGGCCGAGAGCACCGTGGCGAGAATCGTGCCGAACACGGCGACCCCGATCGTCGCCCCGACCTGGCGGAAGAACTGGCTGCTGCTGGTCGCCGCGCCGATCTCCCGGGGATTCACCGAGTTCTGCACGGCGAGCGTGTACAGCGGAAGGGCGGGACCCAGGCCGATGCCGAGAATGATCATCCGCCAGGTGACCTGGAGGCGTGTCGTCTCCGCGGTGAGTCCCTGCATCAGGAAATAGCCGACGAACAGGAGGGCGGCTCCCGCGAGCAGGACGATCTTGTACTTCCCGATCCTGCTCACGAGCTGTCCCGAGACGAAGCTGGACACCACCATGCCGAGGGTCATCGGCATGACGGTGAGCCCGGCGGCGCTCGCCGAGACGCCCACCACCATCACCATGTAGATGGGGAGGAAGAGGATCGCTCCAAAGAAGGCCACGCCCGCGATAAGAAGCGCGGCGGCGTTTCCGATCACGTATATCCTGTTCTGGAAGAGATCGAACGGGAGTATCGGTTCGGCGGCGCGCTTCTCCACGAGCAGGAACACGGCAACGCCCACGGCAGCGATCCCGAAGAGCCCGATGACCTGCCACGATCCCCAGGGGTATTCCTGGCCCCCGAGGCTGAGCGCGAGGAGGAGGGGCACGACCGCGACGAGAAGCGCGAGCGATCCCCACCAGTCGATGCGCACCTTCCTCTCGAGCTTCGGCTTCAGGGCGGGCATCTGGAAGATGATAAAGGAGAGCGCGACCAGCCCGACGGGCAGGTTCACGTAGAACACCCATCGCCAGGAGAGGTTGTCGGTGAGCAGCCCGCCCAGCCACGGCCCCAGGACGCTGGCGGTGCCGAAGACGGCGCCGAAGAGCCCCTGGTACCTGCCGCGCACTGCCGGGGGAAAGATGTCGGCCACGACGGTGAACGCGCTCGAGAAAATGCCCGCGCTCCCCAGCCCCTGCACGGCACGGAAGACGACCAGCTCGGTCATGCCGCGGGACTGCCCTGAGAGCATTGAACCGGCGAGGAAGAGAAGGACTCCCGCAAGCATGACCACCTTGCGTCCGTAGAGGTCCGAGAGCTTTCCATAGATGGGAATCATGGCAGTGGAGGCCAGAAGGTAGGCCGTCACGACCCATGAATAGAGGGAGAGCCCGTTGAGCTCCTTCAGGATCCGCGGCATCGCCGTGGCGACGATCGTCTGGTCCAGCGCACCCAGAAAAAGGGCCACCATGATGCCGGCAAGGGTGAAGCCGCGTTCTCGGGGTGTCACGGTATACATGCTCGGAATAAGATACTTTCGGGGGACCGGGTGGTCAAAAGAATCCCGCGAGCTCCACTGGCTCCCGCAGGCTCGCTTCACTCTCCCGGGCTTCCGGTGTACCGTTGCCCCCTATGACAGGCTCGATTCCCGGCAGCCCGGCAAAACGGAAGCTGAAGTTCATCGGCTGCGAGATCATCTACCGCGAGGCGTGCTGGCTGGCCGCCACGTCGCCGGCCCTCGTGGACGTGGAATTTCTACGGAAAGGCCTGCACGACCTGGAGACGCCCGACATGGTGGCGCGCGTCCAGGCGGCCATCGACGTTGTGGATCCGTACGCCGGATACGAGGCGGTTCTCCTGGGTTATGCGCGATGCAACGACGGCCTGGTGGGCGTCACCGCCCGCGACGTCCCGCTTGTCGTGCCGCGGGGGCATGACTGCATAACGTTCTTCTTCGGATCGCGATCCGCATACAGGAGCTACTTCGACGCGAACCCAGGCACCTATTACCTTTCCACGGGCTGGTCCGAGAGAAACATGGAAGAGGGCATGGACTATTCGAAGCCCGCCTACGGCATGCAGGGAGTCATGGGAAAGCTCGGGCTCACGGAGAGCTACGAGGAGATGGTGGAGAAATACGGCAGGGAGAACGCCGATTTCCTCGCCGCGACTCTCGGGGACTGGCGCAAGAACTACAGCAGGTACCTCTACCTGACAATGGGCGTGTGCGACGAGACGGCGCTCATCGAGGCGGCGCGCGCCGATGCGGCACTGCGGGGATGGCAGTTCGAGCTGCGGGAAGGGAGCCTGGAGCTTCTGTCGCGCCTCTTCAACGGACCATGGGACGATGACTTCCTGATCGTGCCCCCGGGGAAACGGATCGTGGCGCGCAACGACGAGATGATCCTGGACGTCACGTGATGGGCGCGTCCGCCCCGGGCAGATTCGCCAGGTCGTAGGGGGTGGCTTGGTAGACGCAGTAGTTCAGCCAGTTCGAGTACAGCAGGTGCGCGTGCGACCTCCAGGTGACCAGCGGATCGCGCCGGGGATCGTCTCCGGGGAAGTAGTTCTTCGGGACCGCGATCGGAAGCCCTTTTGCCACGTCGCGATCGTATTCCGCCTTCAGGGTGAGCCGGTCGTACTCAGGGTGGCCGGTGACGAATATCATGCGCCCGTCATCGGAGATCGCCATGTAGACCCCCGCTTCCTCGGAAACGGCGGCGAGCTTCAGCGATTTCACCTTCAGGATGTCGGATTCACGGACCTCCGTGTGGCGCGAGTGCGGGGCAAGGAAGACCTCGTCGAAGCCGCGCATGATCGGCTCGTGGGGATCGAGGACCCGGTGCGGATAGAGCCCGAACACCTTTGCCGGGACGTTGTATTTCGGCACGCCGTAGTGATGGTACAGGGCGGCCTGGGCGCCCCAGCAGATGTGCATCGTCGACCACACGTTCGTGAGGCTCCAGTCCATCAGCCGCACAAGCTCGGGCCAGTAATCGACCTCGTCGAAGGGAAGGGTCTCTACAGGCGCTCCCGTGATAACCAGGCCGTCGAAACGCTCATGCAGGACATCGTCCAGGGACTCGTAGAAAGCGTCGAGGTGCTGCTCGGGGGTGTTCTTCGATTCGTGCGTCCCCATCCGGATGAAGGTAATGTCCACCTGCAGGGGGCTGTTTCCCAGGAGGCGGAGGATCTGAGTCTCCGTGACGATCTTTGTGGGCATGAGATTCAGAACGGCGATTCGGAGGGGCCGGATGTCCTGGTGGACGGCCCGCTCCGTGGTCATCACGAAGATGTTCTCCTCCGCGAGCGTCTTGCGGGCCGGCAGGTCGTTCGGAATCCGTACGGGCATCTCGTTCCTCCAGGGGCAGTATCCGGAAAAGCGGGCGGCGTGAAAAGTGCCGATCAGTGGAGCATGCGGCGTTTGTTTCGGATGTAGTCGGCGAACAGGAACTCGCCCAGCTTGTCCGCCTGGGCGTAGTACGCGCGCCCGCGGTTCAGGCGCGTCATCTCGTCCACGAAGTCCACGAGCTCGGAATCCTGGGCGAGCATGAATGTGGTGATCGTGATGCCGGCGCGGCGGCAGGCCGATGCGGCCTCAAGGGTCTGGGCAAGGATCTTCGGATCGAATCCGTAGGGGTTCTTGTAGACATCGCCGTTCTCCGTGATCGCCGTGGGCTTGCCGTCGGTGACCATGAAAATCTGCCTGTTGGACTGGCGGGTGCCTTCGAGGATCGTCTGCGCCATCTCGAGGCCCGCGCGGGTGTTCGTGTGGTAGGGCCCCACCTGAAGGTAGGGGATATCCTTGATGGTGATCTCCCGGGCTTCATCCCCGAACACCCCCACCCTCAGGGTATCCTTGGGATACCGGGTAAGGATCAGCTCCGTGAGAGCCAGGGCGACCTGCTTCGCGGGCGTGATGCGGTCTTCCCCGTACAGGATCATGCTGTGGCTGATGTCGATGAGGAGCATGGTGGCGCATGAGGAGAGGTGCTCGTTTTCGTAGACCTCGAAGTCCTCCTCGGCGAGCGTGATCTCCTCCACGCCGCCCCGCTTCACGGCATTGGAGATCGTGCCCAGCGCATCGATCTGCGTCACCGGGTCTCCGAACCGCCACGGACGCGTCTCGGTCAGCCGCTCGTCCCCGCTGCCCGTGTTGGGCACGCGGTGCTGGCCGAACCCGGACTTCTGCAGCCCGTTGAAGATCTGGTTCAGCGAATCCTTGCGGATGACCTGCTCCCCCTTCGCCGTGAGGGCATAGCCGCCCTCTTTCAGCTTCTCGATGATCCGCTGCTCTTCCAACTGCCGGCGGAACTCCGCGAGGTCGATGTCGGGATCCAGCGATCCCCGCTCCTGCAGGTACTCCATCCACTTGAAAACCTTGTCGACGTCTCCCCCGGCCATGAGCAGGAGGTAGTTGAAGAGGCTCATGAGGTCCTGGAAGCTCTTCAGGAGATCCTGGAGAGTCTGGTCCCACTCGGAGTATTCCCAGCGCATGCCGGCCGCCTTCCTAGTTGTCCCCGCTGCCGGCCATGTGGTCGAACATGGCCTTCAGCATGTCGCGGTATGCCGTCTTCAGCCCCTCCTCGCGCTTGGAGACCATGGAGTGCTGGTGCAGGCCTTCCAGGACGAACTCCATGCCCAGCGCCAGTCCGTCGCCGTCCTTCAGGTCGAGGTGCTTCGCCGTGATTTCCTTCAACCCCGTCACTTTCTCCAGCCGCTTCACATAGTCATCGTGGGTCATCTCGTCGGAAGTCTCCACGGTGTTGCCCTTGGAGAACCACGCAAGGATGGGCTGGAAGGGTGACGGCTCCTGCCTGCCCGCGGGCTGTTCCTCGCCCTCTTCTTCGCCTTTCTTCTGTTTCTTCTTCTTGGGAGAAGGATCAGGGAACCAGCGATGGAAGGTCTCCTTGACGGCTTCCCCGATGATCTTCCTCGCCACGATCGCCGCGCCCTGCTGTTCGCCCTCGTAGACCAGCTCCACCTTGCCGGTGATCGCCGTGACCGCGGCGTGCAGGTCGCCGATGCGGGGGTAGACCTTTTTCTCTCCCTGCACGATCGCGCGCCGCTCCATGTTGCTCATCACGTTTTCCATCAAAGAGATGCTCATGCGGGCGGACACCCCTGAGGCCTGGTTCACGTATTCACTGAGCCGGGCGGCAAAGGCGACTTCCTCCACCAGCTCGCGGAACCAGTCCGGCACGACGAGCTGGATGTCTCCGCCGCGATCGGTCCACGCCTCCTGCGCCGTGATGCGCATCGCGGCTTCCCGCGAGGTGGGGTAATGCGTGATGATCTGCGAGTCGATGCGGTCCTTCAACGGCGTGATGATGTTGCCCCGGTTCGTGTAATCCTCGGGGTTGGCCGAGTAGACCATCAGGATGTCCAGCTGCATGCGGATGGGAAAACCCCGGATCTGGATGTCTTTCTCCTCCATTATGTTCAGCAGGCCCACCTGGATCCTCGGCGGGAGATCGGGCAGCTCATTGATGGCGAAAATGCCGCGGTTGGTGCGGGGGATGATCCCGAAGTGGATCACCTCTTCGTCGGCGTACGCGAGCTTGCGTGTTGCCGCCTTGATCGGGTCTATGTCGCCGATGAGGTCCGCAATCGTCACGTCCGGCGTGGCCAGCTTTTCGCGATAGCGCGCATCGCGGGGCATCCACTCGATCGGGGTGGCGTCCCCGCGGGACGCCACGGTCTCCCTGCCCTTCCTGCTCACCGGCGCCAGAGGATCGTCGTTTGTTTCCGTGCCCGCGATGACGGGCACCTGCTCGTCGAGGAATCGGATGAGGCCGCGCAGTATCCGTGTCTTTGCCTGTCCCCGCAGCCCCAGGAGGATGAAGTCGTGCTTCGAGAGGATGGCGTTCATCAGGCCGGGGACGACGGTGGATTCGTAGCCGATGATGCCCGGGAAAAGATCTTCCCGGGATCGGAGCATGCGGACCACGTTCTCTCGCATCTCCTCCTTCACTGTCCGGAGCCTGTAACCGGACGATTTCAATTCACCAAGAGTTTTCGCAAGAGTCAACCAGCACCTCCTCGATTCCCGAATGCCACGGAGTACCATGGGGTACCGTGGCCGCGAATGCCACGGAGTACCATGGGGTACCGTGGCCGCGCACAAGAAAGGTACTGAATTCCGGGGAAATGGGGAAAGAAACGAGGCGGGGCTTCTCGCGGCCGTGTTGACGCCGGCAGACGTTTCCGTGGTATACTCCGGCACTCGCACTCATCCCACATCCAGGGGGATCCGTATCAGGGGCTTCGCGCTCATCTGCCTGCTTGCCGCAGCCGTGCCGCTCGGAGGTCTTTTCGCCGCGGCCGGGGGCCCGTCGCAGGGCAAGGGGCTCAACATGTCCGCGACTCTCTTTGCCGAGCTCACGGACAACGTCGAGCGGCCCTACGCTTCCATTCCGCTGGTCTCGATCGGCAGCTTCCACCTCGCGCTCCACATCACCAAACACCTCATCCTCATGACCGTGGTGGCCCTCCTGGTTCTCGGGAGCATGCTCTACCTCGCGCGCAAGCTGCGGGACCCCTACAGGAAGCCCACGCGTCTGCAGAGTCTCTTCGAGTCGCTCCTCGAATACATGCGCGACACGGTCTATCAGCCTGTCCTGGGGACCGAGGGAAAGAAGTTCTATCCGCTGTGCTTCTCCTTCTTCCTGTTCATCCTCTATGGCAACCTGCTTGGCATGGTCCCGCCGTTCGCCCCCATCGTGCCGAAGCAGGGCGGCGAGGCGGTCTGGCTGGGCGGCGCGGTGACCGGCAACCTGGCCACCACACTGGGCCTCGGCCTCATCACCTTCGTGGTCTTCAATGTCGCCGGAATGAGGGCGAAGGGAGTCTTCGGCTACTGGAGGGACCTCGTGCCCCACGGGACGCCGGGGTGGATGGCTCCCTTCACGCTGCTTCTGGAAGTGGTCGGCATCCTCTCAAAGACGATCGCCCTCATCATGAGGCTCTTCGCCAACATGATCGGGGGCCACGTGGCGATTCTCCTTCTCCTCCTCCTCATCCTGAAGTTCCAGTCTCTTGCCGTGGGCCCCGTGGCGGTGCTCGTGGATCTCGCCATTTCCGCCCTGGAGCTCTTCGTCGCGGTGCTTCAAGCCTACATATTCTCGTTTCTTTCAGCGATGTTCATAGGGCTCGCCTTGAAAAAGCATTAGTTTCCGGGACGGTTCCCCTGGGGAGCCGTCATGATATCCTGTGGAAGGAGAACGAACATGGATCTTGCAGCCCTGGCTCCAGCGATCATGAAGTTTGCCGCCTACATCGGTGCGTGCATCGGCGCCGGCCTCGCGGTCCTCGGCGTCGGCCTCGGCCTGGGTCGCATCGGCTCAAGCGCCGTGGAAGGGATTGCGCGTCAGCCCGGGGCGGCGGATAAGATCCAGACGAACATGCTGCTCACCGCCGTGCTGGTGGAAGGGGTCGGCATCATCGCTCTGGTCATCTGCATCCTCGCCATCGTCAGCTAGGGGCGCCGTCATGGCCCTCCTCCGCGTCGATCCCGGCCTCGTCATCTGGCTGTGGATCACTTTCGGCATCATCCTCATCGTTCTGCGCCTGACCGTCTGGAACCGCATCACGTCCGGACTGGACAGGAGATCGGAGCGCATCGCTTCTGATCTCGAAGCGGCGCGCAAGGCGGGGGAAAAGGCGGTCGCGGTTCTCGCGGAGTACGACCAGAAAATCCGCGAAGGCAGGAGCGAGGCTGCCCGCATCATCGAAGAGGCGCGCAACGAGGCGTCACGCCTCCGGGAGAGCATCCTCCTCCAGTCGCAGGCGGAAGCGCGTGAGGTGATGGAGCACGCCGCGCAGGAGATCGCGCGGGCCCAGGAGGACGCCGAGCGCGCGCTGCGTGGACAGGTGGTCTCCCTTTCCTTCTCCATTGCGGACTCGATCCTCAAGCGAGAGACCGGCAGCCCCGACAACCGCGCCTTCGTGGAGGAGTTCGCCGACAAGCTGATCGGTGCCGGCGCCGGCGGGTCTTCCCGGAACTGAGGCCCCGCATGACGAGCAGCATCGGGCGCAACTACGCGCGGGCCCTCTTCGACCTTGCATCGGAATCCTCGTCGCGGGAAGCCGTGGAAGAGGATCTTCGCGTGGTGCGGGATGCGCTTTTCTCCGACCGCGACGTCCGGAGCTTTCTCACCAACAGGCTCATCAGCAGAGTCACGAAGAAGCGCCTGGTGCGCGCGGCCTGCGAGGCAAAGGTGGACGGCCGGCTTCTCACCCTCCTGTTCCTCCTGGTGGACCGGGACCGCATGACGCTGCTGGGGGAGATCTGCGAAGAGTTCGAAAGGCTCTGCCGCATGGCGCGCGGCGTGCGGAAGGTGAAGGTGTATTCGGCCTTCCCCCTGGACAGCGAAGAAAAGACCCGCATCGCGCGCGCGCTCCAAGCGCGCCTCTCGGCGATTGTGGAGCTCGAGACGGAGCTGCGCCCCTCGCTGATCGGCGGCGTGGTGGTGGAGAGCGAGGGCCAGGAGATGGAGTTCAGCATCCAGGGCCGGCTGCGGGACCTCGCCGCTCAGGCCGGGGCGGGTCCGGGCCGCTCATCAGCCGGCAGTGATCAAAGATAGGGGACGACCATGAGAATCAACCTTGAAGAGATGTCCGCGCGGATCAAGCAGGAAATCAGCAACTATTCCCGGAATCTCACGATGGACGAGGTCGGGACGATCGTGGAGCTCGGGGACGGCATTGCCCGCATCTACGGAATGCGCGGGGCCATGGCAATGGAGATGTTGGAATTCGAAAGCGGCGTCTTCGGCCTTGCGCTGAACCTGGAAGAGGACAGCGTCGGCGCCGTCATCCTCGGCAATTACCTCGACCTGCACGAGGGCGGCAAGGTCCGCAGGACCGGCCGTGTCCTCGAGGTGCCCGTGGGGCACGAGCTGGTGGGCAGGGTCGTCAACCCACTCGGCATTCCCATCGATGACAGGGGCGACATCAAGGCGGTGCGGACCCGACCGGTGGAGTTCAAGGCGCCGGGCATCCGTGACCGGCAGTCCGTGAAAGAGCCGCTGCAGACCGGCGTGAAGGCCATCGACGCAATGGTCCCCATTGGCAGGGGTCAGCGCGAGCTCCTGATCGGGGACCGCGGCAATGGCAAGGAATCCCTGGCCATGGACGCGATCATCAACCAGAAGGACACGGGAGTCATCTGCGTGTACGTGGCCATCGGCCAGAAAGCGTCGATGGTGGCCGGCATCGTGGAGGCCCTACGATCGCGCGGCGCCATGGAGCACACGATCATCGTGGCTGCCACGGCGGCGGAACCGGCCGCCCTGCAATACATCGCCCCTTACGCGGGGTGCGCCATGGCCGAGTACTTCATGTACGAGGAGCACAAGGACACCCTCGTCGTGTACGACGACCTCTCGAGGCAGGCCAACGCCTACCGGCAGCTCGCCCTCCTGCTTCGGAGGCCCCCCGGCCGCGAAGCGTACCCGGGCGACGTGTTCTACCTCCACTCGCGCCTGCTGGAGCGCGCGGCACGGCTGTCCAACGAGCTTGGCGGAGGCTCACTCACCGCCCTGCCCATGATCGAGACGCAGGAGGGCGAAGTCTCCGCCTACATCCCCACGAACGTCATCTCGATCACGGACGGCCAGATCTACCTTCGCACGGACCTGTACAACGCGGGCGTCCGCCCCGCGATCGACGTCGGCCTGTCGGTATCCCGCGTGGGCGGCCATGCCCAGATCAAGGCGATGAAGCAGGTCGCCGGCTCGCTGCGCATCGACCTTGCCGCCTACCGGGAGCTGGAGGCCTTTTCCCAGATGGGCACGGAGCTGGACAAGGCCACGCAGGCCCAGCTCGCGCGCGGGGCGCGCATGGTGGAGGTCCTCAAGCAGTCGCAGTATTCCCCCATGCCCGTCGAGGAGCAGGTGATGATCCTGTATGCCGCCACCCGCGGCTTCATGGATGACGTGGCCGTGGCCCAGGTGCGCGACTTCGAGAAGAAGTTTCTCGAGTACCTGCGCGCCTCCAAACCGGACATTCTTGCGGGCATCAGGAATATCGGGACATTGTCGGAGCCCGAAGTGCTCTCCGAAGCCATCACGGCGTTCAAGAAAAGCTGGGGCTGAGCAATGGCGAAAACACGGGACATCCGCAAGCGCATCGCGAGCGTCCGCAACATTCACAAGATCACACGGACCATGGAAAAGGTGGCGCAGTCCAAGGGGATGAAGCTCACCGGGAGGTTCGATAACGCAAAGGCCTTCCGGCATGACGTGGCGGTGCTTCTCCCCGAGGCGCTGGGCGCGCCCCTGGAAAGCATCGAAGCGGCCCAGGAGCTCGCCTCGCATCCCCTGGGTGCTCTCCGGCCCGACGTGAAGCAGGTACTGCTCTTCTGCGTCACTTCCAGCCGCGGGCTGTGCGGCGGATACAACGCCAAGGTCATCCAGGCCGCGCGGGCGCGAATGGACGCGCTGCGCAAAGAGGGAAAGGCGCCTCACCTTGCGGTGATGGGAAGGAAGGGACTCGCGTATTTTCGGTATCACAACCAGGCGGTCACCATTTCCATTGCCGATGCGGACGAGAACATCCCCTACGGTCGTCTGGACGAGGTCGTCGAGGAGATGTGCCGTCGGTTCGTCGCGAAGGAGTTCGACGAGGTGCAGATCGTCGCCACACGTTTCAGATCAAGGGCCGTCCAGGAAGTGGGGATCGCCCCGTTTCTTCCGTTCGTGCCTGCCACGGCGCGCGCGGTCATCGGCGCCGGTCGGGCTGCGCCCACGGAAGGTCCCGGCGGGGAGCCGTTGTACCTGGTGGAGCCGGACCGGCGGCGTCTCCTCGCGCAGCTCCTCCCCCTCATCGTGAAGACGGAGCTTTTCTGCGTCATCCTGGAAGCGATGCTCTGCGAGCAGGCGCAGCGCTCGCTGGCAATGCGAAGCGCATCGGACAATGCGGACTCCATGACGAAGCGCCTGACGCGGACCTACAACAGGGTGCGGCAGGCCCAGATCACCAACGAGATGATCGAGATCATCGGCGGAAGCGAAGGGGGCAGGACATGAGCGCAGGCGGCAGGGGGACCGTGATCCAGGTGATCGGATCGATCCTGGACGCGGAGTTCGAGGAGGGGAACCTTCCCGAGATCCGCAACGCGCTGGTGATCGACTCGGAGATCGGCGGAAGGAAGACGTACCTGGTGAGCGAGGTCCAGCAGCACCTTGGAGGAAACCGGGTCCGCGCGGTGGCCCTGGATTCCACGGACGGCATCCCCCGCGGGTGCCCGATTGTGGACACCGGCACTTCCATCACTGTGCCTGTGGGCAAGGAGGTTCTCGGACGGGTGTTCAACCTCCTGGGCGAACCAGTGGACGGCAAGGGTCCGGTGCCGGCTCTGAAGCGGATGCCCATTCATCGCCCGGGCGTGCCGTTTGCCCAGCTCGAGCCGAAGACCCAGATCTTCGAAACGGGAATCAAGGTCATCGACCTTCTCTGCCCCTACGTGCGCGGCGGGAAAACGGGCCTTTTCGGGGGCGCCGGCGTGGGAAAGACCGTGATCATCGAGGAGCTCATCCACAACATCGCAACCCAGTACGGCGGGTACTCCATTTTCGCCGGTGTCGGCGAGCGGACCCGCGAGGGCAACGACCTGTGGAATGAGATGCGGGAATCGAAGGTCCTGGAAAAGGCCTGCCTGGTCTTCGGCCAGATGAACGAGCCGCCGGGCGCCCGCCTGCGCGTGGCCATCTCCGCACTCACCATGGCGGAGTACTTCCGCGACGACGGCATGGACATCCTGCTCTTCGTCGACAACATCTTCCGTTTCACGCAGGCCGGCAGCGAGGTCTCGGCCCTCCTCGGCCGGATGCCCTCCGCGGTGGGCTACCAGCCAACCCTGTCCTCGGAGATGGGCGAGCTGCAGGAGCGCATCACGTCCACCAGGACCGGGTCGATCACTTCGATCCAGGCCGTCTACGTGCCGGCGGACGACATCACCGACCCCGCCGCCGCCGCCGTGTTCACGCACCTGGACGCGACGACGGTTCTCTCCCGGCAAATCGCGGAAAAGGGCATCTACCCGGCAGTCGACCCGCTGGGATCGACGAGCCGGATCCTCTACCCCTACTACGTCGGTGATGAGCACTACGAGGTTGCCCAGGCCGTCCTTCAGTGCCTGCAGCGCTACCGAGACCTGCAGGATATCATCGCCATCCTCGGCTACGACGAGCTCTCGGAGGAAGACAAGGCAACTGTGTCCCGCGCGCGCCGGATCGAGCGGTTCCTCAGCCAGCCCTTCTTCGTCGCCGAACAGTTCACCGGCTTCGCCGGCCGGTACGTGAAGCGCGATGAAACGGTGGCGAGCTTCCGCGAGATCATCGACGGAAAATGCGACACCCTTCCCGAACAGGCCTTCCTCTACGTCGGCACCGTCGTCGAGGCGCGCGAGAAGGCAGAGAAGATGAAAAACGCATGAGCGCGACATTCTCGTGGTCGGTGGCCACGCCCGAAGGCACTGCGGCATCGGGTGAGTGCGAGTTCCTCGTGGTGCCCACTTCGGGGGGCGAGCTGGGCGTGCTCGCGGACCATGCGGCCCTGGTCGCCAGCGTCGTGCCAGGCGTTCTGCGCGTGACAGAATCCGCATCGCCGAAGGCGGATTCCGCCTCCGGCGGCGCCCCATCCGCCTCCGGCGGCGCCGTGCGGACCGTGAGCGTCGGCGCGGGAGTCGTCGACGTGCGGGACAACCGCGTGCGCCTCCTGGTCACGCGCGCCGCCGAGGGCGGAACCGCCGTGGGCGCGCCTTCCGCCTGAGGCGCTCGGGAGACAACCAAACACCTGTTCGACGACAGCGGACGTGCCTTCCCGGACCCTCCAACGGTCCGGCCGGGCGTCGCGAGGCCGCTTGACAAATTTTCTTCCGCGCACGCGAAAGTCTTGACAATCAGGCCGCGACATACTATGCTCTGAATCGGTATTCATCCTAATGAGTGGAGAGGGGCAACCGTGGCTGTAAAGAAGAGTGCAAAGAAGACCAGCAAGAAGGTCGCAAAAAAGCCGGCCAAGAAGGCAAAGAAGCCCGCGAAGAAGTCGGCGAAGAAGAGGTAGGGAAGAGCTCTTCCCACGCGGGGAGGGAGAAAGCACTCTCCTTCCCCGCGGCTCTTTTTTCCGCAGCGGACGTCCCGCGCTGGCCTGACAGCGCATCGC
>JBEKTX010000073.1:0-14073 GCA_049515615.1 Spirochaetia bacterium
GCAAACTCATACTTCTGTGCGCGGCTCACGGAGATCGATTCGACATCCGTTTCGTAGTCTCCGCCCGTCACCGTGAGGCGGTAGCTCCCCACAGGAATCTGCCCGAAGTTCCATTCCGAGGTAGTCTTGTCAACTCCCGGCCCTTCGACACGGCAGACTGTATTCTGCGGAAGCGTAAGGGTAAGGGAGCCCTGAGGCACCAGCGCCACCTTCACCGGGGCAACCGATCCCTGGATCACCTCCACCTGGCCTTTGAACGCGCTCGAATCTCCCTGGAGCTCGAGGGTGTGCACGCCAACCTCCACGCCCTCGATCTGTCCGCTGGCGCCCAGCGTCACCGCTGCTCCATCAAGCAAGGCCTTGGCCACTTTCTCGTTCGCGGTGACGAGGATGCTGCCTCGTGCGATCTCCAGCTTCAGATCCAGTTTCTGCCCAACCGCGTCCTTGAGCACGATCTTCTGAACGGCGCTGCGGCTCCCGCTGCGGGCCTCGATTTCGATCTCCGAGAATCGGGGCAGGTCTGACAGCGAAACGGGCGAGACGCCGCGCTTTACTCCGTCCACATAGACCTCCGCCCCCGCAGGGTCGGTCGAAACTGCAAGGGTCCCACCTCCGGCAAAGGCGAAGCCGGCTCCAGTGATCGAGGAGTTTTGCCAGGGGATCTGATTTCCACTCGTGGCCGCAATCACATCTTCACGGACTTTGCGGAGCATCAGCTCGGCGTCCAGAGAGGGGTCTGCGAGATGCTTGAGAAAGGCGCTCGTGAACACGCCGTTGCGGCCATCTCCGTCCTGCGCAGTCTTGCCAGGAGCGGTTGCATAGACGATGAGTGACTGGGGCGGCTGCACGTTTCCAACCACCGCGAGGCCACGCTCCAGCGAACGTTCAGCGCCGGGGAAAGGGTTGTTGCGGCATGCGTCCAGGATGATGATGTTCGTCTTGTCGCCCGCGGATTCCATCTTGGAATAGACCTGCTCGACGTTCAGAGCGGCATAGGACAACTCGTCAGGGTCAGAGATATCCGCGTGTGATGGGATGAGGTAATTCCCCCCGTGGTACTGCACACCGTGCCCGGAGTAGTAGAACATCGCAACGGCGTCAGGCCGCTTTATCGAGTTGCCGAAATCACGGACGGCGCGCACCATCGCGCCCATGTCGCCATCAACCACCAGCGTGACGGTGAATCCGAGCGAGCTCAGAGCCTTGGCGACATCCCGCGCGTCGTTTGTCGGGTTCTTCAAGGGGACGTTCGGGTAGTCGCCGTTCCCGATGACGAGCGCAAAGCGGGTTTCGCCTGTACTCGGGGAGACTGCGGGAGTCGAGGAGGCTTGGGGGTAGGATCCAACCGGAAGCCCGGCCAGCAGGATCATCACAGGAATGCCCAGCCTTGTGAAAGGTCTGGCAAGGTATCTCATATGGCGCTCTCATTCTGCCGGGCTCAACCTACCCATGGCTGAAGAATAAGCCCGACCGACCGTAGAGTCCTTCTGTCGCTCTCGGTGAAATATAGTGAGAGTTGAATATTGACGTCAAACAGACTGGTAAGGCGAGAGGCGAGGGGGCTGCCCTGTTCGCTACCTCCCGAACAGCGCCGCGATCTCCTTCGCGTAGATCTCGTCCACGACGTGGCGCTTTACCGACTGCTTCGCGCTGAGCTCGACCCCCAGCTCGAAGTGCTTGGGCAGCAGCCTGAAACGGAACACCCTCTCGAATTCGCGGAAGCCCCTCTTCGCGCAAACCCGTGACTGTATTTCGTCGGAGATGAGCTCGATGATCTGGGCGTTTTCCAGCAGGTCCGCCTTGTTCATGTAGATGATTTCCTGCCGGGAGGCGTACTTTTCCAGGGCTTCCTGGTTGGCCACAACCAGGGCGGCGAGGAATTTCTGGTCCTGGCCCACCACCATCACCTGGTCTATGTATTCGCTTTCCAGGATCGTATCCTCGATGGGCACCGGCTCTACGTTTTCCCCGCCGAGGAGCACGATGGTCTCCTTGGTCCGCCCGAGGATGCGGATCTCGCCCTTCCAGGTCACCATTCCCAGGTCACCCGTGTCGAGCCAGCCGTCGGGAGTGAGCACCTCCGCGGTCTTGTCGGGACGCTTGTAGTAGCCCTTCATCACGTTGGGTCCCTTGAGATGGATGACGCCCTTGCGTCCGGGGCCGACCTCCTTGCCTGTATCGGGGTCGAGGAGCTTCATTTCCTGCTCGGGGAGGAGCGGTCCGATCGTACCCGGCACCGGGTGGTGCTGGAGCCGCACGGAGACGACCGGCGTCGTCTCGGTCAGTCCGTATCCTTCGAGGAGGAGCACACCGGCGCCCTGGAAGAACCTGTCCACGTACGCCGGAAGGGCGCCGCCGCCTGAAACAGTGAATCGGAACTTTCCGCCGAGCCGCGCCTTGATCTTCTTGAACACCAGGACGTCACCGAGGGCTCGAAACGGATACAACAGGAGAAAGGGAAGGATCCCGAGGATGAAATCGACCACCAGCGAGCGCCGAGTGAATTGTGGAAACAGGCCGCGCACCAGCGCAGAAGCGGTGGCGTGGGCCTGGCCCACCGCGACGAAGAATCCGAACAGGACCTTCTTGATCCCGCCTTCCTCGTTGACGTTGCGGTAGATCGCGGCGCGCACGCCTTCCCAGATCCGGGGCACGGAGGCCATGACGGTCGGCTTCACCGCCGCCATGTCGGCGAGCATGACCTGCCCCACCGGCTTGGAATATGCCATCGAGGCACCCTGGGAGAGCACGAAATTGTCGATGATGCGCTCGAAGGAGTGCCAGACGGGAAGGACTGAAAGAAAGGTGTCCGTAGGTCCCACGTGAATGGCGGTCGGGATGGTGCGGATGTTGTGGAGGAAGTTCGAGTGGGTGAGCATCACGCCCTTGGGCTCGCCCGTAGTCCCCGAGGTATAGATGATGGTGGCAAGGTCTTCGGGCTTCCCTTTCTCCATTTCCCTCTGGAATGCCTGGGGATCCGCGGCGAGCTTCCGTGCGCCCCGTTCCATGATCTGCGCGTAGGTGAGAATCTCGACTCCTGCCGGAGACGGAACGGAGCCGGGAACGAACCCGTCATCGATGACGACGATCTCCTTGAGAAGCGGAAGGTCCTGTTTCTTCGACAGGATCTTTTTCGCCTGCTCGGCATTTTCCGCGAGCGCGAGGGCGCAGTCCGAGTGACGCAGGATGTAGCAGGCTTCCTCGGGCATCGTGTCGGAGCCCCGCGGGACATCCGCGGCGCCGATCCCGAGGATCCCGATGTTCGCGATCATCCACTCCTTGCGGTTTTCTGAAATGAAGCCGACATGATCTCCCCGCTTCACGCCGAAATCCAGAAGGCCCGCGCCGAAGCGTTCGAACAGGTCGGCGAATTCGTGAAAGGTGAGTGAGGTCCAGGCGCCCGCCCGGTCCTTGCTCCTCAAGGCGGCAGCATCGGGCAGCTTCCGGGTGACCGCCCAGAGGACCTTTACGACGGTGTCTTCCATGCCATTCTCCTGGATTTTCGCACCGGCAGGGTAGCATGGCTGTTATGGGCGGTCAAGAAAATTCCTGCAGTTGGTTTATGCATCCGTAAATCTGGACAACAGTCGCCGAGCCTCCTCCAGGCCCTTGAGGAATTGCGCCCTCTCATCCTCGCGCAGCGGTGCGTCCTTGGGCCCGGGTCGGCGCGAGAAGTCGAAAAAGCGCAGGGCCCGAAACCTCCCATACTGGTCCGAGCTCTTGCCGAACACCTCTTCGAGCTTCTTCTCAGTCTTCTCTTTCCATTCCTTGAACTTCGATTCCTCCGGGCTGCGGGACTTCAGCCCGTTCAGATCGCTGATGAGTGACTGGACCTTCGACTTGTCTTCCGGATTCATCGTGACCTCCTCTCAGGACAAAATCATCTTCAGACGATGACGGCAAGCTCCCTTCCCACTTTCGCGAATGCCTCGATTGCCCTCGACAGGTCGGGCTCCTCGTGGAGTGCCGACACCTGCACCCTGATGCGGGCCTGGCCTTTCGGGACGACAGGATAGGAGAAGCCGATCACGTAAATGCTCTCCTCCAGCAGGCGCTCCGTCATTGTTCCCGCGAGCTTCTCTTCATGGAGCATGATCGGGACGATCGGGTGGATGCCGGGTTTCACGTCGAAGCCAGCCGCCGCGATGCCCTTGCGGAAGAACCTGGTGTTCCGCTCCAGCTTGTCGCGCAGCCCGGTGTCCCGGGCGAGCATGTCGAGAATCGCGATGCTCGTGGCGGCGACGACGGGCGCGAGGCTGTTGGAGAAGAGGTAGGGCCTGCTCCTCTGGCGGAGCAGATCCACGATCTCCTTCCTGCCCGAGACGCAGCCGCCGGTCGCGCCGCCCAGCGCCTTGCCGAACGTCGTGGTCACAGCGTCCACGCGTCCGGTGACGCCGAAATGCTCCGCGGTGCCTCTGCCGGTCGGTCCGACGAAACCCGTTGCGTGGCTGTCATCGACAACCACCATGGCCCCATGGGCCTCCGCCAGGCGGCAGATCCCCGGCAGATCGGCGAGGTCCCCATCCATGGAGAACACGCCGTCGGTGACGATGAGCCTCAAACGGGCCGATGCCGCATCGCGGAGCCGGGCTTCCAGGTCCTTCATATCGGCATGCGCATAGATGAACCGCCGCGCCTTGCACAGCCGCGCCCCGTCGATGAGGGATGCGTGGTTGAGCTGGTCGGTGATCAGCGCGCATTCCGCGTCAAGGAGCGGCTCGAAGATTCCGCCGTTGGCATCGAAGCAGGAGGAGAAAAGAATGGTTTCCTCGGTGCCGAGAAACTCGGACACCCGCTTCTCCAACTCGGCGTGCACCTCCAGAGTGCCGCAGATGAACCTTACGGAGGACATGCCGTACCCCCAACGGTCCAGGGCAGCGTGCGCTGCCTCCACCACCTTCGGGTGAGAGGCGAGTCCAAGGTAGTTGTTCGCGCAGAAGTTCAAGACCTCGCGACCCGGCCGCACGCGGATGCGCGCGCCCTGCGGGGACTGGAGCACTCGCTCCACTTTGAGGGTGCCCGCCTGCCGGATCTCCTCGATCCTGCCTGCCAGCTCGCGGCGCGCGGCATCGTCAATCATCGCCGCTCTCCTCCGTGACCTCGAGGATCACCTTGCCGCATTCCCCCGACTGCATGGCGGCGAATCCGCGCTCGAACTGCTCGAACGGGAAACGGTGGGTGAGCACGGGGCTCACGTCGAGGCCGCTCTGCAGCATGGTCTGCATCTTGTACCAGGTCTCGAAGATCTCCCGGCCGTAGATGCCCTTGATCGTCAGGCCCTTGAAGATCACCTGGTCCCAGCGGATCCACGAGGAGTTCGGGAGGATCCCCAGAAGGGCGATGCGCCCGCCGTGGTACATGTTCTCCAGCATCGCCTCGAAGGCGGCACCGTTGCCCGACATCTCCAGTCCGATGTCGAAACCGATGATGGAGAGCTGCTCCCGCGCCTCCTCGATCGAGGTTCGCGCGACGTTCACCGTCAGGGTGGCGCCCATCCTTGCCGCGAGGCCCAGGCGGAAATCGTTCACGTCGGTGACCACGATGCGCTGGGCGCCGCAGTGACGGCAGATCGCGGCGGCCATGATGCCGATGGGCCCGGCCCCGGTGATGAGCACGTCCTCTCCCACGAGGTCGAATGACAGGGCCGAATGGGTCGCGTTTCCCAGCGGATCGAGGAAGCAGGCAATCTCGGAAGGGATGCTCGGATGCACGTGCCACGCGTTGGATGCCGGCAGGGAAAGGTACTCGGCGAAGCAGCCGTCCCTCTGCACCCCGATCCCCACGGTGTTCGTGCAGAGGTGCCGGCGTCCCGCGCGGCAGCTCCTGCACACGCCGCAGACGATGTGCCCCTCGCCGGACACGCGCTCGCCGATCTTGTACCCGCTCACGTTGGCGCCCACGTCCACGATTCTGCCGACAAATTCGTGTCCCGCGACGAGCGGCGGATGCAGCGTGCGCCGTGCCCACTCGTCCCAGTTCCAGATGTGCAGGTCGGTGCCGCAGATCGCCGCGCGTGTGACCTTCACGAGGAGGTCGTTGCCGCCAATCGTCGGGACGGGCACCTCGTCCATGACGAGCCCCGGACCGGCATGCTTCTTCACCAGGGCTTTCATGGGCTCGATTATAGCTTGAAACTTCTGGCTGACAACGCCTCGATGACGGGCCGGGGAAGGTGGCGGGCAAGGAATGCCAGGAGACCCGCGTGACGGCCGACGCTTGTGAATGCCCGCGGCCGCTTCTTGCCCAGGAGGTCCATGACAGTTTCCGCCACCACCTGCGGCTCCAGGCCCGACATGATCATGCGGTCGCGCGTCCGCTTGACCCTGGCTACCGCTGCCGCGTAGACCGAGCCGCGCTTCGTCTGGTTCTCCTGCGGGAAGGTCGTGGCGATAGAAAACGGTGCGATCAACGCTACCCGGATGCCGAAGCCCCTGACCTCCATGCGGAGGGCTTCGGAGAAGGCTTTCAGAGCGGCCTTGCTCGCCCCATAGAACGACATGAATGCCCGAGGAATCTCGGAGGCCATGGAGCCCATGAAGAACACGCTCCCTCCGCCTCTGGCCCGCATCCCCGGCAGCAGGGACTGCGTGAGCCTCACCGCCCCGAAGAAGTTGTTCTCGAACAGGGCTCGCACCTTCTCGATGGGCGCCTCTTCCACCGGTCCGATCGAGCCGCTGCCCGCATTGTTCACCAGCACGTCCACGTTTTTTACCTTCCGCAGCAGAGCGTCCATGCTCGACTTCCGTGAGAAGTCCAGCGGGAGGTAGCGGACGCCGGGGATCCTGTCCTCCGGGGCAAGGCGCTTCGGGTTCCTGCAGGTGCCGGTCACCTCCCAGCCGTTGGCCGCCAGGGCGGCAGTGATCGCTTTGCCGATCCCCCGCGATGCGCCGGTCACCAGCGCAGCGCCATGTCGCTTCTTCGAGTGGGTGTTCTTCATGACGTGCTTCATTCCTGTTCGAGGGTATCGATGAGCGCGGAGAAGGCCTGGACGGCACGGTCATTGTCCTTCGTGGTATGGGCGCAGGACACCATGTCCCGGCCGTTGCGCGTGAGAACGCCGTGGGCATGCACGATCGCCGAGTATTCTTCCAGCAGTCCCCGCCGGAATATGATCTGGGGGAATGCTTCTGGTCCGGTGAGCGGCACCCCGTGCGGCGCGGTCATCTCTATGCGGACGATGCCCCCGAAGCTGTACGCGAAGAATCCGCACCCGCGTTCTGCGAACATGCCGTTCAGCTTGTCCACGAGGTCCGCGGTCACGACGAACATCCGCTCGATGACGCCCGGCTTCTCCAGCTCGAGGATCGTGTAGTACGCCGCGGCCGCCGACAGCGTGTTTCCCGGCAGCGTGCCGGCGATGTAGGCGAACGGCCTCCCGTCAGGTATCGGGCCGACCGTGGCCGTCTCCATCACCTTCGCACTTCCGCAGACCGCCCCGCACGATGGCCATCCTCCCATGAGCGCCTTTCCAAGCGTCGTGAGGTCCGGTTTCACGTCCAGAGCGGCCTGCGCCCCCCCCAGGCCCATGCGGAGCCCGGTGACAACTTCGTCGAAGACGTACAGCGCGCCGTGCCGGTGCGTCACATCGATCGCGGCGGCATGGAAGCCGTCCGCGAACGGCACAAGGCCGGATTCTCCGCCGACCGGCTCGCAGAAAACCGCAGCCACGCCCCCCTGGGAGGATTGCCCGGCAAGGGCGCGTTCGAGCGCATCGAGGTCGTTCGGCGGCACGAGGACCGTGAGATCCAGAATCTCATCCGGGATGCCCTGAGAGACGAACCGGCCGCTGCCGGGGACTTCCATGTCGGTCATGAACTGGTCGCTCCAGCCATGGTACCCGGCAAGGTACTTGATGATCTTCTTCCTGCCGGTGAACGAGCGCGCGATCCGCGCCGCGGCGGCATTCGCCTCGGTCCCCGAGCACGTGAACCGCACCCGCTCGATTGCCGGAAAATGATGGATGATCTTTTCCGCGGCCCGGAGCTCCATCTCGTCAGAGAACCCGTGGAAATACGTGCGCCTGCCGATCAGGTCCATCATGCTCTTGCGCAGACCTTCATGGTTGTGACCGAGAATGAGCGGTCCACCGGCGAGGATATAGTCGACGTACTGGTTGCCATCCACGTCCCACACCCGGCTTCCCTTCCCATGGTTCATGAAAAGGGGGTAGGGGACGCTCGGCGTCCATGCGTGCTCGATCCCCCGGGGCAGCACGTTTCCCGCCTGCTGAAAGAGCCTCGCCGAGCCGGTTGTGCGTTCCGTGAACTCCTTCATGACAACGGCGCTTTTCCGCGGGTCCAGATTTCGGGCAGGCCGGGCGGCGAGGGCGCGGGTGCGGTCAAGAATCTCCTGGTATTTCATTCGGCGCAGTATACTTGAAGGGGGCATGCGCGTCGATTACACTGCGCCCCGCAATGACAAGGGACCAGCTCGAATCGCTCCTCGCGCGGATCGCCCGCACCCGCATTGGCGTGATCGGCGACTTCTGTCTGGATGCCTACTGGACCCTCGATCCGACGCTCTCCGAGATTTCAGTCGAAACCGGCCTCGCCACCATGCCTGTGCGCAGCCAGCGCTACTCCCTGGGAGGCGCAGGAAACGTCGTGAGCAATCTTGCCGCCCTTGGGGTTCGGCGCATCTTCGCGTTCGGCGTCCTCGGAAGCGATCCCTTCGGAGGCGAGATGACCCGGATCATGCGCGCCGGATCGGTCGATATCCATGGCGTCATGGTCCAGGAGACGGACTGGAACACCCCCGTGTACATCAAGCCGGTGGTAGGAGAGGCCGAGCAGAGCCGGATCGATTTCGGGAATGCGAACTCACTTTCCCCGGCAGCAGCCGGTTTCCTGCTCAAGGCCCTGCGGAGCGCCCTGGGTGATCTGGACCTCGTCATTGTCAACCAGCAGCTCCTCCCGGGCATTCATACCCTCGAGCTGAGGGACGGCCTTGCCGGTCTCATCCGCGAGGCTTCCATCCCCTTCCTCTGCGACAGCAGGAGCTTCAGCGACAGCTACGCGGGCGCGGTGCGCAAGCTCAACGACCGTGAGGCGCTGCGGCTCATCGGAGCGAAGTGGGAGAGGGATGATCCGGTTCCGCGCGTTGAAGCCGAGCGCGCGGTGAATGAGCTTTTTCGCCGGTGGAAAACACTCGTGTTCCTGACCCGCGGCTCCCGTGGCATGCTGGTGCGCGAATCAGGGGGCATCCACGAAGTACCCGGCCTGCAGATTCTTGGGAGGATCGACACCGTGGGCGCCGGGGACAGCGCGCTCGCGGGCATCGGGGCAGCGCTGGCCGCGGGAAGCGACCCCGTGTCCGCGGCGACCCTCGGTAACTTTGCCGCGGGAGTCACGGTGAAAAAGCTCTTCATCACCGGCACGGCGAGCCCCGCGGAGATCCTGGCCATCGGCGATGAACCCGACTACCTCTGCAACCCGGAGCTCGCGGAAGACCCGAGGACGGCCCGCTTCCACGGGGAGACGGAGATCGAGATCGTCGGCCCTGTATCCGGGAGCCCTCCGCTTCACGCGGTTTTCGACAACGACGGCACCATCTCGACGCTGCGCGAGGGCTGGGAGGGAATCATGGAGAACGTCATGATCCGCTCCATCCTCGGCGGCTGGAAGACCGCCGAGGAGAGGCTCTTCCAGGCCGTGAAGGAGCGAGTGCGCGAGTACATCGACAGCACCACGGGCGTGCAGACGCTCGTGCAGATGCGCGGCCTGGTGGACATGGTGCGCGAGTTCGGCATCGTGCCCGCCGCGGAAATGAAGGATGCCCAGGGATACAAGGATGTGTACAACCAGGAGCTGGTGGCCATGGTCTCGCCCCGGCTTGCGAAGCTGCGCCGCGGTGAGCTCTGCGTGGAAGACTGCACTCTCAAGGGCGCAATCCCCATGCTGAAGGCGCTGCATGCCGCGGGAGTGAAACTCCACCTGACAAGCGGGGGAGACGAGCACGCTCTGATCGCCGAGGCCGAATCACTCGGACACGCGGCGTTGTTCGAGGGCAGGATTCATGGCGGTGTGGGGGACGTGAAGATCGAAGCGAAGAAAGTGGTTCTTGAAAGGATACTCAAGGAGATCGGCGCGGGAGGAGGGCACGCGCTTGTGACGTTCGGAGACGGACCCGTGGAAATAAGGGAAACCAAGCGCCGCGGCGGCCGCGCCATCGGTGTCGCCAGTGACGAGGTGCGGCGGTTCGGGTGGAACATGCGCAAGCGCACCCGCCTCATCCGCGCGGGAGCGGACATTGTGGTTCCCGACTTTTGCCAGTGGCAGGCCCTGTGCCGCCTGCTCGGGGTGCCTGCGTGAGCTTTCCCTGTTTTGACCGCGGGAAGCTGAGACTGAAACCCCTTTCGGAACGCGGCAACAAGGTCCAGTTCCCGAAAGATGCCGTGGATCCGTCCGCCGCCCCCCGGGGGCTCACGCCGAAGGCCGCCGCATTGCTGCCGGAGGTGGTGGAGCGCGTGCGGGCGGCGCGCGCGGCGGGAAAGCCCGTGATGTGCGCGTTTGGCGCGCACACGATCAAGAACGGCCTCGGACCTGTCCTCATCAGTCTCATTCGCAGCGCCTGGATCACGCACCTTGCGACGAACGGGGCGGGGATCATCCATGACTGGGAGCTCGCCTACCAGGGCGGCACGAGCGAGGATGTGCGGGAGAACATCAGCCGCGGCGAGTTCGGCGCATGGGAGGAAACGGGCCGTTTCATCAACATCGCGCTCCTGGCGGGCGCGTGGAGAGGCTTCGGCTACGGACATTCGGTCGGCGCGCTCATTGCGAACCAGGGACTCGACCTGCCTTCATCGGAGGAGCTCCTGGACGAGATCCCACGGCTCCTGGACGCGGAGCCCGGCAGGGCGGCGGCCGCGGCGGATCTTCTCTCCGCGGTGAAGGAGTTCCGACTCCCTGCCGGTCACATGGAGGTGCCGCATCCTTTTGCGCGGTTCAGCGCTCAGGCCGCGGCCTGGTCCGCCGGCGTGCCCTTCACGGGCCATCCCATGATCGGCCACGACATCATCTACGCGCATCCCCTGAACAGCGGCGCGGCAGTGGGCAGAACCGCGCTCACCGACTTTCTCGTGTTCGCGGACGGGGTGAGCAGGCTGGACGGCGGCGTGTACCTGTCCATCGGCTCCGCGGTGATGTCGCCCATGATCTTCGAAAAATCACTGTCCATGGCCCGGAACATCGCCGTGCAGGAGGGCCGCACCATAGAGAATCACTACATCCTGGTCGTTGACATCGCGGAATCCGCCTGGGATTGGACAAGGGACGGCGAGCCGCCCGTGACGGATCCCGCCTATTACCTGCGGTACGGCAAGACCTTCTCACGGATGGGAGGGACGGTGCGCTACATGCAGGCGGACAACCGCGATTTCCTGCTCTCACTGGCGCAGGCGCTGCAGAGGCCTGCATTGTCATGATTTCTCTTTTACTATAGAATACCGTCAGAAAGTTCTCAACAACTTTTTCACGAAAGAAGGATTCTGCATATGGCCAGGAAGATGGTGACCATCGACGGGAACACCGCCGCCGCTATAGTCGCGCACGCGACAAACGAGGTGATCGCGATCTATCCCATCACGCCGTCGTCCACGATGGGAGAATCCGCGGACGAGTTCTCGGCGGAAGGCAGGAGGAACATCTGGGGCACTGTCCCGACAGTGGTCGAGATGCAGTCGGAAGCGGGCGCCGCGGGTGCCGTGCACGGGGCGCTCACCACGGGCGCGCTCACCACGACCTTCACCGCCTCCCAGGGCCTCCTCCTGATGATCCCGAACATGTTCAAGATCGCCGGCGAGCTGTGCTCCACGGTCTTTCACATCGCCGCGCGCGCCCTGGCGACGCACGCCCTGTCGATCTTCGGCGATCACTCGGACGTGATGGCATGCCGGTCCACGGGATGGGCCCTGCTGTGCTCCAACAACGCGCAGGAGATCATGGACTGCGCGCTGATCGCGCAGGCGGCGACACTGGAATCACGGGTGCCTTTCCTGCATTTCTTCGATGGTTTTCGCTCCTACATGGAAGTCCAGAAGATAGAAGAGCTCAGCCACGACGACATGCGTGCCATGGTCACCGACGAGATGGTGGGGGCGCACCGGGCGCGGGCGCTGAATCCCGAGCGGCCCACGATCAAGGGCACCTCGCAGAACCCCGATGTCTACTTCGCGGGGCGTGAGACGGTGAACAAGTACTACGCCGCGGTTCCCGGGATCGTGCAGAAGGCCATGGACAAGCTGGCGAAGATCGTGGGCCGCCAGTACCGGCTTTTCGACTACAGAGGCGCTCCCGACGCGGAGCGGGTCATCGTCATGATGGGAAACGGCGCGGAAGCCGCGGAGGAGGCCGCAGAGTACCTCGTGGCAAAGGGGGAGAAAGTCGGTGTGCTGAAGGTCCGCCTCTTCCGTCCCTTCAGCCTCGAGCACTTCGCCCAGGCTCTGCCGAAGACCGTGAAGGCCATCGCGGTCCTGGACCGCACGAAGGAGCCCGGCTCCCTGGGAGAGCCGCTGTACGAGGACGTGCGCACCGCGATCGGCGAGTCGATGTCCCTGGGGCTGTTCAAGGCCAAGGACTACCCCGTCGTCATTGGCGGACGCTACGGCCTGGGCTCGTACGAGTTCACCGGCGCGATGGCGAAGGCTGTCTTCGACCAGCTTTCGCTGAAGGCCCCGAAGAATCATTTCACCGTCGGCATCAACGACGACGTGATGCACACGAGCATTCCCTTCGACCCGTCATTTTCCTCCGAGCCGGCCGGCGTCCACCGCGCGATGTTCTACGGGCTCGGCGCGGATGGGACGATCGGCGCAAACAAGAACTCGATCAAGATCATCGGCAAGGCCACGGACAATTACGTCCAGGGCTACTTCGTCCTGGATTCCAAGAAATCCGGCTCCACCACGGTTTCGCATCTGCGCTTCGGCAAGAAGCCGATCAAGAGCACGTACCTCATCTCCAAGGCGAACTTCCTTGCCTGCCACAAGTTCAGCTTCATGAATCGCCTGGACATGCTGTCCCAGGCGGATGACGGAGCCGTGTTCCTCCTGAACTCACCTTTTTCGAAGGACGAGGTGTGGGCGCAGATACCGGTGGAGGTGCAGAAGCAGATCATTGACAAGAAGCTGAGGTTCTACGTCATCGACGGGACCAAGATCGCCGACGAGGTCGGTCTGCGGGGACGGATCAACGTGACGATGCAGACGGCCTTTTTCCTCATCTCGGGAGTCCTCGAGGAGGCGAAGGCCCTGGAGCTCATCAAGACCGCCATCGAGGACACCTACGGCAACAAGGGCAGGGACATCGTCGAGATGAACATGAAGGCGGTGGAGACGGCACGCAGCCGCATCGAGAAGGTGGACTACCCCGCGCGCGCCGAGGGGAAGCTCCACATGCTGCCCCCGGTTCCCGCGCAGGCGCCCGAGTTCGTGCGCGCCGTCACTGCCGAGATCATCGCGGGGCGCGGGGACTCCCTTGCGGTCTCCAAGCTGCCGGACGACGGCACCTGGCCCACGGGCACGACGAAGTGGGAGAAGCGCTCCATTGCGGAGGAGATCCCGGTCTGGGATCCTGATACCTGCACCCAGTGCGGC
This sequence comes from Spirochaetia bacterium, assembly GCA_049515615.1. Taxonomy (GTDB): domain Bacteria; phylum Spirochaetota; class Spirochaetia; order SZUA-6; family Fen-1364; genus Fen-1364. Next base: position 13,595 of record JBEKTX010000073.1, read on the forward strand.
GAGTGCTCCATGGTGTGCCCGCACGCGGTCATCCGCATGAGGGTCTACGATCCCGCGCTCCTGACAAAGGCTCCTTCGACCTTCAAGTCCGTCGATGCGAAGGGCAAGGAGTTCGACGGCATGAAGTTCACCCTCCAGGTCTCCTCCCTGGACTGCACGGGCTGCGGCGTCTGCGTCAGCGCCTGCCCGTCATTCAAGAAGGTGAACGGGGAAAAGACCGACCGGAAAGCGATCAACCTGGCGCCCCAGCTTCCTATCCGCGACCAGGAGGCGGAGAACTTCTCGTTCTTCCTCTCCCTGCCCGAGGTGGATCCGAAGCTCATCAAGCGCAACACGATCAAAGGCTCCCAGTTCATCCCGCCGCTCTTCGAGTTCTCCGGCGCCTGCGCCGGCTGCGGCGAGACGCCGTACGTGAAGCTCATGAGCCAGCTCTACGGGGACAGGGCGGTCATCGCCAACGCCACGGGCTGCTCGTCGAT